>DASVCF010000151.1:0-19382 GCA_036381735.1 Gemmatimonadaceae bacterium | reverse complement strand
GCGGTACGCGCGCGTCGGTGGAGCGCGAGGTGGACGACGAGCTGCGCTTTCATCTCGAGGCGCGAACGGAGGCGCTCATCGCGAGCGGCCTCGCGGCGGCGGATGCGCGCGAGCAGGCGGTGCGCGAGTTCGGGGATATAGGCGACGCGCGAGAGGAGCTCGTGGCACTCGACCGGCGGCGGACGAGGCGGATGCGGGTGCGGGAGTGGGGCGAGGCGATCGCGTTCGATCTGCGCTATGCGGTGCGGGGGCTCAAGGCGCAGCCGGCGCTGACGGCGGGGATCGTCGTCACGCTCGCGCTCGGCATCGGAGCGAATGCCGCGATGTTCGGCGTCATCGACCGGCTCATGCTCAGTCCGCCGCCGCACGTGCGGGATGCCGACGACGTCGGTCGTGTCTACTTCACGTGGCCTGAATCTCCCTCAGGCTTCGCCGCGAACGGGCAGACGTCCTACGGGATGTACGCGGCGCTCCGCGATGGGCTCCGCTCCCGCGCGGCCGTGGCGGTGACGTTCGAGATGTCCTTCCCACTCGGACGTGGAACGGATGCGGTCCAGGCGAAGACGCGGTTGGTGAGCGCGAGCTTCTTCCCGCTTCTCGGCGTCCAGCCGCTGCTCGGGCGCTTCTTTTCCCCGGATGAGGATCACGCGCCGGTCGGCGAGCACGTCGCCGTGTTGAGCTACGGGATGTGGCAACGGCGGTTCGGCGGAGATGCGCACATCGTGGGGCGCCAGATTCTGGTGCGCGGGCAGCCGTACGTCGTGATCGGCGTCGCACCTCGCGGCTTCACCGGCGCCGAACTGGAGCGTGTGGATCTGTGGGTGCCGTTCAGCGCCGCTGCGGATGCGTTCCAGTCCGATTGGTACGAAGACAAGGGTTCGTGGTGGGTCAGCCTGCTCATGCGGCCGCGCCCCGGCATCTCGCTGGAAACGGTCGGCGATGAGGCGACGCAGATCGTCCGCAACACATGGGCGAGCTGGAGGCCGAAGATGCCGGCGTGGGAGCGCGCCGTTCGCGTCGAGCTCGTATCGGTGGGTGGCCTTCGGGCAGACGATGGTTCCCGCGCGCCGGAAGCCCGCATCGCGCTGTGGCTCACCGGCGTCGCGGTGATCGTCCTCCTCATCGCGTGCACGAACGTCGTGAACTTGCTCCTGGCGCGCACCATTCGCCGACGCCGGGAGATCGCCATGCGCGGCGCACTGGGCATCACGCGCGGGAGGCTCGCGTCGCAGCTCCTCGTCGAAAGCTTCCTGCTGGCGACGATGGCCGGCGCGGCCGCTCTTGGCGTCGCCTGGAGCGCCAGCCGCGCGATTCGGGCGCTGCTGCTCGCGGACATCGTGTGGCCGGAGAATCCGCTCGATGCGCGCGTGTTGGGTGTTACCGTGCTCATCGTGCTCGGCACCGCGCTCGTGGTCGGAATCGCTCCGGTCATTCAGGCTGGCCGCGTGGACGTCATGGCGGTGCTCAAAGCCGGCGGCCGCGATGGTGTCTATCGGCGGTCGAAGGCGCGTGTCGCGTTGCTGCTCGTCGAAGCGGCACTCTCCACGGTACTGCTCGTCGGTGCCGGACTCTTCGTGCGCAGTCTCGACAACGTGCGCGCCCTGGACCTGGGCATCGACATGACACACGTGGTGAGCGCGCAGGTACGGCTGGCGGGAGTGAAGGAAGATGCGTTCGAGAACAAGGCCCTCGATGCATTCTACCGCCGCGCTATCGAGCGCATTCGCGCGTTGCCGGGTGTCGAGCACGTCGCGATCGCGAGCGGCGCGCCGTTTCGCGGAACGTTCGGGTTCGGCGCGCATCGACCCGGCGGGAAGGATCCCGAGCTGAGCACGGGCGTGCCGTACGGGTATCTGGTATCACCAGGCTTCTTCACGGCACTCGGGATGCGAATCGTTCGCGGCCGCGGCTTCACGGCCGCCGACCGCGCGGGTTCCGCGCCGGTGGCGGTGCTGAACGAGACGCTGGCGCGCGTACTGTGGCACGGTGAGAACCCGGTGGGGCAGTGCGTGATACTGGATGATGAAGGCCCCTGCGCGACGGTCGTCGGTGTGGTGAAGGATACGCGTCGCTTCACTCTGCTGCCCGAGGACCCGACGATGCAGGTCTTCATCCCGTTGGATCAGGGACACGGTCTGCACACGGCGGACATTCTGTTCGCATCCGGCCGCGGCGACCCGGCGAGGCTGGTTCCCATCGTGCGCCGTGCGCTGCTGGATGTCGATCCCTCGGTCCTGTACGCCGACGTCACGCCCTACGCGGACGCGATCGAGCCGCAGATGCGTCCCTGGCGGATCGGTGCGACGCTCTTCACCGCGCTCGGCATACTCGCGCTCGTGCTCGCGGCGGTTGGACTGTACGCGGCCATCGCACATGATGTAGCGCAGCGCACGTACGAGATGGGCATCCGCATGGCGCTCGGCGCACACTCGGGCCACGTGTTGCGCCTCGTGCTCCGGGAAGGTGTCGGTGTCGCCGTCGCGGGAGCGGTGCTCGGCGTGGGCCTCGCTCTCATCGCCGGCCGCTTCGTCTCGTCGCTTCTCTTCAAGACGTCACCCCACGATCCAGCACTCCTCGCCATCGTGTGCGTCACACTGTTCGTCGTCGCCGTCCTCGCGAGCGTGCTGCCCGCCTGGCGCGCGACGCGCGTCGAGCCGAGCATGGCGCTCCGAGCGGAGTGAGAGCGACGGTCGTCAATCGTCAGCAGCTGGGATACGCGAACGGCCCGCCGAGTGGCGGGCCGTTCGCGCGTTCGCGCCAATGCCGTGCGTGCGCCGATCAGTAATCTGCGCGGAACCTGATGGGCATGCGGACCGCTTGTGCTACCGGACAACCAGAAATCATCGCGGGGAGGAACTTCCACTCAGGCAGCACGGCGAGTATCGCGCGTTGAAAGTCCTGATACTTGCCGTGAAGCAGACGCAGTGTCTCCATCCGCGGTGCGCCTGTCGCGTCGACGACGAAGGCATACGAGACTTCGTCTCCGATTCGGGCGCGTTCCGCATTCTCCGGATACTGGGGTATGGGGTTGTTGCGACGTGCAAACACGGGACGGTCCATCATCCAGACCGGCACCGTCGCATGAAACAGCGGCTCCTGCAGCTCCGTGGAATCACGGGAATCGCGCGCGGTGAATATCAGCACCAGCGAATCGTCTCGAATCGGCGCACTCGACGCCGAGACCGCGTCTGACGAATCGAGTGCCAGCACGCTGTGCAGCAGGCTCGCGTCGAAGGTGGGGGAGAGGGAGGACGTAAAGATTCGCGGACTTCCGAGCCTGCCGTCGCGGTGCAGGGCGAACTCGACTTCGGCGGTGATCGCGACCGAAACCGATTCTGGCTGCACGGCGGGGGGCTGGTCCTCGTCGTGTCGTTGCGGTGGCGGAGCGCGGCGAGGAGGCAGGTGACGGCCCCTCGTTGCGCCGAGGCCCAGTGCGGTGATGACCACTCCGCGCATGTGCTCGGCCGCATGCGCAGGCGCGTGGACCGGGCCACCGACGACAGGAACATCCAGCGGCGATGGCAGCGTGAAGTCCTGGATCAAGCTCTCCAGTAGCGCGCGACGGTACCACTCCGGGAGCGTGTCCGGTCCCACGCTCCGGAGCGATGCGTACACGGTGTCATCCATCCGCCCGATGGGCGTGGGTGTCCGCGCGCATGAAGCGACCGTCGTATCGACGGGTTGCGCTTGGGCGAGCAACGGCCTGCTCGACGACACGGTGCCGAGCGCCGCCACGACCGCCACGCGACATACCGACCTCATCCAAGGGCGTAGCCGTACCGCCGTGCGCTCCATTTTCACTCTCTCACACCAGCCCCAGTTTCCCCCCCACCTTCTTGAACGCCCGCACCGCGAAGTCGAGATCGTCCTTCGTGTGCGCCGCCGAGAGCTGGCACCGGATGCGCGCGTGCCCCTGCGGCACCACCGGGTAGCCGAACCCCGTCACGAAGATCCCTTCGCCGAGCATCATCTCGCTCATCTTGATGGCGAGCGCCGTCTCCCCAACAATGATTGGAACGATCGGCGTGTCCCCCGCGAGCGGCTTGAAGCCGGCTTCGGTGATGGCGTTCCGGAAGTACTTCGCGTTCTCGTGCAGCTTCGTGACACGCTCCGGGTGCTGCTCGACGAGCTGCACCGCCGCGAGCGAGCTGCCGGCGACGGTCGGCGGCAACGCGTTCGAGAAGAGCTGCGGCCGCGAGCGCTGCACCAGGTAGTCGACGAGCGCCTCGGAGCTCGCCGTGAAGCCGCCAGCCGCGCCGCCCAGCGCCTTGCCGAGCGTCGAGGTGATGATGTCCACTTCGCCGAGCACGCCGCAGTGCTCCGCGGTCCCGCGCCCCTTCGCGCCCAGCACGCCGGTGCCGTGCGAGTCGTCCATGATGACAACGGCGTCGTACTTCTTCGCGAGGTCGAGGATCTCGGGGAGCTTCGCGATGTCGCCTTCCATCGAGAAGACGCCGTCCGTCCAGATGAGCCGCCGGCGCGCGCCCTTCGCTTCCTCCAGCCGCGCGCGCAGATCATCCATGTTCGAGTGCTTGTAGACGGCGCTCGTGCACTTCGTGATCGCCTTCGCCAGCCGGATCGAGTCGATGATCGACGCGTGGTTGAGCGCGTCCGAGATCACCGCGTCCCCCTCCTCGACGATCGTCGACGTCAGCCCTTCGTTCGCGTTCCACGCCGACACGTAGCTCAGCGACGCCTTCGCTCCGACGAAGCGCGCGAGCGCCTGCTCGAGCTCGCGGTGGATGGTGAACGTCCCGCAGATGAAGCGCACGCTCGCCGTCCCGGCGCCGAATCTGTCGAGCGCTTCCTTCCCCGCCTTCACCACCTTCGGCTCGTCCGACAATCCGAGATAGTTGTTCGACGACAGGATGAGCACATCGCCGCGCCCTTCCATGCGCACGTGCGCCGACTGCGGCGACTCGAGGTAGTTGAGCCGCTTGTACACGCCATCGCGCTTGAACTGCTCGATGGCGGATTGGAGTTGGTGGGAGAAGTTGGTATTCAGGGACATGGAAGTTGTGAGTTGTGGGTTATGGGTCGTGAGTGTTGTGGGTGCAGGCCGTCGGGCATCTCACAGCGCATCACTCGGAACCCATAACCCACAACCCAGAACAGCCTGACCCCTTACCCGATTTCGAAGATAACTTTCCCCGCCTCCCCCGACCGGATCGCGCGGATCGCCTCGTCCGCCCCTTCGAGCGGGAAGCGATGCGTGATCACGGGCGTCGGGTCGAACTCGCCCGAGCGAAGGAAGCGCGACATCTGATGCCAGGTGTCGTACATGCGTCGACCCGTGACGCCGTACACGGTAACTCCCTTGAACACGAGCTCGGTCGCGAAGTCGAACTCCATCGGCTTGGCGGGGACGCCGAGCATCTGCACGCGGCCGGCGGGGCGTACGAGCGCGAACGCTTGGTGGATGGCCGCCGGCACGCCCGACATCTCGAGCACCACGTCCACGCCGAGCCCATCCGTCGCGCGCTTCACCGCGTCGGCCACCTCGTTGGGGTGCAGCGCTTCGTGCGCACCCATCGTCTTCGCCAGCGCGAGTCGCTTGTCGTTCACGTCGGACGCGATGATGTGCGCGGCGCCCGCGGCTCGGCAGATCCCGACGGCGAAGATCCCGATCGGCCCGCACCCGGTGATGAGCACGGTCGCGCCGGGGATGTCCGCGGTGAGCGCGGTGTGGAACGCGTTCCCCATCGGGTCGTGGATCCCGCCGATGTCGTACGAGATCGCATCATCCAGATGCCACACGTTCGTCGCGGGCATCGCGATGTACTCGGTAAAGCATCCGTCGCGATCCACGCCGATCACCTGCGTGTTCCGGCAGGCGTGTGCGTTCCCCGTGCGGCACAGCATGCATCGCCCGCAGACGATGTGCCCCTCGGCGGTCACGCGGTCGCCGACGCAGACGTCGTGCACCAGCGAGCCGACGTCCACCACGTCGCCCGCGAACTCGTGTCCCACGATGATCGGGGGCTTCACGCGCCCCCGTGCCCAGTCGTCCCACTCGTAGATATGGACATCGGTGCCGCACACGCCGGCGCGCCGCACGCGGATCAGCACTTCGTCTTCACGTATCGTTGGCTCCGGCACCTCGCGCAGGGTGAACCCGGGGGCAGCCGACGCCTTCACCAGCGCTCTCACGCGGTCTCAAGCTCCGTCTTCGGGTGTGTTGGGGTCGCGAACGCGACGCCGCGCCCGTCTACCCGGCAGCGGGAGAGGGGCGCGGCGTGAAAGGTCGCATGAAGCGATGGCGGATGCCAGGGCGCGAGGCTGTCATCCCGAGCGAGAGCGAGGGATCTCCTCGTGACAGTCCCAGATTCCTCGCGTTCGCTCGGAACGACAGCTGCCAGAGATCCCTCGCTCTCGCTCGGGATGACACTCGATCTCAGTCGTCCCCAGCCACCAGACTCGCCTCCGACCTCGTCCCCCATTCCGCCGCCTTGTACGCCGGCCGCACCGGCTCGATCCGCACCGCCGACACCTTGAGCTCCGGAATCCCCGCGTACGGATCGAGCGTCGGATTCGTGAGCAGATTCGCCGCCGCCTCACGATAGTGCATAGGCAGGAACACCTGCCGGTGCGCCACGCGCGGCGAGATACGGGCGTTGAGCTCCACGCTCCCGCGGCGCGACGTGATGCGCACCGGATCGCCATCCGCAATGCCCAGCTCCCGCGCATCGTCTGGCGAGATCTCGACGATCGGCGTCGGCTCGCGCGAGTCGAGTCCCGTCGAGCGGCGCGTCATCGTCCCGGTGTGCCAGTGGTAGAGCTGACGTCCCGTGTTCATGAAGAACGGGAACTCCTCGTCCGGCAGCTCGGCCGGCGGCATGAACTCCACCGGCACCAGCGTCCCCTTGCCATCCGTTGTGGGGAAGCGATCCTCGAACAGGAAGTTCGTCCCCGGATGCGCGGCGTCCGGCACCGGATACTGCAGCCCGCCGCCCTCGAGCCGCTCGTACGACACGCCCGTCCACGAGGGCGTCACGCGCGCGATCTCGTCCATCACATCGGACGCGTTCTCGAACGGCGTGTACAACCCCATCCGCTTCGACAGCTCGATGAGGATGTCGAGATCGGCCCGCGCCTCGCCTGGTGGCTCGATCGCCTTGTTCGCGTGCTGGATGCGACGCTCGGTGTTCACGAACGTCCCTTCCTTCTCGGCGAACGACGCACCGGGGAGCACGACGTCCGCGTAGCGCGCCGTCTCTGTGAGGAAGAGATCCTCCACCGCCAGGAACTCGAGGTCGTGGAACCACTGCTCGGCGTGCGACAGGTCGGGATCCGAGATGATCGGATTCTCCCCCATGATGTACATCCCGCGCACCGGACTGCCTGCCTTCACCACATCGGTGACCTTGAGCCCCTCGGCGAGCGAGAGCTTGTCTTCAGGAACGTGCCACGCGTCGGCGTACGCCTTCCGCACGGCGGAATCAGTGACTGGGCGGTAGTCCGTGTACGACATCGGGATCGCGCCCACGTCGCTCGCGCCCTGCACGTTGTTCTGTCCGCGGATCGGCATCATCGCCGCGCCCCACCGCCCGATCGAGCCGGTGGCGAGGATCAGGTTGAGGAGCGACGTGACGATGTCCGTTCCCGTGTGATGCTGCGTGAGTCCCATCGCCCACAGCGTGGTCGACTTGGGGCCGCGCGCATAGATCTCCGCCGCGCGGCGAATCAGATCGGCCGGCACGCCGGTGATGCTCTCCGCCACCTCGGGCGTGTACCGCTCCACCGATTTCACCACCTCGTCGAAGCCGTGCGTGCGCGTGCGGATGAACTCCTTGTTCTCGAGCCCGCTCTTCACGATGTGATGGAGCATCGCGTTGAGCAGCGCGACGTCCGTCCCCGGCAGCATCTGCAGATGGATGTCCGCACGCTCCGCCAGCTCGATGCGCCGGGGGTCAGCGACGATGAGCGTCGCGCCGCGCTGCTGCGCGCGCTTGAGCGCCGCGCCGAACACCGGGTGCGATTCAGTGGTGTTCGCGCCGAGCAGGAACATGACGTCCGCTTCGTTCTCGACTTCGCGCATGGAGCCCGACGCCGCGCTCGTGTTCAGCGCGCGCTGCATCGCGCTCACCGACGATGAGTGGCAGAGCCGCGTGCAGTGGTCGATGTTGTTCGTCCCGATCCCCGCGCGCACGATGCGCTGCAGCAGGTAGTTCTCCTCGTTCGTGCACTTGGCCGACGAGAACACCGCCAGACTGTCGGGCCCCTTCGTGTCGCGCAGCCGCGCGAGCTCCTGCGTCACGATCTCGAACGCTTCGTCCCACGTCCCCTCGCGGAACGGCTCGTACCATTCCGCGGGCGTCGCTACGCGGTCGCGCGGGTCGCCGAGCGGGCCGTCGAGCGTCGGCAGCTGCTTGCGGAGCGGGTTGAACTTCGGCCGCTTCTTGCGCGTGCGCGCCTCGCCTTCGATGAGGCGCCACGGTCCGCCGCGCCGTCCCCACGCCGCCTCCTGCTCCGCGCTCGGCTCGAAGTGCCAACGGCCGTCGCGCTTCACCCATCCCTTCCTGATGAGCGGCTTCATGATCCGGTCGCGGTGCAGCACGAAGTCGAAGCCGAAGCGACCCTTCACGCAGGTGGAGCCCATGTTCGGCGTGTTCTCCTCGATCCACGGGCTTTCCACCTGCACCACATCGTTGCCGCGCACGACGAGGTCGATCTGGCAGCCGACCCCGCAGTACGGACACACGCTCCGCACCTTGTGCGCCGGCTGCTCCATCGTGTTCGCCTTGAACTTCGCGAGCGGGAGGATGTCGTGGATGGCGCCGGTGGGGCAGACGCGCACGCACTCGCCGCACCACGTGCACCCCGCGTGCTCCGGATTGCCGTCCGCACCGACGATGATCTCCGCGTGCTCGCCGCGGTTGGCAACGTCCAGCACGCCCACCACCTGGATGTCCGCGCACGCCCGCACGCACCTCGTGCAGAGGATGCAGGTGGACATGTCGTGTTGGATCATGGGGTCCCCGTCGCGTTCATCGCCGGAACGGAGGGGAAGGGTGGAGCGGCGGGCGGTGGAGACGTTGTAGCGGTGGACGTACTGCTCGAACTCGTTGCGCGGCTGGTCTGGTGGCATCTCCTCGGCGGGGTACCGCTCGAGGAGCATGCCGAGGACGGCCTTTCTATTCTCTACCGCAGCCACCGATTCGGTGGCGACCTCCATGCCGTCCTCGGCTTTCGCTGCACACGCCGGAATGAGCTTCGGATTACCGGCTACCGAGACGAGACAGACACGACAATTCCCGACGATGGGGAGCTTCGGATACCAGCACAGCGTTGGGACATCGACGCCAGTGGCGCGGGCGGCTTCCAGGATCGTGGAGCCTTCGGGCACCGATACGCTGTGTCCATTGATCGTTAGCGTCGGCATGGCGACTCACTTCAGTTAGGTGGGGTGCGACCTTCTTATTATATACCCCGGTGCGAGCGTTATACACCAGTGCGGACGACATCCAACAGGCGTGCCGCCGCGCGCTCGCCGCTGGCCACCGCGCCCTCGATGAGCGGTGCGGTGAGGTAGTCGCCGGCGAGGGCGATCGGGAGGGGAAGCTGATCCGCCAGCTCCCGGCCGCGCGCGCGGTGCGCGGCGAATCCCGGGCTCGCGATCGGCGTTCCCTCGTCGAATCGATAGAGCCGCGCGCGCGTGACGTGCCCGCGCACCTCCGGGAGCACCGCTTCGATTTCCGGCAGCATCGCGGCGGTGACGACGCCGCTCGATGCTCCCGCCAGCCGCTCGGCACAATCGGGCGTCGGCCACGCCAGCACCACGTCGCGTTCCGTGGGCGCCGTGTGCCCCAGCTTGGTTCCGTAGATGGCGCACGCGCTCACGGTGCGGGCCGTGCGCACGTCGGGGAAGACGCCGAACACGTCGCGACGGAGCGGCACGTCGAGCACGAGCGCCAACGTCCAGCTCGGCCGGAGCGGGACGCTGCCCAACCACTCGAGCATCGGTGCGTGCGCGACGAGGTGCGGGGCGAGCAGCTCGCGCGCCGTGCGTGGTCCAGTCGCGACGACGGCGCCCGCGCCGCCCCATTCGCGTCCATCCGCAGCGCGCGCGAGCACCCCGCCCGCATCCGGAAGATCCAGCGAGACGATGCGCGTGTCGGCGATGTACGCGACGTCGCCGAGCGCGCCGGTGAGCAGGTCGGACCATCCAGCGATCGGCGCGAGCAGCGCGCTCTCGGTTCCGTACCGCCCGAGCATCAGGAAGAACGCGAGACTCGCTTCGCTCCCACGCGTCGCGTAGAAGCTGTTCAGCGGCGGCTCGACCAGCACATCCGCCGACCGGTCGTCGACGCGCGAGGCGACGAAGGTACGCGCCGACTCGTGGTCGACTGATGCGGGCACCTCGTCGGCCGTCGCCGCGAGATCGCCACGGTATCTCGCGAGCAGGGGGAGCAGATACGCCCCGAGCTTCATCTTCTCCATCGCGCCGAGTCCGCCGAACCCCAACAGGCTGCGCACCGAGCCGTACTGCAGCACGTGCGGAACGCCTTCGCGCACGAGCAGGTCGCGCCCGGGCGTCGCGTGCAGCCCGGCCGGTACGCCGGCGGCGTCCGCACTCGCGGCGCGCGCGCCACTCGACGCTCGCGCACGATTGATCAGTCGCAGCGTCCGGCCGAACGATGATGCCACGAACTGCGCGCCCGTATCGACCATCACGCCGTCGAGCACGTCGCTCCGTGCGCGTCCGCCGAGGGTAGGGCGATTGTCGATGAGTGTCACGTCCGCGCCGTGCGTGCGGAGCGATACGGCGGCGGCCACTCCGGCGAAGCCGCCGCCGATGACCAGCAGATGCGGCGTGGGCATCACACTCGGCGGCCGGCGCCGCGGTTCACGATGCGTAACGTCATCTCGATGTGCACGAGGCTATTGCGTGTGATTTTCACCGTTCCTATATTCGCGCACGAACAATAATTCGATGGATGATTCGATGGACATGTGCACCACGAGATCGACGGTGCACCGCGTGATGCGAACGCTCCGTGCACGGTCCATGCAGAGGAATCCGGCGGTCGTGGCACTGGTCGATGCGCAGTCGGCGGTTGCATGGACGGAACCAGTCGCCTGCGAGTGCGTAACAACTCGGTGACATGATCGTCGATAGCACAACACGGATGACGACGCAGGGATGATGTGCGATCGCGCAGGGTGGATGGGGACGCCCGATCCCGCGCGAGACTGACCGGGGATGATGCGAGACGTCGGACTGATGGGCGGACAATCGTCCTGAATGAGGATGGACCGATCAGCACCCGCATTTCGAACTTCGGCTTCAACACGTCGCGGCTCTACATGCTGAACACCTTCGAGCTGAACATCTTCAAAGCGATCGACTCTTCCATGCGGCTCGTCGGCGCCGCAGCCGGCGAAGCGATCGCGACAGCTGCCTTCGAAGCGCGCGACGGTACCTGTACGAGCCTCTCCGAGGCCGTGTAGATGTGCGGCGGGCCACGCGCCCGCCCACTCCGCCGCCGGCCCACCGGGGGGCCGGCCGGCACCACACTCCAGTTCTGGAGATGATACAATGGCAGCGATGAAGAAGAAGACTGCGAAGAAGTCGACGGCAAAGAAGGGCGCCAAGAAGTCCGCTGCGCGCAAGACCGCGCGGAAGTCGGCTGGTGCGCGGAAGAAGACCGCAGCCAAGAAGCGGAAGTAAGCTGCGCATTCGTTGCAGGTTTGGTAGCAAAAGAGGCCGGCGGAGATCGCCGGCCTTTTTGCTTGCGGCCGCCGAGGGCCGCGGATGACGACGACGAGGAACCGCGGATTCGCGCGAATGGCCGCGGATACGACAACAGCAACGGCACCAGCCACAACAACGGCAATAGCAGCCGCGGATCAACGCGGATGACCGCGGATCGATCGGGACGGAACGAGCCCTCCGACCCGCCAGGGCCGAATGATGTTTGGGGGCGCGGAGCGAGCGTCGAGCGTCGGGGCCAGCACCGAGCGCGAGCGAGGTGAGCACTCGCGTGAGTGCTCGCCTCGTGCTATCAGCCCTCGCCCGATCCCCCCAAAAATTCTTCTCAGGCCTTCGCGTCCCGAGCCTCTCCGTGGTCGCGATCGATCCGCGGTGATCCGCGTTTCATCCGCGGCATCCGCGTTCCGCCGTTGCCGTCGCAGTTGCAGTTGTCGTCGATCCGCGGCCCTCCGCGGCATCTGCAGTTGCGCGCATCGATCCAGGATCCGCATCCGCGGCAATCCGCGGCCCCTACCGGGCGTACCGCGCCAATGCCAGCTCGATGATGCGCGCCACCAACATGTCGTACTCGAGCCCATCCTCCGCGGCCGCGCGCGCGAATTCGCCGTCGCGCTCCAGGTAGCAGTTGGGATTCACTTCGATCACATAGATCCGATCCGCGGCATCGACGCGAAGGTCGATGCGCGCGTAATCGCGCAGCCGCAGCGCCTGGAACGCCTTGACCCCCACTGCCTGCATCCGCGAGGCGAGATCGGGATCGAGATCCGACGGAAAAATCGAACGAGTGCCCGCGTACTCCGCGCCGGCACCCGCACCATCGGTGCCCCACTTCGCCTGCCAGCTCGCGATCCGCGGCCGATCGGCGGGGAAGCCGGAGAAGTCGAGCTCCATGATCGGGAGCGCCCTCGGCTCGGCGTTGCCGATGACCCCGACATAGAACTCGCGCCCATCGACGTACTCCTCGACGAGCACCGGTTGATGAAATGTGCTCTGCATCGTGTTCATCTGCTCGAGCAGCTGCCTCACGTCGTGGACCACCGACCGCGACGTCACGCCGAGCGAGGCGTCTTCCTGCGGCGGCTTCACGATCAACGGGAAGCTGATGTCGCCAGCCCAATCGACGGCGCCGCGGAAGATGGTGGCGAACTTCGGCGTTCGGATGCCGTGAAAGGCGAGAACCTGCTTCGTCAGCGACTTGTCGCCGGCGAGCAGGAGCCCCGCCGGACTCGAGCCGGTGTAACGGAGATCGAGGAGATTGAGCAACGCCGCGACGTTCGACTCGAGCGCGCTCTTGCCGCGGAACGACTCGGCGAGGTTGAACACCAGCTCCGGATCGGCCGCGTGCAATGCATCCACCACCGGCTCGACGCGTTCGTTGACCGTCAGCCGCTGCACGTCGTGTCCATTGTGCGTGAGCGCATCCGTCAGCTGGGCGAGCACGGGATCTTCCGGCGGACCGGCCGCGTCGCTCGTGTGCAGCAGCACCACCTTCATTCCGCTCCCTCCACTCTCGGGTCCGCGCCCGCTACCTTCGCCACACCGAGTGCATGGGTGTATCGGAAGTTCATCATCACGGCCGTCCCGAACGCCGTGAGCTCGATGAGCGTCGATGCCTCGAGTCCCCGCACGCGAAGTACGAGTGCCTCCGCGCGCTCCGCGAGCGCATCGATGAAGGCGCGCACCGACGTCGTGCTTTCACCGGTCCAGTACGCGATGCGTCGCACGATCTCCCGTCGATGCCGGCGCAGGAACGTCGCGGCGTCTTCTCCCGCTGGCGCCTCGGCCGCCGATGAGAAGATCGTGCGAAGGTCGCCGTCGAAGTGGCGCACATCATCCATCGGGAGCGGTTCCCGCGTCATCGCGTAGTGATCCGCCACCGTGTAATGCATCGCCTCGACAGGCAGATCCTCGGCGGTCGGCGGACCTACGCGCGGCGCCGTGTCGCCGACCTCCCGCATCACGCGGTCCACGTACTCGAGCTTCGCGAGTGCCGGCCACCCCGCGTACTCCCGCCGCCAATCCCATCCCGGCGTCAGCCACACCGCGAACGTCTCGGCGAAATCTTCATCCGGATGCTTCTGCGCGTACCAGCCGAGGATGTGTCGCACGTAGTCGCGCGAGAATGGATCGACCGGATAGCGCTCGCGATACGGGCGGGAGTACGGGCCGAACGTCTGGCGCCAATCGGCGCGATCGAAGAGCCGATACGCGTAGTTGAACGCGTGTCCCGCTTCGTGGCGCAGGTAGCGCATCACATCCAGCTCGCCCTCGAGCTCGATGGCTTCTTCCTCCTCGATGCGCGCGAGCTTCGGATCCGCCAGATAGAACGGAACGCCGATGATCGGCGTCCCCTCGGGACAACCCCACTGATCGCTCAGGTACACCGGTGGATGAAACGCCAACCCTCGTGCGTCGAGCTCGGCGTGAAGCTGGTGCACGAGCTGCTCCACCAATGTCCCGCGAAGCGAGAGTCCCAGCTCCGAGATGCGGCGCCCGAGCAGCGTGCGGCGCTCACCCTCCCATGCCTCGAATGATTCCTGCACGTCTCTCGGAATGGGCAAGCGGCATACCGGATCGCGTCGCACCGATCGTCATGATGCACGATGCGCCGGCGAGCGAGAGCCCACCGGCGCATCATCAGTCCGATTGTTCGCGTGGTCCTATGCGGCCTTCGATTCCGATGGCGAGAGTTCGCCTTCGGCGGGGGCGGGACCCCACACGTAGGCCCAGTACACGGGAGGCGGCTCATCGCGCTTGCCGCGCGAGATCACGATCCCGATGGGTTCTTCGGTCACACGCTTCGCACTACTCAAAGACATGAACAAACCTCTGCATTCGGTCCTGCGGAATGGCGGGACGCGCCGTGCAAAAGCACCAGACATGCCACGACCGTGCATGTAGCTAAGTGCTTCGTAGAGCGCGAGATGAAAAATTGGCCGGGGGGCGAGATGCCCGCCGGCCGTTGCAGAGTGACACGTTGCCGGGCGTCGGTTGTGTCGAATCGTTATGCGACCGCCTTCCGTGCGAGAAAGGTGTGCATGCTCGTGACGCCGGGCTCCACGGAGATCTGCCACCCATCGTAGCTCGCCTGGAGCTCCTCGATCGATACGAGCTCGACGCCGTCGGCTCCGGTTTCCATCATGTGCACGCCGCCCGCTGCCGTCGCGTTCTGCAGCAACGCGATCGCGCGTGCACGTTCCGCGGGCGACAGCGACGCGAGGGCAGCTGCCGCACAGACGACCGCTGTCAACGGCGTGTCCGGCGCCCAGCTGCCGAGGTCGGCGACCAGTCCGCGGATCTGACTGGTGAGCCCGACTCGCGCGGCCGCGTCGAGCACGCGCTCCAGCACATCCTCGGTCGACTCGAGCGCCGTCACCGCGCAACCGTTCGCGGCGAGGTACAACGCCGGGCCCTCCGCGTGCGTGCCGGCCACGAGTACGTGACCGCCACCTTCGCTCGCCGCCGAAGCCGTGCGCGCGAGCGCGCTGTCCGGACGAAGTCCCCATCGCTCGGGGCGCGAGAACTCCCTGAGCGCCTTCAGCCGTCGGCGGCGCCAGGTGCTGTACGCTGGAAGTCGCAGGCGATCGCGAATGATGCGATCCACCTCGGCGCACAGCAGAATCTCGGTGAGCGCGAGCTGCTGTTGCGCGGCGAGGGACTTGACGGCCTCATCGCCCAGGCTCAGAAGCACGTGCCGGGGCAATGACTCTTTGTACTCCTCGATTTCCCGTTCGACGTACAGCTCGTACTCGTGCTGCAGGGAGCGCGGGCGATGGGACATATCACCGGAGTGGGAGAATGCGACTGAGCAAAGCTAGAGCGTTCGGCTGAGCACGCAAGCCCTGCCGGCGGCGGCGCATCAGGTCGGCTCGATGTGCACGATGACTTCCGCGGGTCCGAGCTCGCGATCGATGGCCGCTTCCACCGCGTCGGCAATGTCGTGCGCATGCGCGACGCTCGTGTCCGCATCCACGCCGATCGTCACCTCCGCGAACAATAGCCCCGAGGCGCTCGCGCGCGACCGGATCGAGCGGACATCGGTGATCCCCGGGACGGCGGCGACGAGGTCGCGCACGATCGCGGCGTCCACCGCCCGTTGGTCGACGAGGACGGGGACCGTGCCGCGCACGATCTCGTACCCGTTCCGCGCGATCACCAGTGCGACGACGATCGCGAGCACCGGATCGATCAGGTGGAACCCCGCGCGCGCGAAGAGGAGCGACGCGAGCGCCGCTGCCGTAATGTACAGATCGCTGCGCATGTGCACCGCATCGGCCAGGAGAAACGGGCTGTGGAAACGCTCGCCGCGGCGGCGCTCGTACCACGCCGCGAAGAGATTGATCGCCATCGTTCCCGCGATGAGGAGCAGCTCGACGAGCCGTGGCGTCACGGGAGTGGCGCCGTGGTACAGTGTGGCCACGCCTTTGCGCAGCAGCTCGAAGCACGAGATGGAGAGGAACCCGACGATCGCCAGCGCGCCCAACGTCTCGAACTTCTCGTGGCCATAGGGGTGTTCTTCATCGGGGGCCTGGGCCGCCACGCGAACCAGGAGCATCCCCACACCGTTGGTCAGTACATCGAGGCTGGAATCGAGCGCCGCACCCAGCACGGAGAGGGAATGGGCGCGGAATCCAACCACGGCCTTCACGATGACGACGATCGTGTTGAGGGCGAGGATGACGAGCAGCGTGTTGCGCACGGCCGGTGCCCGCACCGGACGCAGCATTGGCGGGGCCGCCGGTGTGCGAGTCATGGTGTCCACGGTGTCCACGCCGGAAGTGTGGACGTGATGGCGGAACGTGTCAACCGAGTCGAATGCAAATGCCCGAGCTCCCCGAAGTCGAACGCGCGGCGCGCACGCTCGATGCCGCCGTACGCGGCAAGACCATGACCAATCTTCGCGTACTCCACCCATCGCTCGCGCGGCAGCTTCCCGCCGGGCGCATTGCCGCGCTGCGCGGGCGGACCATCGAGCGCATCGAGCGACGCGGCAAGCATCAACTGCTCCATCTCGACGGTGGCATCGTGCTCCATGCGCACTTCCGCATGACCGGTGACTGGTCGATCGGACGACTGGAGGAGCCGGAGGAACGGTTCGCACGAGCGGTGCTCGAGCTGTCCGATGGGACGCGCGTGTCACTGTTGGACTCGCGCGCCCTGGCGACGCTCACCGTACACCTCCCCGGTGAAGCCCCGCTTCCGCAGCTTGGTCCGGAGCCGTTCGATGCGACCTTCTCGGCCGAGTGGTTGCGGCAGGCGTTCGAGCGCCGTCGTGGCGCGATCAAGCCGTCGCTGCTCGATCAACGCGTGGTGGCGGGGCTCGGCAACATCTACGCGGCGGAAGCGCTCTGGCTCGCGCGCATCAGCCCGCGCGCGATCGCGGCACGACTCGGGCCCGCACGGCGCGCGCGACTCGTCCGCGCCATCCGCGACGTGCTGCGTCGTGCACCGGCCGCGCGCTACGCCGATCGCGATGGCGCCGTGCGATGGCGCGTGTACGATCGCGAGGGGAAACCGTGTCGCCGATGCGGCGCTCCCATCGCGCGCATCGTGCAGGGCGGACGGTCTACCTATTTCTGCCCGCGCTGCCAGCGGCAATGAGCCGGACATCGGTACGCTACGAAGCGCAGTGCGATACGGTACTGGTGTCCTGATCCGCGGTGTGTCCTGATCCGCCGTGGGGGAAATGCACGTGTCACCTGATCGCCGACGCATAAGCCGCCTGGCATGTGGAGTGCACGCCTGACACGACCATTCGTGCAGGAGGTCTCATGGCGAACACGAACGATGACACGCGGAACACCGAACGCGAGATCCACGGCGGGGGCAGCCGGGAAGCGCAGGATCGGAGTCGCGATCCTGGCACGACGCAGGGCGAGGCGGAGAGCCCCGTGGACTCCATGCACGTCGACGCGCCCGCCGAGCAGAAGAACAAACGCGGTCACCAGCGCATTCCGCAGCGCGACGAGTTCCACCGCTAGCGCAATCGAGCACGTGTTCACCCGAGCACGCACACGCTCAATCGAGCGCTTCGAGCAGCGCCCCCTTGAGGTACCCGCTCTCGGGAATCGTGAGTACCTCGGGATGATCGAGCGGTTGTCCACGAAATTCTCTGAGCGCGATGCGACGGCCGCTGTCGGCCGCCGCGCTCTCGAGCATCTCGAGGAAGAGCGCCTTGCTCAAGTGAAAGCTGCAGCTCGCGGTGAAGAGTAGCCCGCCCGGCGAGAGCAGGCGCATCGCACGCAGGTTGATCTCCTTGTAGCCACGGAGCGCGCCGGGGATCGATGCGCGGGTCTTCGCGAATGCGGGTGGGTCGAGCACGATCGTGTCGTAGCGGTTGCCCGCGCTTTCCTCGCTACGAAGAAAGTCAAAGGCGTTGGCTTCGACGAGCTCGATGTTCGATGTCGCATTCAGCGCGGCGTTCTCCCTCGCGCGCGCGAGTGCGGCCGCCGATGCATCGAGGGCGACGACCGTTTCGGCGTGACGCGCAAGGTGCAGCGCGAAGGAGCCGTGATAGCTGAAGCAGTCGAGCGCGCGGCCACGCGCGACGCGTCCGACGAGTGCGCGGTTCTCGCGCTGGTCGAGGAAGGCGCCCGTCTTCTGCCCCTCGCGCGGCGCAGCGAGGTAGCGGACACCGTGCTCCTCCACCTCGATCTCGTGAGGGACATCGCCGAGCAGCACCGTCACCTCTCGGGACAAACCTTCCTTGGTGCGCACGGGGACATCGTTCCGGGCGAGGATTCCGGCGGGCGCGACGAGCTCGTGCAGCGCGTCGACGATCGGTGCGCGATAGTGCTCGAGCCCGGCGCTGAGCAGCTGCACGACGAGCCAGCGGTCGTAGCGATCGCAGGTGAGCGACGGACAGCCATCGGCCTCGGCGTGGATCAGGCGGTACGCAGTGGCCTGATCGGCGAGTGGCGCACGGCGGGCGAGCGAGCGCTCGATGGCGCGCCGCCACCAGCGCGCATCGATCGTGGTGTCGGGATCGCGATCGAGCAATCGCAGGGAAATCTCCGAGGCGGGGCTCCAGAGCGCGACCCCGAGCGGCCGACCGGTGACATCACGCACCTGGACGGCGCCTGGCGGACACGAGGGGCGCTCGGCCACGTCGCTCCGATAGATCCACGGGTGACCGTGTGCCCAACGGCGGGCGCCCTTGGGGGTAACGATGGCGTGATCGGACATGAGGTGGAAAGTAGATGGACGTGTTCGATGGGAGGAAGCGTTGGAGTGTTCGGCGAAGCGGGGTTGCATTCGATTTTCGGCGCGTATATCGTTCGCGTCCCTCCGGGAAATGCTCCGTGGCGAAGCCTCGTAGAGGTTGACATGGGGTCTCCTGAAGGGTACAATGGAAGGCTTCCCAGCGAGCGCGTATCGCGCACGGTTGGGCGCTGTTTGACAAGTGATCGAAGAAGAGATTGTGGGATGCGAATTCTCATCGAGGTTCGGGACGGCGCACGCCTGTAAACGGGTGTGATGCGGTTCCGGGCAGCGAGAGAGATTGCAACGGATTGCAATGAAAGTGTTAGAGGATCGAGCGCGTGCTCGGCTTGGCTGTTGGAGTGTTGGGAGTCAAGCGAGCGAAGGCACGTGGGGGATGCCTCGGCACACGGAGGCGAGGAAGGCCGTGGTAAGCTGCGAGAAGCCAGGGGGAGCGGCACACACGCAA
>DASVCF010000150.1:0-40022 GCA_036381735.1 Gemmatimonadaceae bacterium | reverse complement strand
AATCGACCCTGACCCCATCGATCCTCTTGACCACCACTGGTCCGGGCTGAATAGTAGCCCACATTGTGAAACGGCATTTCACCGAGGATCAGGGCCGCACGAGCAACACACGACGCCGCACCGCGCCGGGACGCCGCCCCTACCCCGGCACGCAGGCCGTGGTGCGTGCAATGGCCATCCTCAAAGCCTTCACCGACGAACACCCCGAGCGCGGCGTCGCCGACCTCGCGCGCGAGCTCGAGCTCCACAAGACGACCGTCTTCCGCCTCCTCGCCGCGCTCGAGCACGAAGGGATGATCGCGCGCACCGGGAGCGCGGGGATCTACCGCCTGGGGCCCGATGCGATCGTGCTCGGCGCGCAGGCGCTTCGCTCCAACGACCTGCGCACGGCGGCGCACGCCGAGCTCGTGGCACTCGCCGACGCGTCCGGCGAAACGACATCGCTCGAGGTGCTCGTGAGCGATGACGAAGTGTTGATCCTCGACGAGATCCTGAGCCGGCATCTGCTGGGGAGCACGCCGTCGATCGGATGGCGCTTCCCTGCGCACGCCACCTCCACAGGGAAGGTACTGCTCGCGGCGGCGCGGTACGACGGCCCCGAACCCGTCCGGCCGCGCGCCGCCGCATCCTCGCGGCTCGTGAAGGTCACGCCACGCACCATCACCTCGGCCGCGCGGCTCGAACGCGAGCTGCAGGCCGTCTGGAAGCAAGAGTACGCGACCGCGATCGAAGAGCTCGAGCCGGGGCTGGTCGCGGTCGCCGCACCCGTGCGAAACCACGAGCGCCGCGTGGTCGCCGCGCTCAGCGTCGCCGGCCCCAACACCCGGCTCTCCCCTGCACGCATCCCCGAGCTCGCGCTTCTCGTACGCCGAGCGGCGGAGCGTGTGTCGCAGCACCTCGGATGCCCGCCCGCCGTTGGTGCATCCGCGCTGGTCCGGCAGTCCGTTCGACCCATCGCAGCACCCGCCTCATCTGTGGAGCCGCGCGCCCGTCGGTAGTCCATCGGGCCGTGGCGTCACGCAGCGCATCTACATCACCACGTGCACTTGGAGGAGCGCCGATGAAACGCTGGAGTTCCGTTTGGATCATGGCGTCGCTACTCGCCCTCGCGGCCGGGCTGCTGGCCCCGAGCGCGGCGGCGGCGCAGGGCACCGCGACAGTTCGCGGGACGGTAACCGACTCGGCGACGGGACGACCGATCGCGGACGTGCAAGTCCTGCTCACCGGCACGACGAGAGCGGCCCTCACCAATGCGACCGGACAGTACACCCTGCAGAACGTGACGCCGGGCACCATGACCGTCCGCACGCAGATGCTCGGCTACGCGCCGAGCGAGCGCCAGATCACGGCGCGTGCGGGCGATACGACCGTCGTCGACATCTCGTTGCGGGCAACCGCCGTGCAGCTGAGCCAGGTGGTGGTGGTCGGATACGGCACGCAGAACCGGAGTCAGGTCACCGGCGCGGTCGCGACGGTAACCGGTGCCGACGTCGCCAACACGCCCATCGCCAGCATGGACGCCGCGCTCCAGGGGAAGGCCCCGGGCGTCCAGATCACGCAGAACTCAGGCGATCCGGGGAACGGCATCACCGTTCGCGTCCGCGGCGCGGCGTCGGTCTCCGCATCGAACCAGCCGCTGTACGTGATCGACGGCGTGCCCATGCAGTCGGAGGACTTCGCGCAGCTCGGGCCCAACGCGCAGGGACTGAGCGCCGTGTCGGGACTCGACCCGAACGAGATCGAGTCGATCACCGTGCTCAAGGACGCGGCCTCGGCGGCGATCTACGGATCGCGCGGGTCGAACGGCGTCGTGATGATCACGACGAAGCGCGGGCGGCAGGGGAGCACGCGGTTCAGCGTGGACGCGTACACGGGATGGCAGAGCGCGGCGAAGAAGCTGAGTCTCATGAACGCCCAGCAGTACATCACCTACATGGATTCAGGGGCGGCCAACGACGGCTACGCACCGGACGAGCTCCCCTTCGATGCATCGCAGGCCGCGACCAACACCGACTGGCAGTCCGCGATCTTCCGCACGGCACCGGTGAGCAACGTGCATCTCGCCATCAGCGGCGGGAGCGACCGGATGACCTACAGCGTCGGGGGCTCCTACTTCGACCAGCAGGGGATCGTGATGGGGTCCGCGTACAAGCGGGCATCGGCGCGCGTCAATCTGGACTTCGATGCCACGAACCGGCTGCGCTTCTCCACCTCGCTCGGCCTCACGCACGAGATCGACGATCGCGTCACGGGCGACAACAGCCTCGACGGCGTGGTGACGAACGCCATCGGGATGCAGCCCTTCCGCCCCATCTATCAGTCGGACGGCAGCTTCGCCGACCGGTCGTCCAATGGGCTCAAGTACTCGAACCCGGTGGCGATCGCATCGCTCTGGAACCTGCCGACGACCACCGATCGCGTGATCGGCAACATGAAGGCCGACTTCACCTTCACGCCGCACCTCGTGCTCACCGGTCGCGTCGGCGCGGACGTCCTGAATCTCCACGAGTTGCAGTGGCAGTCGCCGCTGGTGGGGAACACGTACGCCGCGGGCGCGGGCGGCGTCTCGAAGGACGGCTACCACACGGGTGACAAGTACGTGTTGGAGAGCTACCTCACGTACTCGCGCGGCTCCGAGGCGGCCAGCAACATCAGCCTCGTCGGCGGCGCGAGCCTGGAGTACAACAAGGACCACCTGAACTTCGTCCGCGGCGAAGGGTTCCCCAGCCCGCAGTTCCATTACGTGGAGAACGCGGCCACCATCACCTCCTTCGACGGCATCCCCGCAGAGCACAACCTGGAGTCCTACTTCGCGCGCGCGAACTACACCTACGGTGATCGCTACCTACTGTCGGCGAGCCTGCGTGCCGATGGCTCCTCGCGCTTCGGCGCGAACAATCGGTGGGGTGTCTTCCCGGCGATCTCGGCGGGATGGGTGATCAGCGAAGAGCCGTTCATGGGCGACTTCGGCCGCCACCTCGGCACGCTGAAGCTGCGGGCCAGCTACGGCGTCACGGGCAACCAGGCGATCCCCAACTACGCGTCGCTCGGCACCTTCACAAGCGCCACCTATGGCACGACCGCCGGGATCGCGCCGGGCAACTTCGCGAACCCGGATCTCAAGTGGGAATCGACGAAGGAGCTCGACGCCGGTCTCGATTGGCTCCCCTTCGGCGGACGGCTCAGCATCATCGCCGACTACTACCACAAGATGACATCGAATCTGCTCGTCAATCGCCCCATTCCGGCGACGAGCGGCTTCACGACGTACTTCAGCAACGTCGGCAACGTGCTGAATCGGGGCGTCGAGCTCGAGATCAGCTCGACGAACATCGCGTCCTCCTCCGCGGGTGGCTTCAACTGGGAGACGCAGTTCAACATCTCGGCCAACCACAACGAAGTCACGAACCTGTACGACGATCAGCCGTTCGGCGACAACGCGAACTTCCGTCCGATCAGCCACGTGGCCATGGGCCAGCCGATCGGCGAGTTCTACGTGCTGCACTTCACCGGCGTGAATCCGCAGACCGGGGACGCCGTGTACGAGGATGTGAACGGCGACGGGAGCATCACGTCCGCCGATCGCGTGAACGCCGGGAGCCCGCAGCCGAAGTTCTTCGGCGGGCTCGGCAACACGTTCTCGTGGAAGGGCTTCGAGCTGCACGGCTTCCTGGAGTTCAGCCAGGGCGCGAAGGTCTTCAACCTCATGCGCATCTTCGCCGACGACGGCGGCTACCACTACGACAACAAGTTCACCTACGCGCTCAATGCGTGGAAGAAGCCGGGCGACATCACCAACGAGCCGCGCGCGAGCTTCGACGGGACGTCCGGCGGCGATGAGATCTCCTCGCGCTTCATCGAGGATGGCTCGTACGTCCGCGTGCAGGACATCACGCTGAGCTGGCGCCTGCCCACATCGCTGACCCGCCTGCCGAACGCCAAGATCTACGTCTCGGGGCGCAACCTGCACACGTTCACCAACTACACGGGCTACGACCCGGACGTGAACAGCAACGGCTCCGACAGCAACATCGCGCTCGGCACCGACTACTACGCCTATCCGCGGGCTCGCACGATCACGGTCGGAGTGTCCAGCTCATGGTGACCCGTGATTCCGACTCCCACGACTTCCCCTCGAGGATGACTCGCATCATGAGACTTCGCATCCTGATCCCGGCGCTGCTGCTCGTGGCGGCGGCCGGTTGTGATTCGCCGCTCGAGGTCACCCCGGGCGGCTCCATCCCTGAAGCGACGGCGATCAACGACGGCCCGAGCGCCGAGGCCGCGCTCGTCGGCGCGTACGCCTCGCTCCGCAGCCTGGACTACTACGGCCAGACGCTCCCCACGCTGCCCGAGCTCTCCTCGGACAACGCCGAGGAAGAGGGCACGCGCACCGAAAACGCGGAGGCTGACGACCACAAGCTGCACGCGGACAACGGCTTCGTGGCGGACATGTGGGCCGCGATGTACGACGGGATCAACCGCGCGAACGAGATCCTGACCAGGGTGCCCGACATCAAGGGTATCGACGACGCCGAGCGGAATGAGATTCTCGGCGAAGCGTACTTCCTGCGCGCGCTGCACTACCACAACCTGGTGAAGCTGTTCGGCGGCGTGCCGATTCGCACGCAGCCCGCGAGCTCGCTCGCCGATGCGGCGTCGGTCACGCGCGCGTCGGTGGCCGATGTCTACAAGCAGATCCTGAGCGATCTCGATCAGGCGCAGCAATTGATCACGAACACGGACGACACGCGCCGCGCGTCGCGCGGCGCCGTCTTCGCACTGCGCTCGCGCGTGCTGCTGTACCAACAGGATTGGGCGGGCGCCGTGGCCGCGGCGGACAGCGTGGAGGCCATGGGCTATTCGCTCGCGCCCAACTACGCGGATCTGTTCGATGCCGAGGGCACCGACACGCCCGAGGACATCTTCCGCGTGATCTTCACGGCGCAGGACTACAACAACATTGGCTACTACTACGACGAGCCGGATTTCGGCATCTACGAGGTGGCGCCCACGGTGGACCTGATGCAGGCGTTCGACCCGAACATGGACCCGAACGACGTCACCACGTACGCGCCCACTGATCTCCGCGGACAGTGGTCCATCCAGCTCGATGGCGACACGCCGTACGGCGCGAAGTTCCGCGCATCGGCGGGCACGGAAGACTTCCACGTCATCCGCCTGGCCGAGGTGATGCTGACGAAGGCCGAAGCGCTGGCTCGGCTGAACCAACTCACCGAAGCCGTCGCCGAGTACGATCCGATCCGCGTCCGCGCCGGGCTGACGCCCGACACCCTCGGCACGACCGTCATCGATACGACCGGCAACGTGCTCGACACGCAGGACGAGGTCATCGCCCGCATCCTCGACGAGCGCCGCAAGGAGTTCGCCTTCGAAGGCGACCGCTGGCCCGACCTCGTGCGTACCGGGCTCGCGACCACCGTGCTCGGCATTTCGCCGGACCAGACCCTCTACCCGATCCCGCAGCGCGAGATCGATGTCACGCCGGGGCTCACCCAGAACCCCGGATACTGATCACACGGGTGGAGACCGACCCGCATGGTCGCGCCGCTCGGCGACCATGAACGACGTTTCATGCACGACCGCGCGGGCCACGGCGAGAGATCTCTCGCCGTGGCCCGTGTGTATCGGGTGTATATGAGGTGGGAGTCGCGCGCGGAGATGGCATCGTGCCGCACGCCGCCGTGCGCCGTTCGTCAGTGTACGGTGGCGAACAATCGTCGCGATGAGCGGATGGCCGCACCCGGACCCGGTGATTAGTATTGCAATGTGACTATTGACCGGCTGCTCTCTCGTCTTCTACTTTGCCGCGACCGGCGCCCCCGCACGATCCCCCAACCCCGGAGGACCGACTGACCCCGGCCAGTACCGCGGTGATCCGCGCACGTTTCGGCGCCGCCCGGCGCCCTGCACTGCTCGCGGCACTGGAGCGATCATCGTTCGATCTGCTCGTCATCGGCGGCGGGATCACCGGTGCCGGCATCGCGCGCGATGCGGCGCTCCGCGGATTATCAGTCGCGCTCGTGGAGCGCGAGGATTTCGCGAGCGGGACATCCAGTCGCTCGTCGCGGCTCATTCACGGGGGGGTGCGCTATCTCGAACACGGGGAGATCCACCTCGTGCTCGAGTCGAGCCACGAGCGCCAGGTGCTCCGGCGCATCGCGCCGCATCTCGCGCGCCCGCTCCGATTCCTCTGGCCCGTGTACGAGAACGCGCGGCTGCCGCGCTGGAAGCTGTCGGCGGGCCTCTGGCTGTACGACGCGCTCTCGCTCTTCCGCAACATCAAACAGCATCGCCGGCTGACGCCGAGCGCCGTCGAGCGGATGGAGCCCGCGCTGCGCCAACCCGGCCTCCTCGGCGGCTTCGCCTACTACGACGCGGCGACGGACGACATCCGTCTCACCCTCGCCAATGCGCGCGCCGCCGCAGAGGCGGGGGCCGTCGTGGTGAATCACGCCGAGGTGCAGCAGCTCATCATGGAGGACGGCGCCGTGCGCGGCGCCGTCGTGATGGACAGACTCGGGCCTCGCACTGTCCAAGTGTCGGCGCGCGCCGTCGTGAACGCGACCGGTCCGTGGTCGGACACGATCCGCCGCCTCGCGAACCCCGCATCGCCGGCGGGCGTGCACGGCACAAAGGGCGTGCACGTCGCCGTCCCGCACGCGCACGTCCGGAACACGGGTGCGCTCACACTGCTCTCACCCATCGATGGGCGCGTGATGTTCGTGCTCCCCGCGGGGATGCACACCATCATCGGCACCACCGACACCGAGTACGACGGCCCGCTCGATGCCGTGCACGCCTCCGCGGACGACATCACCTATCTCCTCCGATCGGCGAATGCGTTCTTCCCCGGCGCGCACCTCACGCGCGCGGACGTGGTGAGCGCGTGGGCGGGGATCCGTCCGCTCGCCGAGCCCGAGGCGGAGCCATCGGGCGCGAGCGACGAGGGGAGCATCTCGCGCGAGCATCACATCGCGTGGACGGCGCCCGGGCTGCTCACGATCACCGGCGGGAAGCTGACCACGTACCGCGTGATGGCCAAGCAGGTGGTGAACGCGGTGGTCAGGGCGACCGGCGGCGCGCCGCGGCCGCGCGCGGCGACGGGGCGCATCCCGCTCCCCGGCGGTCGCATGAGCTCGCTGGAGCAGGAAGTCGAAGCGGCCCGCACGGCGATCGGCGTGCAGACGATCGCCGAACATCTGGTGTACCGCTACGGGAGCAACTGGCGCGAGGTGTGGGAGCTGGTCGGCAGCAATCGCGCGCTCGCCGCGCCGGTGGTCCCGTCGCACCCCGACATCGTCGCCGAGCTCGTCTACGCGGTCGAGCAGGAGATGGCGCTCACGCTCTCCGATCTCCTGATCCGCCGCCTGCATGTCGCCTTCGAGACGCACGACCACGGCGCAGCCGCGGCCCCTGCCGTCGCGCGCGTCGTCGCCCCGCTACTCGACTGGAGCTCGGCCCACATCGAGGCCGAGCTCGCGCAGTATCAGCGGGAGGTGGAGGGGATGTTTCGGGTGGAGGGGTGAGAGTTGAACGAGGGTTGTGGGTGATGGGTTCTGAGTTCTGGAATCAAAGGGGTCAGAGGCGATTGATCGCGTGCGATCAATCGCCTCTGACCCCTTTGATTCCAGACAGCCTCTGACTCACAGCCCAGAGCTCAGAGCTCACAGCTCAGAACTGGCATCCGCCCCCTCGTGAATCGTCGCCAGCTCCACCACCTCGAGCTGGCGCGTCATGGTGGGGAGCTTGAGGGCGACGGTTTCGCCGACACCCTTGCCGAGCAGGGCGCGGCCGATCGGGGAGGCCATCGTCACGTGGCCATCCTCGAAGTCCATGGCGTCGCCGAAGACGAGGTGATAGACCTCGGTCGCGCCCGTCTTCTTGTCCTTCACCACGACGCGTGAGCCCAGGCCCACCTTGTCGGTGGGGATCTGGCTCATGTCGATCTGCGAGAGCTTGCTGAGCCGCTGCCGGAGCTGCCCGAGGCGCGCCTGGACGAACTGCTGTCGCTCCAGCGCGGCCTTGTACTCGCTGTTCTCGCGCAGGTCTCCGAGCTCGACCGCCTTCCGGATTTCGTTCGGCAGCGTGACGTTGAGTTCGTGCTGGAGCGTGTTGACTTCGGCTTCCAGCTTCCGCTTGAGTTCTTCGATCATCTCGGGTGCACACGGCGTAAAAGTGGAGCGCCCGGCCTGCAATGGGCCGGGCGCTTTGAGACAAGCGATTCCCACCGCCCTGCTTAGCTCGACGCGTTCTCCTGACGCTCACGCCCTCGGCGCGCCGCGCTCTCGGAGACCGGGGAGCAAGCGGCGCGCCACGGCTGCGACGCCGCGGAACGCGTAACGGAGGGACCGCTCGGCTCATGTTGATGCATATCGTATTGTAGGCAATGGGGAGGACGGTGTCCACCCTGACGACGGACGACCGACGACTGACGACTATCTTTTATCATGCTCCACCTCGAATCCCACGGCGACGTCGTGCGCCTCGCGATGTCCACGCGCGTCAGCCGCGCGGCAGGGTACGGCGTGAGCGCGTACTTCGTGCGCGGGGTACTCATCGACACGGGCTTCCCGGTGGTGGCGCACGAGGTGGCGGCGTGGCTCGACCAGGCGCGCCCAAGGGGCGTCGTCCTCACGCATTCGCACGAGGATCACGCGGGGAATGCCGAGCTCGTCGCGCGGCGCGGGATCCCGATCGCGGCGGGGCTGGCGACGCTGAACGCGATCCGCGCACCGGAGGA
The DNA here is from genome assembly GCA_036381735.1 of Gemmatimonadaceae bacterium. Classification (GTDB taxonomy): domain Bacteria; phylum Gemmatimonadota; class Gemmatimonadetes; order Gemmatimonadales; family Gemmatimonadaceae; genus DASSNR01. The sequence goes on along the minus strand of DASVCF010000150.1, from coordinate 31,258 downwards.
CATCGGCTTCACGCGGCGTCTTCTCTGGGGACGCGTGCCGCCGCTCGTGTCGCCGATCGCGTTGTTCAACCCCGACGGGCTCGTTCTCCTCCCCACGCCGGGCCACGCGCGCGATCACATGGTGGTGTGGGACGCCGAGCGCGAGACGTTGTTCGCGGGCGACCTCTTCCTCGGCGTGAAGGTACGCGCTGCGCATCCGGGGGAGGATGTGCGGCAGCTCGTGCAGAGCGTCCGAAGGGTGGCGGCGCTCCGGCCGAAGCGCATGTTCGACGCGCACCGCGGGATCGTGCCGGACCCGGTAGCATCGCTCACGGCCAAGGCGGATTGGATGGAGGAGACGATCGCCGCAGTGGAGGATCGCATCGCGCGCGGGTGGAGTGATCGGGCGATCGTGCGCGACGTGTTGGGGCGGGAGGATTCCGCGTACTACATGACGCGAGGGGCGATGTCGAAGATCAACTTCGTGCGGGCCGCGAGGGGCGGAGTGCGGGCTGCGGGACGCGCGGTGCGGGACGTCCGTGCCGACGTACACTCCGAGCGATGAAGCGCAGAGCGTCCTGGATGCCGACGAGAATGATCCCGTCCTCAGCATCCGCTTCCCGACTCGAGACGGCTCGCCCCCGATAGCCATCGCCCGCCGGTACCACCCATCGCCCCACCCGGTTGACCCGTCGGTGCGTGGGCCCCAAGATTCGGGAACACGGTCTCAGCCGGACTGAGCCACCCGTCTCGCGATCGTCTTCACTGATGCAGCGATCGCGGCGCGACGGCGACCAGTGCGGTCGTACGTCTCGATTCGATGTACTCGACCTGCATCTTCTGCCACGGCGCGCTCGGCGCGAACGAGGCGATCGAGCGCTTTCCGGTCGGACGCCGCATCGCCTTCGATGCGGCGCGGGGACGGCTCTGGGTCATCTGCCCGCACTGCGGACGGTGGAACCTCAGCCCGCTCGACGAGCGCTGGGAAGCCGTCGAAGAGTGCGAGCGGCGATTCCGCGGCACCGTGCTCCGTCGATCGACGGAACACATCGGCCTCGCGCGGTTGAGCGATGGCGTCGACCTCATACGCGTCGGGCGTCCGCTCCGCCCCGAGATGGCGGCGTGGCGCTACGGCCGTCAGTTCGCCGGGCGCTTTCGCCGCGCGCAGATGACGCTGAGCGCCGCGAGCGTGAGCGGCGGCGCGGCGGTGCTCGCTGGCATCGCGGCGGGTGTGCTCACCCCCGGTCTCGTCGCCAGCGCAGCGCTCGTCGGCTCAGCGGCTTGGTGGCTGGTCCAGCATCGCGTGCTCTTCCGCGTCCCGTTCCACGGCCAGATGCTGCACGTGCGCGCGCGCGACGTGGCCGAGACGCAGTTCGTCCCGATCGACCGCGGCGAAGCGTGGAGTCTGCGGATCAGTCATCGCGACGGCGCATCACGCCTGGAAGGTGACCAGGCGGTGCGCGTGATGGCCAAGGCGCTCATCCACCTGAACGGCTGGGGCGCCGGTGCGGGCACCGTCGAGCAGGCGGTCGCACGGCTGGACGTGTTCAAGGGGCGCGCGCGCATGTTCGCCTTCATGTCACGCACGCCGGACTACACGTCGTTTCCGGAACACCCCGGCATCCTCGCGAAGATGTCGGCCGAGCAACGGCTCGCGCTCGAGATGGCGGTGCACGAGGAGTCGGAGGTGCACGCACTGAACGGGGAGCTCGGCGCGCTGGAGCGCGCGTGGCGGGAGGCGGAGGAGGTCGCGCGCATCGCCGACGATCTGCTGGTGCCCGACGCCGTCACCGAGTGGCTCGCGCGGTATCGTGCACACCTCGGGCAGTCGCAGCACGCTCGATGGTACGGCGAGCGACGACACGGAGCGATCACACAGCGCGCCGACGCGCACCGGTGACGATGCGAGCGTGGACGGAAGCCATCGCGCACCTCGCCGTTACTTCGGCGCGACCATCGTCTCCTGCGCCGCGACCGCCTGCCACTGTCCATCGCGATACGCGAAGACATCGGTGAAGCGAAGGCGTCCTACCTCGTGTCCGCGGGAATCGGTCATCACGTTGAGCCCGCGAACGACCGCGGTGTTTCCGTAGAGATGCACGCGCCAGTCGCTGTAGTGCGGCGTGTAGCGCGGCGGCTGCTTCGCGAGCCCGTGGATCTGATCGCGCTTCGACCGCAGCACGCCCTGCCAGCTCGTATCCAGGAAGTCATCGGCCAGGATGCAGGCGACGGTACTCGTGTCGCGCTGCGCGATCGCTCGGATCCATGCCTGCTCGAGGTTCAGAACGCTCTGCGTGTCACGTCCCGTCTGCACCGCCGAAGCAGGCGCCGCCTCGCACGGCCTCGCCGGCACACCGCGCCCCAGCAGCGGCAGCACCGCCACCACTCCGATCACCACGCTGAGCACCGTCTCCCCTCACCCCGGTATGCGCCCATGCATCCACTTCGAGTCCCGAGATCCCTCGCTCTCGCTCGGGATGACAACGCCTGCGCTCGAGATGACATCGCCTGCGCTCGGGATGACAACGCCTGCGCTCGGGATGACATCCGCTGACGCGCGGAACGACACCGCATCCCGCATAGCGCATCCCGCATCCCGCCACTCACCGATGCCGTTGCAGGATCTCGTCCGTCTCCTCCGACGGCAGCGGCTCCTTTGATGACGCCTCGAACTCGCGCCGGAGCAGCGCCATGAGCTCGCCGCGTTTGTCGTACAACCGCTTGAGCGGCCGCGGCGCGTGCCGGCCGAGCGCGTACGACGTGACGAGCGGAAGCGCGACCGTCGAGTCGAGGTAGCATACGACGGCGTCCGGCAGCTTGTCGGGGTCGATCTTCCCCCAGCTCACCGCCTCGGCAGGCGTCGCGCCGGAGAGGCCGCCCGTGTCGGGGCGCGCGTCGGTCACCTGCAGGAAGTAGTCGTGGCCGCGCTCGTCGATGCCGAGCACTTCCTGGATCTGCGGCTCCGTCTGCAGCATGAAGTTCTTCGGTGAGCCGCCGCCCATGATCATCACGCCGCTCTTCCCGCCCGCGCGCTTCGCACCGAGCACGATCGACGCCGTCTCGTTCACGTCGAGGTTCGGATCGATGACGAGCTTGTTCCCCTCGAGCGCGAGCGCGGCGATGTTCATCCCGATCGACGAGTCGCCGGGCGACGATGTGTAGATCGGCACGCCCGCGTTGTACGCCGCGGAGAGCAGCGAGCGCTGCCCGATCCCGAGCTTGTTCTCCCGCTCGCGCACGTACTTGCCGCACAGATAGTGGAACTCGGCGCTCGACATCGCGCGCTGGAACTCGGGCGCGCGCATGATCTGGCGGAAGAACGCATCCGTGGACAACAGCACGTCGTAGTCGAAGAAGATGTCGTAGATGCGGACGACACCCTCCTCGCGCAGCACGACGTCCGACTCCTGCGCGTTCCCGCGGTGCATCGCGAGGCCGAGCCCGTAGTGCGTGTCGTGGTACAGGTTCGCGCCGGTCGAGATGATCCAGTCGACGAACCCCGCCTCGATGAGCGGGATCAGCGACGAGAGGCCGAGTCCCGCGGGCGTGAGCGCACCGGTGAGCGTGAGGCCGATGGTGACATCGGGCTCGAGCATCTTGCGCGTGTAGAGCTGGCACGCCTCGCGGAGCCGCGCGGCGTTATAGGCCTGGAACGCGGAGTCGATGAGATCGGACACCGTCTCGCGGCCGGTGATCGGCCGGGGATCGATGCGCGCGCCGCTCAGAAATCGGCTCGTCTCGTGCGACGTGTGCGCGAGCTCGCCGCGCTCGCGCGCTTCCGCCTCGCGCTTCTGCTTCGCCTTCGGCGCGGCGGCGGTATGGCGCGTGGACTTCTGCGTGGACTTCTGCGTCGCCTTCGGCCGCGACTTCCCCTGCCCGTCAGATTTTGCCATTCGTCGTGTGCTCCTCGCCCGTTCCATTGGAGCGTGGCTGCGCCTGATACGCGGCGATCACCGCCTTCGCCGCCTCGGCGGGATCGTCGGTGAGCAACATGAGGTCCATGTCGCCAGGCGAGATCTTGCGCTCGAGCAGCACGCGCGAGCGCAGCCAGCGGATGAGCCCGGCCCAGTAGTGGCGGCCGAACATGATCACCGGAAAGTGATAGATCTTCCCCGTCTGGATGAGCGTGAGCGCCTCGAACAGCTCGTCGAGTGTGCCGAAGCCGCCGGGGAAGATGATGAACGCCACGGAGTACTTCACGAACATCGTCTTCCGCACGAAGAAGTAGCGGAAGTTGATGAGCGTATCGACATAGGGGTTCGCGCCCTGCTCGAAGGGGAGCTCGATGTTGCACCCGATCGAGCGTCCGCCGGCGAGGCGCGCTCCCTTGTTCGCCGCCTCCATGATCCCGGGTCCGGCGCCGGTGATGATCGAGAACCCCGCCTCGGCGAGGAGCCGCGCCGTCTCCTGCGCCGCCTCGTACTGCGGATCATCGGGCCCCACGCGCGCGGAGCCGAAGACCGTCACGCCCTTCTCGACCGTGGCGAGCGTGTCGAACCCCTCGACGAACTCCGACATGATGCGCAGGACGCGCCACGGATCGGTTCGCCGGAACGCGCCGTTCGTCGCGGTACCGCGGAGCAGCTTCTCGTCCTCGGTGACCGGGAGCGGGATGTAATCGCGGATCGACTGGTCGACCGTCGCGCCATCGATCACCTTGGTGGCACCGGCGCGGCGCGCGGGAGTCTCCATCGACGGCGGCGTGCGCCCCGCCTTGAGATGCCCTTCCTCGGTGCGCTCCCGGTAGCCTTCGCGCGACTCCTGCTCCGCTTTGCCGAGCTTCGCGAGGTTCGCGCGCTTGCCGGTGGCCGTGCGGACCGCGGATGACTTCTTCTTGTTCGCGGATGGTGCGGGTGACTTTCTCGACGCCATGGACAGTGGAGGAAATTCGGTGGCGGGCGAGGGGTCGGTGGCCGCATCGCCACTCCGGACGCTCACGCTCGAACGCGAAAACTAGCCACGCCGCCCGGGGCGGGCCACCGGGGTATGCGCTCTGTCATTCCGAGCGCAGCGAGGAATCTCGTTCTGGCCGTACGAGATTCCTCGCTGCGCTCGGAATGACAAACGGTATCCGCGCTAGATTGCCGTGATGACCTTCCCTGTCGGTCGGCCCGCGCGCACCGCATGTCGGTCGTAGTCCTGCTCGCGGACGGCGCGCGTGCCGATACGTTCGGCGCGGCGTGCGACTCGGGCGAGCTCCCCGCGCTCGGGCGTCTCAAGCGCGAGGGTGCGCTGCACACCGTGTCGACCGTTTTTCCCTCGGTCACGGGGCTCGCGTACGTGCCGTTCCTCATGGGACGGTTTCCCGGTCCCGTCGGACTTCCGGGGCTGCGCTGGTACGATCGGGCGCGCGCGCGGTGCCGGCTTCCGCCCTTCTGCCGCAGCTACCTGAGCGCCGAGATGCGCCATCTCGATGGCGACATCGACGCGCAGGCGCCCACGATCTTCGATTTCGTGCGCTCGCGCTTCAACGCGATGAGCATGGTGGGCCGCGGTGTGGGGCGCGCCGACCGCCTGGGGCGGAGCCTCGGCTTCATGCTCCGCGTCGCCCGCGTCCACTGGCGCGGCAACATTCGCGGGTGGCTCGACATCGACCGCTTCGCGGGGCGTCACGTCGCGCGGCACATCCGCACGCACCGCCCCGACTTCACCTTCCTCGCGCTCCTGGGGCTCGACAAGACGTCGCACGCCTCGGGACACGACTCCGCGCCGGCGCGCGACGCGCTGCGCATCGTCGACGACGTCGCCGCCGAGATCCGCCACGACGCGGAGCGTGCCGGGCTATGGGACGACATGCATCTGTGGGTGGTGAGCGATCACGGCCATTCGCCCGTCCACACGCACGACGACATCGCGCTCGTCGTCCGCGACGCCGGCCATCGCACGATCGCGCACCCGTGGGTGTACGCGTTCCGCCGGCCGGACGTGGCCGTGATGGTGAGCGGGAACGCGATGGCGCACCTCTACCTGGAGACGTGGCGCCGCACGCGTCCGTGGTGGCCGGAGCTCTCGGCACGATGGGCGCCGCTCGTCGAGCTGCTCCTCGCGCGCGAGTCGGTGGACCTCGTGCTGCTGCCGCATTCATCCACGCGATGCGAGGTGCGCGGTCGCGGCCGCGGATGCGCGATCGTCGAGTACGCCGCGCACCGATTCTCGTATACGCCGGTGACCGGCGATCCACTCGGCATCGGCGAGCAGCGCGCGCTCGATGCGGACGAGAGCCACGAGATCACCATGCGCAGCGCCTACCCGGACGCGCTCGCGCAGATCATCCATCTCGCGGGCTCCGCGCGCGCGGGGGAGATCATCCTGTCCGCCACACCGGGCTGGGACTTCCGCGCGAAGTACGAGCCGATCCCGCACGTGAGCACGCACGGCGGGCTGCATCGCGAGCACATGCTGGTGCCGCTGCTCGTCAACCATCCGGTTGCGCGAACGCCGCGACGGACCACCGACGTCATGCCGAGTGCGCTCGACGCGCTGGGCGTGCCGGTGCCGCGCGGGCTGGACGGGCGGTCGTTCCTCGTGAGCCGCGGCTAGGCGCGACTTCGTGCGAGGACCGCGGCGATGCCAGACGCGCTACGGCTCATTCGCGGACCATCGTATTTTATAATAGACAACTGTCTATTATAAAATACGATGGTCGCGAGGGATGCCCCGACGGCTACCCGCCGCCGGGTTCACCCACGAGCCGCTACCGCTCCGCCGCCCGCCGCCCGCCGCCCGCCGCGTCCCGCTACCGGTCCGCCGTCCGCTGGGCCCCGTCACCCTTGAGGTACCGACCCAGCCACGCGTCGGACACCTGCTCGATGAGCTGATAGCTCTGCGCGTTGTACGCCGCCCCGTGCCGGCCCGGCGGATAGATGCGGAGCGCCACATCCTTGCCATCGTTCGTGAGCGCGGTCAGCAGCTGCATCGTGTTCCGCGGATGCACGTTGTCGTCCATCATCGAGTGGATCACGAGCAGGTGCCCGGCGAGCTTGCCGGCGTTCTCGACGGCGGAGCTCGACTGGTACCCCGCGAGGTTGTCGCCGAGCAGGCTCATGTACCGCTCGGTGTAGATCGTGTCGTACAACCGCCAGTCGGTCACCGCCGAGTTCGCCACGCCGACGGTGAAGACGTCCGGGTACATCTCCATCGTGTACACCGTGCTGTACCCGCCGTAGCTCGTCCCCATGATCGCGATGTGCTTCGCGTCCACGTACGGCAGCGTCGCGAGGTACTTCGCGGTCTCGGCGAAGTCGTGGCTCTCCCACTTGCCGAGGTGCTTGTAGACGACCTTCATGAACGCGCTGCCGTAGTTGTTCGAGCCGCGGTTGTTGACGCCGATGACGATGTACCCCTCCTGCGCGAGCCACTGGCTCCAGCCATTCGGACTGAACTGATCGTACACCTCCTGCGAGCCCGGGCCGCCGTAGACCGCGAAGATCACCGGATACTTGTGCGTCGAGTCGAACGGGACGGGCTTGATCATCGAGCCGTCGATGCGCACACCGTCCGAGGTCGTGAAGCTGAACAGCTCCGCGGGCGAGTACGCGTGCGACGCGAGCCACTGCGTCACCTGCGCGTTCCCCTCGAGCGTGCGCAGCTTGCGCCCGGACGTCGCCCACAGCTCCACCTGCGTCGGCGTGTCCACCGCCGACCAGCGGTCGATGTAGTACGTCGCGTTGGGCGACATGTCGATGTGGTGCGTCCCCTCGACCTTCGTGATGCGCCGCTGGTGCGTGCCGTCGAAGCGGATGGCGTACAACTGCCGCTGCGTGGGCGCCGCCTGCGTGGACGTGTAGTAGATCTCCTTCCGCTTGGCGTCCACCCCCTCGATGCGCGTCACGCTCCAGTTCCCGTGCGTCACCTGCTTCACGAGCTTGCCGGAGTAGTCGTAGCGGTAGATGTGCTGCCAGCCATCCTTGTCGGAGATCCAGAAGAACTCGTGCGCCCCCTCGGGGAACGACATGAGATCCTGCACGCCCGCGTAGAAGTCGTAGACGTCGATCCAGGTCGGCGACGTCTGCGTCATCACGAGTCGCTTGCCGCCGGTGTTCACGTCGAAGAAGAAGAGCTTCAGCTCGTTCTGCGGGCGGTTGAGCTGGAGGACGGCGAGCGTGTCGGGGCGGCTCGTCCAGTAGACGCGCGGGATGTAGAACTCACCGTGCGCGCCCGTGTCGAGCCACGTGCGCTTCCCCGTGTGCACGTTCACCACACCGATGCGCACCGTCGCGTTCGAGTCGCCGGGCTGCGGGATGCGCAGGCTATCATACTTCGGGTGCAGGCCCTCGTAGTTCGTGAGCTGCACGATCGGCTCGGCGCTGTCGCTCACCTGCCAGAACGCGATGAAGCGACTGTCCGGCGACCAGTTCCACGCCTGCGCCATCCCGAACTCTTCTTCGTACACCCAGTCGAAGTGCCCGTCGTAGACGTGCGCGGTGGCGTCATGCGTGAGCCGCGTCTCCTGATGATTCGCGAGGTTCTCCACGTACATGTCGCCGCCGCGCTCGACGCCGATCATCGTGCCGTCGGGCGAGAGCTCCGCGGTGCGCGCATCACGCGCGGCGAGCGTGAGCTTGTGATCGGCGAGCGAGTAGATGTAGTAGTCGGAGACGCCGGAGCGCCGGTACAGCGGGCGGAAGTTCGTCTGGAAGACGAGATGCTTGGAGTCGCGCGCCCACTGGAACGACTGGTAGGTGAACGGCTCGTTCGTCCCCGGTGTGGTGAGCCCCTGCGCGGAGAAGAGGAGCGTATCGCGCCCCGTGGCCGGGTCGTACGCGCGAATCACCTCCTGTCCCGTGTTGGGATCGCGCTCGATGTACGAGAAGCGCGCGCCGCCGTCGATCCAGTTGACGTCCTGCGGCCCCGAACGGCCGGCGAGCACCGCGGTCGCGCGGAGCGCACTGTCGAGGCTCTGGAAGCGCGCCTTCTGCTGAGCGCGACCGGTGGCGGGGAAGACGAGCACCGCCGCCGTGAGGAACACCGTGAGGGATCGAACGCGCATGGGTGACATCACCGGTTGGAGTTCGGCCGCTTGAGGAGCGGCGGGATGGACAGGAGGGCCCAGAGCACCTCGAGCAGGATGAAGCCCCACCGGCGATCGACGATGGCGATCCACGCGAGGAGCCCCGAGCCGACGAGGTTCATGAGATTGTACACCGGGTTCTCGCGTCCCATCCACCCGCGCTGGTAGGTGAAGTAGGCGACCAGCACGAGCACGGCTCCGGTGAGCGAGATCAGTTGATAGAGCACGACGAATCCATGAAGTTTCAGGGTATGCGTTGGGGACGTCTGGCACTCGCACTCGTGTGGCGCACCGCGCGCCACCCTTCGATCGCGCCCGATCTCGTGCGCGTCGCCTGGCGCTTTCGCACGCGCGACTGGTATCGCCGAGCGCCGTTCCTTCCACTGCCCGCGCGCAACTACGTCCGCTGGCGCATGTACACGGCGTACGGCGACTACGATGCGGTCCCGCCCGCGGATGATGTCATCCGGTATGCGCGATGGGTAGGCAGTAGTCGATGACGTTCGCCGAGCGCGTGAAGGCGCAGGCGTACGGACTGGGGTTCGACCTCGCGGGGATCACGACGCTCGGTCCGGTGGAGACGGCGGACGCATTCGACCGATGGGTGGAGCGCGGCTTCGCGGGCGCGATGGACTATCTACCGAAGTGGGCCGACAAGCGGCGCGACACTCGGCTCCCCTTCCCTGGCGTGACGAGCGCCATCGTCGTGGCGCTGAACTACGGCGGGCGGAGCCCGTCAGGTCCCGTGGCCCGCTACGCGCGCGGCGACGACTATCACGACGTGATGGTCGACAAGCTGCGCGAGCTGCATCGATGGATCGAGTCGGAGCTCGGACACGCGGTGCACGGGAAGGCGTACGTGGACACGGGCCCGATCCTCGAGCGCGATCTCGCTCGGCGCGCGGGGCTCGGGTGGTTCGGAAAGAACACCAATCTCATCAACCCGAAGCTCGGGTCGTTCTTCTTTCTCGGGTCGTTGCTCGTAGAGCTCGAGCTGGAGCCCGACACGCCGTTCGAGGCGGATCGGTGCGGGACGTGTACGCGGTGCATCGAGGCGTGTCCGACGCAGGCGATCGTGGACGAGCGCATGCTCGATGCGACGCGGTGCATCTCGTATCTGACCATCGAGCTCAAGGGAGCCATCCCGGAGGAGCTGCGCCCCGGGATCGGGGAGCTCGTGTACGGGTGCGACATCTGTCAGGAGGTGTGTCCGTGGAACGTCAGCTTCGCACAGGAGCTCGAGGAGCAGGCGTTCGCGCCTCGTGAGGCACTCGACGGGAAGGATGCGCGCACGCTCGCCCGCGAGCTCCTCGCGATGTCGCAGGAAGAGTTCTCGGCTGCCTTCCGGAAGTCGCCGATGAAGCGCGCGAAGCTGCGCGGGCTCAAGCGCAACGCGGCCGTGGTGCTCGGGAACATCGGCAACTCCGAAGACGCGGACGTCCTCAGGCGCTCGCTCGACGATCCCGAGCCCCTCGTGTGCGAGCACGCGGCGTGGGCGCTCGAGCGACTGCGAGACTAGACAAGTCAATAAGCGGGTGAGCGAAAGTTTCTCGCACTGTTCCGGCCCCACGGTACCGTCTCCCTCGATCTCTGGGGGCAGGACCGAAGGTGTTCGTGCGGGCGTGGGCCGTCTCGCTCTCGGCCCGCGGCCGGCGCGCGCCGACTGAGCAGGAGGGGGAGAATCCCGGGCGCTGATCCGACGAAGACGTCGGATCAGCGCCCGTCGTTGGGCTCCCGCCGGTCGTGTCCCGGTGCTCAGGTCCTGACGCTCAGGTCCTGACGCTCAGGTCCGAGCGATCGAGACCCCGCCGTCCACGAGTAGCGCCGTCCCCGTGATGAAGGACGAGTCGTCGGACGCCAGGTGCAGCACCGCGCGCGCGATCTCCATCGGCGCCGCCATGCGCTTGACCGCGTGCAGTCCCTCGACGAACGCACGCGTCTCGGGCGTCGCGCCAGGCGCGTTGGCGTGATTCGACGGCGTGTCGGTACCGCCGGGAAGGATCGCGTTTGCGCGAACGCCGCGTGCACCGTACTCGGCGGCGATCACCTGCGCGAGCCCAACCAGGCCAGCCTTGGCGGCGGCATAGGCGGACAGGCCCGGGAAGCCGACGGTGTAGCCCACGAAGGATGAAGTGAAGATGATCGAGCCGCCCCCCCGCTCGAGCATCGCGGGCAGCTGGTGCCGGACGCCGAGGAAGGCGCTGGTCAGGTTCGTCTCGATCGTCTCGCGCCAGTCATCGGGCGAGAGCTCGTGCGTCGGACCGGCGGGCCCGGTCGCACCTGCGTTGTTGAACGCGACGTCCAGCCCGCCAAAGCGCTGCGTAGCGAGCATCACCAGGCCGCACGCCACGCTCTCGTCCCGGACGTCGCCCGCCAGAGCGACAGCGCGACCGCCTGCGGCGGTGATCTCCGCGACGAGCTCGTCGAGCTTCGCCCGGTTGCGCCCCGACACCACGACCGCGGCGCCCTCGCGCGCGAACAGCGTCGCCGTCGCCCATCCGATCCCTGAGCTCGCGCCCGTGACGATCGCCACCTTCTCCGACAATGCTCCCATCTTCTCGTCTCCGTTCGAGAGGTCCGCGCCCGCATGCCATCGCAGGCCCGTACGAACGCGTGTAGCGCGAACGCTGTGACTGGCGCTGGCCGCGTCAGCGCTGCACGAGCGAAGGTACGCGGGTCCTCGCGAAGTGTCTGGCCGTATTGGGACATCGAGTTTCCCGGGGCGGTGGAGCGAGGATAGCCAGGTGAAACCGGCCGGCAGCCGAGGATTTTCTAAGTATTCATGCCAGCGGCAGCACCTTGTCCGCGTCCGAGAGCCGGGCCGCGACGGTCTTGCGCTGGTGCCAGATCGGATAAGGCAGGTGCGGTCGTGAGGCTCGTTCGATCCGGTTGATCTGGTCGTCGGTGAGCTCCAGCTCCATCGCGGCGAGATTGTCGGCCAGCTGGTCGCTGGTTCGTGCCCCGATGACTACGCTCGAAACACCCGGGCGAGCCAGCAGCCAGGCCAGCGAGACCCGGGCAGCGGAGCAACCATGCTCCTCGCCGACCTCGACCAGCGCGTCGACGGTGCGCCACAAACGCTCCGGGTCGTCCACCGGCGGCTCGTCCCACTCGGTGAGCTGACGGCCGCTCTCAGGTTGACGGTCACGCCGGTACTTGCCAGAGGTCAGCCCACCGGCGAGCGGGCTCCACACGAGCATCCCCATGCCAGCGTCGATGACGGCGGGCAACAGCTCCATCTCGACGTCCCGGAACGCAGGGCTGTAGAAGTTCTGTGTCACGACGAACGGCGGTAGATGTTCGCGGTCGGCGATGCCCAGCGCCTTGACGAGCTGCCACGCGGAGTAGTTGGAGCAGCCGACGTAACGGACCTTGCCCTGGTCCACCAGTTGTCCGAGCGCGCTGAGGGTCTCCTCCAGCGGGGTCAGGCCGTCCCAGGAGTGAACCTGATAGAGGTCGATGTGGTCGCGGCCGAGATTCCGCAGGCTCTGCTCGCACTGCTGGATGATGTGCGTGCGAGAGAGGCCGCGGTCGTTGGGGCCTTCGCCGACCGCCATGCCGACCTTGGTGGCGATCAGGACATCGTCGATGGCATCGCCGAGCGCCTCGCCGAGGATTCGCTCCGATGCGCCCCAGGAATACACGTCGGCGGTATCGAAGAGGTTCACGCCGGCGTCACGGCTCATCGCCACCAGCTCGCGGGCATCGCCGACCTGCGTGTTGCCGGTGTTGGCGAAGGCTCCCTCGCCCCCGAACGTCATCGTCCCGAGCGTCAACGGCGAGATCATCAGTCCCGAGCTGCCCAACGTGCGGTACTTCATCGCTTCTCCTTATGTGTCGTCGTTCGAATTCGGCTTCCCCGCCGCGTTCCGTCATCACCACTCAACAGGACGACGAACGCCAACCCGCTCAGTAGCCAAGGCCAATGTACTGAGCGTCAGCGGCGAGCTGGTCGAGCAAGGCTCGCCGGTGGTTCGAAGACAACGGTAGTCTGGTGAGTCGATCTTCAACCAGTGGCCACGCTGGCGTTGGCGGCTGCGGCTCGGAAGGCGCTCGGACGTCTCCACGTCCGCCGCGAAGAAGCGCGCGAGCGCGAGATCGGAGGGCGTGAGATCGACCGGCGTGCCGAACTCGCGATGTGGAAGATCAGCCGCTCGTGAGCGCACGCAGCTGGCGTTCGTAGTCCGCTTCCGCTGCGCGCTCGCCTGCCGCGGCCGCTGCTCGCCGCGCACCGTCGAGCGTATGGTACCGATTCGGCTCCCTGCGCAGTGTGGCGCGGTACTCGGCCAACGCCTCCATTGGCCGTCCGAGCTCGAGCAGCATATCGCCGAGCAGCTCGCGCGCGGGCGCTAACGGGCCGGGAGTGACCGCGGACTTGTCAGTCGCATCCTCGCGCGTGGCGGCTTCTCGCATCGTGATGAGCGCAGCGCTGTCGCGGCCAGTCGCTCGCTCGAGCCACGCCCGAGCTCCCAGCCGCTGGATGGAGACCTGCTCCGCCCAGTACTCCTCACCATCTTCCCGCAGCCGCCGCTCGATCGCGGTCAGGGAGTCGATCGATGTCCGCGCCGCGGGAACGTCGCCAGTGTGCGACGCGCCGAGCGCGCGCGCGAAGTACGTCATCGCTTCCGTCCATCGAAACGATGTCGCGCGCGGCATGAGCCGGGTCGCCGCCATCCAGTCGCGCCGCTCGAGCGCATCGCGCGCGGGGATGGCTGCCAGCGCGAATAGTCCGGCCGAGCCTGGCGCGGCACCAGTGACGGCGCTCGGATCGAACCGCGCGTCGAGCGAGGGGAGCGAGTCGAGCACCGCGCGGGCTTCGCCGAGCCGGCGCATCTGGAGCAGCGCGTACTCGACGTAGTCCAATGCGTGCAGCGCCTCCGCGATCGATCCGCTGCGCAGAGCGGCCGCGATCGAGCGGCGGTTCGTCATCACCGACGCGTTCCATTCCCCCACGCGCGTGAACGTGTGCGACGGCATGTGCAGCGCGTGCGCCGACGCGGGCGCGATGCGGGCGTACTGCCGCGCCGCCGCTTCGGCTTTCGGCGCCAGTGCCGGGTAGTCGTACGCGTGGATGATGTAGTGCGCGAGGCCCGGGTGGTTCGGGAGCACCTTCCAGAGTGCCTCGAGCGTAGCACCCGCCCTGCGCTGGCGTGCGTACGACGTGTCCGTCGGCGGCGCCGAGGCGACGAGGGCGATCGCGTGGAAGATTTTCGCCTCGGTGTCGGCGGGCTGCCGAGCGACGAGTACAGCCATCGCGCGCTCGTACGCGGCGACGCGCGCCGCCTGGCTGACGCGCTCGTAGTCGGCGTAGAGTTGCGCGACGGCGGTGACGTAGCCGCGCTCTCGTTCCGTTGCTCGCGCGCCAAACCGCGCCGCAGCGTCCGCCGCCCTCCGTCCCGCCGCGAGCTGTTCGGCGCTGCGGTTCCCTGTGGCCATCGGGTTGCCCCAGTGACCGAGCGCAAGACCCCAGTACGCCATGGCGCACGTGGAGTCGGACGCGAGCACGCTGCGGAACGCGCGCGCCGACGCGCCGAACTCGAAGGAGTGCAGCAGCGCTACGCCGCGATCGAACGCCGGCGCCACAACGGGGCTGCATGAGGTCTCGAAATGCACCGTCCCCAGAGACGCGGAGTCGGCGAACGAGCGCTCTTGAGCAGTTGCACTGCCGACAGCCGCGAGGAGAACGAGCCCCAAGGGTGCGGCGAGAGGAGCGGGCGCCATGGGACTCTCCGGGATGGTGCTGCACGCTGCTCCTAGAGGGACGGCAGCGCAACAGCGCGGCGCGGCAGGTGCTGCGAGCACAATGCGTGCTCGCGTCTACCACCACCCACCGAATTAGTTGCCGGCCGTTGTACCGCCGAGCGTTCGACTGCCCGTCGCGAGCGGCATCACGAAAGGGAATCATTCCCTGCTCGCAACGCCCGACGGCTCCCTGGTTGCTCGGCCTCAGGCGAGGGGCAGGTTGGACTCGGCGCGCGACTCCCGATCATGCAGCTCGACGACCGGCGCCACGTCGGACGCCGTCCGCCCCGATCCCACTTCGGCCACGAACCGACAGGTGGCGAACGGCTCGCACGCGGCCCGGTAGCGGAGTTCCCACTTCTCGAAGCGGTCCTGCACCTTCGGATCCGCGGCGCGCCGCAAGTCGAGCGTCCGGGGCGGCGAGTCCGACCAGCGACACACGCTGTTCACACGCGACGCGTCGATGCATCCGGTAGCGACGATCAGCAGTCCGACGAGGGCTGCGCGCGCGAGCGCTCGCACTGGGCGCTCCCGCTCTTATGCGGCCGTCGACGTGGACTGCCCGCCCCGCGGCTTCCTGAAGAGGAAGAGCAGCAGCACGATGGGGAAGCCGATGCCGAGCACCGTCGATGCGACCGAGAAGATCGGCTGGAGCGTCGCAATCGCCGCGAACACGACGAGGCAAATGAGAGCCGCTCCGCGGGCCAGGGTCGCGGTTCGGCGTGGGCGAACGAGGAGCGCGACCCCCGACAGCAGGAGCAGCGCCGGCGCCAGCACGGCCAGCGCGAGGGCCAGCAGGGAGCCCCCGGAACGCCCCGCCAGGCCCCCCGCGAACGTCTCCACCAGCGTGTTCAGTATCTCCAACGCGCCGACCACGACCGCCAGGACCGCCATGACTTTCATCATCGCCCCTCCGGTTTGGATGTCCACGCCCCACTGTCCGCGAAACGAGTCGAGCTGCAGTGCGGGTGCACTGCGGGCTACGTCCCATAGGATGGCACTCCAGAATCGCATCCCCCGCACACCGACCTCTCGGCGCTGGTCGCGGAAGAGCTGCAGCATCTCGCGCCCGTATGCCTCCCGGAACTCGGACGGGTAGGCGCGCAGAAGCAGTGCATACACCCGCTCCGGCGCGCTCATGCCGGCTCCGCCCTGATCAGCCTCTTCTGCTGCGCGGCCCGCACCATTCCCGCGAGCCGTCGCGCCTCCGCGCGCGCCACCGACAGGCCGAATTTCGTGAGCCGGTAGTATCGACGCCGCTCGTCGCCCACGTCCGGGTCCACACGCTCGCGCCCTTCCTCGACGATCCCCGCCTCGAGCAAGCGCTTCAGGGTTCCATACAAGGTGCCCGGCCCGAGTCGCATCTCTCCGTTCGTTCGGTCCGCCACCTCGCGCATGATCGCGTAGCCATGGCGCTCCCCATCCGCGAGTGACAGCAGGATCTGGAAGGTTGCAGGTGGCAGTGGCAGATGCGCGTCCGGCGTCCGATCGGTTCGCTCTCTTCTCCCCATGCTGCCCTCGTAGCCGCCTCGCGACTATAACGTGTTGGGATATATCATGTGTCGATATATAGTCCAATGTAGGGGTTGGAGGCGGCCTGTCAAGGCGGAGCTGCGGCCTGGGCGCTTGCGACAATCAGCTCTCGCAGTCGTCGATAGATTGCACGGTGGCCGGCCAGCCTGAGACCGCGCAGTGGACGCTCGCGTCGATCGTCTTGCTTGTGCCCGCCGCGAGCGCCGGGCATCTTGGGCGCCACCTCCGCGAGCGTCCCGCGTGCTCCGAGCGCCGCGAACGTCCCGCGTGCCGGAGCGCCAATGTGTCACCCTGCGGCGCGCGAACCCGAACCCAGCGTCCCCTCCGGACATCCGTTCATGGCCCACACCCGCATACCGCACCAGGTCGCTTGCGTCGCACTCGGCGTGCTGTTCGCCACCGCCTGCACCGCGAAGGCGCCCGACCATGAGTCGCATCAGCAGGCAGCGGCCACTGCATCGCCCACTGTTTCGGCGACGGCGAGCACGACGGCGCCCGCGCCCCGCTTCGCGCCCTTCGACTCGCTCACGCTTCAGGCGGCATGTGATTCGGCCATCGGGCTCGAGGCCGATCGCGAGTATCGCCAGGCCGTGGCAGCTGCGGCCGGCGCGCCGGGAGTGCTCATGTACGCGGCGCCGACGCACGATCGACCGTGCTACCAACTCGGCGTCGCCTCCGCCGAGCTGCGCGACAGTCTCGCCGACGTTCTGCGGCACGCAGGGGTGCCGCTGCGCGCCGTCACATATCTGCACGTGACGCACGTTCCGCCCGACGACATCGAGCTGGGGGGCGGCGGGACGGCGCGGTAGACATGCGCATCGAACCCACCACCCACTCCGATCTCCCCGACATCCGCGCGGCGTACGCCCATGCGCGGGCGTTTCAGCGCGAGCAGGGCGCCATCCTCTGGCCCGAGTTCTCGAACGAATCCATCGTCGCTGAGATCGAGGGCGGACGGCTACTCCGTGTGATGGATGGCGACGCCCTGGTCGGCGTGTTCTCCGTCGCCTACGAGGACGACGCGATCTGGGGTGAGCACGAGCGCGGCGAGTACGTCTATCTCCACCGGATCGCGCGCGCGGCGACGTACCCCGGGCGCGGGCTCATCACAGCCGTCCTCGGCTGGGCACGCGCACACTGTCGGGCGCTCGGACGCGCGGGTTTACGCATGGACACGTGGGCCAGCCACGAGACACTGGTCGCCTTCTACGAGCGACAGGGCTTTCGCGTGGTCGGCCGGCGGCGCATCGGGATCGAGCCGCGGCTGCCCGCGCACTACCACGGCAACGAGTTCACGCTGCTCGAGGAGCCGTGCGGGGGCGAGGTCCGCGGCTGAGATCCTGATCCGATGGCTCGCCGTACGCGGTCGCGTCAGCGAGCATCCTCTCGATGTGTTCAATGCGCGCCGCGCGCGGCCATTGCCTCCCCGGACGTGCGCAATGATGGCTTCGCGGCCTGGACCGGTTGACCGATGAACTCCAGCAGGTCGGCATTGAACTGCTGTTGATGCGTGCTCATCAGTCCGTGCGGCGCGCCCTTGTAGACCTTCAGGACGGCATCCTTGATCATCTTCGAGGAGCGCTTCCCCCCGACGTCGAACGGCACGATCTGGTCGTCGTCGCCGTGGATGACGAGCGTCGGCACATCGATCTTCTTCAGGTCCTCGCGGAAGTCGGTCGCCGAGAATGCCTTCACGCACTGGTAGGCCGCCGCGAGCCCGGCCTGCATGCTCAGGCGCCAGAATTGATCGAGGATGCCCTGGGAGACTTTCGAGCCCGGCCGATTGGCGCCGTAGAACGGCTTGCTGAAATCCCTGTAGAACTGCGACCGATCCGTGGTCAGGGCAGTGCGAATCCCATCGAACAGCTCGAGCGGGAGCCCCTCGGGGTTGTCGGCCGATTTCAGCATGAGCGGTGGCACCGCGTCGACCAGCACGGCCTTCGCCACGCGCTTGGTGCCGTGGCGACCGAGGTAGCGGGCGACCTCGCCGCCTCCGGTGGAGTGGCCGACATGGACCGCGTTCCGCAGGTCGAGCGCCTCGACGAGCGCGGCGAGGTCGTCCGCGTAGGTGTCCATGTCGTTGCCGTTCCAGGTCTGGCTCGATCGCCCGTGCCCGCGTCGATCATGGGCGATGGCGCGGTAGCCGTTCTGCGCAAGCAAGAGCAGCTGCTCGTCCCATGCATCGGCATTCAGCGGCCAGCCGTGGCTGAAGACGACCGGCTGCCCCGAGCCCCACTCCTTGTAGAAAATCTGTGCGCCGTCTTTCGTGGTGATGGTAGGCATACGACCTCCTGTACCGGTGTGACGGATAGCGGATGACGAGGCGGGCAGGCAAGCCACACGCCGCGGCCAAACGCTTGCGCGGTGGACACTTGTCATTCGGGAGCGATGCCGAGCTCTCGGAAAATGCCGAACATTCGTCGGGCACTCGTCCGGCACTCGCCGTCGGCGCCTAGTGCGCCCTGAAGCGGAGCTTGTCGATATGGAGCGCCTTGATTCGCGAATCGAGCGTCTGGCGCGGGACGCCGAGCCGGGCCGCGGCACCCGATGGGCCGGCGACGCGTCCGCGGCTCTCGCGGAGCGCCGACTCGATCAGCTCCTTCTCACGCTCCGCGAGCGTCGCGGGGAGCGGCGCCGTCGATCGGGGTCGGCTCGGTCTCCGCACCAGCCACGCCTCGTCGATCGCGAACGTCTCGCCCTCGCACAGCACGACGGCGCGCTCGATCACGTTCTGCAGCTCGCGCACGTTCCCCGGCCAGTCGTAGCGCTTGAACAGCTCCATGGCCCGCCGCTCGATGTGCCTGATGCGCTTTCCCGCTTTCGCGGCGTAGCGCTCGACCAGGTAGCCGACGAGCAGCGGGATGTCGTCGGCTCGCTCGCGAAGCGGGGGGAGATGAATGGGAACGACGTTCAGCCGGTAGTAGAGGTCCTGCCGGAACGCGCCGCTCATCACGGCCGCATCGATGTCGCGGTTCGTGGCCGCCAGCACCCGCGCGTCCACCGCGATCGGATGGGTGTTCCCCACGCGCTCGAACTCCTGCTCCTGCAGGACGCGCAGCAGCGCGGCCTGCGCCTCGGCGGGGAGCTCGCCCACCTCATCGAGGAAGATCGTGCCGCCGTCGGCCGCCTCGAATCGTCCGATGCGCCGCTGGAGCGCACCGGTGAACGCGCCCTTCTCGTGCCCGAACAGCTCGGAAGCGATGAGCGTCGGCGGGATGGCCGAGCAGTTCACGCGAATGAAGGCCCGGCGGGCCCGCGCGGAGCGCTTGTGAATCGCGCGCGCGATCAGCTCCTTGCCCGTGCCCGTCTCGCCAGCGATGAGCACGGTCGCGTCCGTGGGCGCCACCTTCGCCACCTGCGCCAGCGCGTGCCGGAGCACGGCGGACGATCCCACGATCTCCTCGAACATCGAGGTGCGATCGATGTCCTCGCGCAGCGCGAGGTTCTCGTGCCGCATCCGCTCCTCGACGCGCTTGCGATCGTCGATGTCCGTACCGGTCGCGTACCAGCGCACGATCCGTCCCTGCGCATCTCGCACCGGACGGTACTGAATGAGGAACCATCGGTACTGCCCGTCGCTGCGCCGCGCGCGCTGCTCGTTCTCGAAGGGGATGCCGAGGGACAGCGCCGTCCGGCGCTCGCGCTCCACCCTCGCCACGTCCTCGGGATGGAACACCCGGGCGCGGAGGTCGGGGGCCATCACCTCGTCCGTGGTGAGCCCCGCGTACTCGCGCACCGCCTGGTTCGCGTACAGGGTGTCTCCATCCGGACCGAGGACGACGATGGTGTTGGGGATGGCGTCGATGATGCGCCGCAGCTCCTGCACGTCCTGTCCGGGCGTGAACGACTGTTGAGCGGCAGCCAGCTGCGATTCGGACATATGCATGCTGTCCTCCTGCCCGCTCGCTCTGGCTGGAGCTGCGGACACGATGGCCGGGTGTCGGCTCAGGAGCCGACACGGCATCGGCGGGTTCGCTCACGACCCCTGCAAGAACAATGGCAAGGGACGACACCATCGTCCATCCTTATCGACGTTCACCGCATCACCGGAGGGACTGACCAGTGGAAGAAGAATTCTGGCTCGAGCGCTGGGACCGGCAGGAGACCGGATTTCACCAGCGAAGCGTCAACGCGCAGTTGCGGAGCTGCTGGCCCGAGGTCGGCGTGGCGGCGGGCGATCCCGTCTTCGTGCCGCTGTGCGGGAAGAGCGGGGACATGGCCTGGCTGCACGCGCACGGGCACCCTGTACTGGGTGTGGAGCTCAGCCCCGTAGCGATCGCGGCGTTCTTCTCCGAGCACGACCTCGCGCCGCAGCGAGGGAAGCGCGGAGTGTTCGACGTCACCGAATCGGATGGCATCCGCATCTTCCGCGGCAACTTCTTCGATCTGACGGCGGACGATCTTGCGGGGACGAAGGCCGTCTACGACCGGGCGGCGCTCGTCGCTCTGCCGCCCGACATGCGCGAGCGATACGCGGCGCACATGGTCGAGATCCTGCCGCCTGGCACGCGCATGCTCGTGGTGACGCTCGAGTACCCGCAGGTGCAGATGGAGGGCCCGCCGTTTTCCGTCCCGCCGACGGAGGTCGAGCGGCTCTACGGCCGGTACGGCGACGTCCGCGTGCTGAAGCGCGATGACGTGCTGTTCAAGAACCAACGCTTTGCCGAGCGCGGCGTCACGTCGTTCCACGAATGCGCCGTGCTCGTGACCTTGCGGACGTAGCGGAGCTCATCGGCGCGCGGCCGCCTTACTTCCCGCGCATGCGCTCCAGCGTCGCCCGCACGCCCGCGGGGACCAGCAGGTCGTCCGCGATCGCCGCGATCTCCTCCGCGTCGCGCCACGCGCGCTCGAGCTCCGCGAGCTCGCCCTGCATCGCGCGCCGCTCCGCCTCCTCGTGCAGTGCCATTTCCAGCGCGAGCCGGTCGACGGTCGTCAGGCCGTACAGCCCCGTCCGACCGATCTGCCCTCGGCGCCCGAAGCGATGCGGGCGGCCGGTCACGGTGGTCGCGCTCTCGGCGCGTCGAGCGAGCTGCTCGACGAAGCGCTCGGGTCCGCCCACGTGTTCGATCTCGCCCACCGCGGCCGCGACCGTCTGGCGCGAGCCGCCGAAGCGATTCACGGCCGGGATGACGTGCGACGCAATGCGCAGCGCCTCGGGCCCCTCGAAGCGGGACTGCCCGTTCTTGTAGCGGAGCTCGATCGCGAGCGCGCCGTCACTCGCGTGGGTGAGCGAGCTCTCCGCCAGGTGTCGCCGGCGCACCGGGAGCACCTGGCCCGAGTCGGTGCGCACGCGGGCAACGATCGTCTCTTCGCCGCCGTGAATCGCCAGCTGACCGGCGCGGGCGATCATCCACGCGAAACCGCCGATGCCCACGCCGAGCGTGGCGCCGCCGATGATGACTCCGCCGATCGCCGTGAGCCCCGCACCCGCGAGGAGCAGCTGGCGGTTGCGCCGGCGGCCGAACTGGTCACCGTAGCGCCACGCCGCGAACTCCGGCCGGAGCGGTGCTCCAATGCGCACGAGCTCCGTGCCGTCGGCCAGTCGGGCAAGACCGATCTCCGACGTGGCGACGCGGCGCCGAGTGTCGCGGTACAATCGCTCGGCCTCCTCGACGGCCTCCCATCGCTCCTCGAGCGGCGAGAGGTTCCACCGCTCGCACTTCCGGCAGATCACCCACAGACGCCCCTTGACCGCGTCGAACGCGATGCGGCGACCGACCGGAAACGACTCGAGTGCCGCGTTGGTGCCCAGCGGCTGATTGCAGAAGATGCAGGTCGAGAACACGGTGCTTCGAGTGAGCGAAGTCGGACGGCCGGCGGCGAGTGTCCTGCTCGCTACCAGCCGCCATCACGCTCAAGATAATCACCGCGGGCGACGGCGATGTTCGCGCTCGTCCGGAACGCGAGCACCCCACCTCTACCGTACCGCGCCACCTCCGGAAGACTCGCGCTCACGATGGTATCGACCATCTCCGCGCGCTCGGCGTCCGCCATCGCCTTCCCCGTCGCGGTCATCCCGATCACCGCCATCGCGTTCAGTCGCGCGAGCACGGCCGGATCCAGCGCGAAGCGTGTCTCGCGCGACACGCGGTCGACGTGCACATCGGTGAAGCCGGCATCGACCAGCAGCTGCGCGAGTGCATCCGCATCGGCGAAGCTGTGGCGCGCGTCGTCGATGGGACCGAGGTAGCGCTCGGCGACCATGCCGAGGTCGTAGAACAAGCCGTTCTCCTCGAGCGACCGCCAGACGCCGATCCCCACACGCCCGCCCGGCGCAAGCACGCGCCGCATCGCGCGCATCGCGGCCATCTTGTCCGGAAAGAACTGCAGGCCCTGGTGACAGACGATGACGTCGAACCGTTCGTCGTTCTGCACGGGCGGCTCGGCGGCATCGCCCTCGCGCCAGTCGATGGCCGGCTCGACGGCGCGGGCGACCGCGAGCATGGCGGGGCTGCGATCGATGGCGACGATGTGCGCCTGATCGCCGAGCCGCTCGCGTGCGAGGCGCGCGATGATTCCCGTGCCGCACGCGACGTCGAGCACGCGCGATGCAGGGGCGAGCGACTCGCGGTCGAGCGACACACGGTCGAGCAGCGCGTTCCCCCATGGCCGGAAGAGCGGCTCCACGAGCAGCCGCTCGTAGAGCTCCGGAAAGTTTCCCCGCGCCATGGAGAGCATCCAGTCGGATGCGACCGTCGAGGGCGTAGTGGGCGACGTCATGGCAACCTCCGCGCAGATGTGGTGACGACGCCGAGCCAGGCCGCCGGTCTCGCGCGTGCGGCCCGGACCGTGAGGATGTTTCAGCTTACAGCAGCGGAGCTTCCGCACAATCCCGGCGCGTCAGCTGCAGTGATCGTCAGTCGCCGCCGTCGAGCCCCGCCCTCCGCAGCGCGACCTTCGCGAGCGACGACCAGTCGCGCTCCGCATCGCCGTGGGCGATGGCGTCGAGCAGGTTGTCGCGGAGCACGCTCGCGAACGGCAGCGGCGCGCGCACCGCCTCGCCGGCCGCGAGCGCGAGCCGCACATCCTTGAGCCCGAGCGTCAACTTGAACCCCGGGGGCTCGAACCGCTGCTCGGCGATCATCGCGCCGTAGTTCTTGTAGGCGGGCGCCGTGAACACCGCGTTCGTGAGCACGCCGAGCAGATCGCGCTCGGCGATGCCGTGCCCCTTCGCCATCGCCGCGGCCTCGGCCATCGCTTCGATGGCGCTGACGAGCATGAAGTTGCCGGCGAGCTTCGTCACGTTCGCGCGCTCGGGCGCGTCGCCGATGCGCCACGTCGTCTGGCCGATGGCATCGAAGAGCGGCTGCACGCGCTCGATGGCGGCGGGGTCGCCGGCCGCGACGATCTGCAGCTTCCCCGCGGCGGCGACGTCCGGCCGGCCGAACACGGGCGCGGCGACGTACGCGACGTCGTGCGCGTCGTGCAGCCGGGTGAGCTCGCGCGCGAGGGCGACGGAGATCGTCGCCATGTTCACGTGCACGAGCCCGGCCGGCGCGCTCTCGACCAGACCATCGTCGATGATGACCGCGCGCACCGCGGCATCATCGGCGAGCATCGAGATCACGGCATCGCCGCGGAAGGCGTCGCGCGGACTCGCGACCGGTTCGGCTCCTTCCTTCGCGAGCGCGTCCGTTGCTTTGTGAGAGCGATTCCACACGCGCACCGTGTGCCCCGCCTTGACCAGGTTCGCCGCCATCGCCCTGCCCATGGCGCCCAGACCGATGAAACCGACATCCATGCGATGACCTCCGTCGTCTTCGTGCCCGCCAGTTGATCGAACGACGAAAGCTTTCGCAGCAATTGCAGTTCCCACGGCGAGCGCACGACGCGGGGCTATCTCGACTATCAGCTCACCTGGGAGCCGGCCGAGCGGCCGGAGCATTGAGCAGCACGCTCGTTCACATCATGCGCTCGCGAGCGGCAGGTTGAGCTCCGTGCGCCACGTCGCGGGGTCATCGTTCGACTCGGGTCCGACGGCGTAGACCTCCCACTGGCCGCGCGCGATGGCGTGTCCCGTGGCGTGAATCCACGATCCGAACTCGCTCCAGGCGGTGTAGAGTCCGTCGTAGGCGCCCTGGTAGACGGCGCGGGCCACGCGCGCGGCGGGCAGCGCGCCGGGCATCACACGACCACGCGGCGTAACCGGCGTATCGACCGGGATGCCGACGTCCAGCTCCAGCGTCTCCGAATCCATGCGCAGGTAGTGGGCGAACGGCGCCCCGGCCGGCGCGATGTCCTGCGCGGCCAGCGCGTCGCGCACCTCCTCGATCGCGGCTTCGATGGCCTGCGGAAGCTGCGCGCGGGACACGCGAAGACGGACGACGGCCGCGCGGCGGGCGGGCGCGTGGACGATGTGCGGCGTATCGAGCATCGGGTCCTCCGAATCGGGGTGGTGGGTGCGAGTGGCGAGCGACATCACCGGCGGAGCGTGTCGAGGTAGGCGCACAGCGCCTCTCCAGCCTGCGTCATGAGCTTCGGGTCCTGCGAGTACTTTCCGGTTCCCCAGATCCCCATCTGCGAGAAGACGACGAGCGTGGCGGCGCCTCGGACGTTCACATCGGGGCGCACGGTGCCGGCGCGCTGACCGCGCTTGAGCGCAGTGGCGATGGCGTCGCGCCAGGTGGCGTAGAACGCATCGAGTCGCGTGCGGAACCCTTCGTCGAGCGGCGACATCTCCTGCGCCAGGTTGTTCATGGGGCATCCCTGGACCCAGTGGCCGCTCGCGATGTCCGTACGGATATACCGGCGGAAGGCGCGCTGGAGCGCGGTGATGGGATCGTCGGTGTCCGTCAGCGGCGCGAGCCAGCGCTCGACGAGCAGCGGTGCGATGACCTCGTCCAGCACGGCGTAGCCGAGCGCCTGTTTACCGCTGAAGTGATGGAAGAGGCCGCCCTTGGTGACGCCGGCGGCGGCGACGATGTGGTTGAGGCTCGCGGCCTGGAAGCCGTGCCGGTGGATCTCGGCGAAGGCGGCGTCGAGGAGCTTCGCGCGGGTGGCGTCGGGGCGGGTGGTGTGCGTGCCGGGCATGCCATACAATACCGACCGGTCGGTATGTTCGTCAAGTGGACGGGAGCGTCGGAGATCGCGTGTCGGCGGGAGCGTCGGGGACCGCGATCCGGCGACGCCGCGCCGCGGGACTCGCGCCTCAGATGCGCCGCGGGCGCATCGAGGCCAGGAAGAAGCACACGGACGCCACCAGCACGATGAGCGGCCCGCTCTCGCGATGCAGCTGCGCCGCGAGCCACGCACCGAGCAGCGTGCTCAGCAGCGCGACCCCCACCGAGATGCCGAGCATGCCGCGCAGATCGCGCGCGAGGGCGCGCGCCGTGGCCGCGGGGATGATGAGCAACGACCCCATGAGGAGCACGCCGAGATAGCGAAGCCCCAGCGCCACCGTGAGCGCGAACGCCAGAAGGTAGACGAGGTCCAGACGCTTCACGTCGATGCCCGCGGTGATCGCGATGTCGCGCGAGACGAGGGCGACGATCAGCCGGTCGCGGGCGAGCCAGATGAACGCGATCACCGCCGCGGCGCCCGCGACACCGGCCACGACTTCCCAGCTGGACAACGTGCCCGGCGCGCCGAAGAGCGCGTCCATGAGCGCTTCGCCCGTCGTGAGGAGCGCTCCGACGGCCAACGCCGCCGAGAACACGACGCCGATGATGGCTTCGGTGGCGAGACGCGTGCGGCGCTCGAGCACCCAGATGAGCACCGCTCCCGCGGCGAGCGCCGCGAGCGCACCGGGGAGCGGTTCGATGCGCACGAGGAGGGCGAGCCCGATCCCGGGGAGCGCGACGTGCGAGAGCGCGTCGGCCGCGAGCGTCATGCGCCGCATCAGCGCGAACGCGCCCACCAGGCCGGCGGCGACGGCCATCGACCCCGAGAGCGCGAGCGCGTCAGGCGAGAGAGTCATCATGCTGAATGAACCCGACGGGCTCGCCGTACACCTGCGACAACAGCTCGGGCGTGAGCACCTCGCGCGGCACGCCGAAGCACGTGTGCTCGCGCGTCATGCACAGCACGTGCGACGCGTAGCGGAACACGACGCTCAGATCGTGCGAGATGAGCAGCACGGTGACGCCGTCGTCCACCTGGAGTCGATGGACGGTCTCCTTGAACCGCTCCTGCCCCGGCTCGTCCACGCCGGCGGTCGGCTCGTCGAGCAGCAGCACGGTCGGGTTCGTGAGGAGCGCGAACGCCATCAGCAGACGCTGGAACTGCCCGCCGGAGAGCGCGCCGATGAGCGTGTCCATCACTTCCGCAGCGAGGCCGACGCGCGCGAGGGCGTGCGGAATGTCCGCGATCGATGCCGAGGCGAGGCGCGCGCGGGCCGCGAGGAGATCGCGACCCGTGATCGGGATGCCGCGCTCCAGGTCGAGCCGCTGCGGCACGTAGCCAATGCGCGTCCCCGGCGCCCACCGCACGACACCCTCGTGCGGCAGCGCGCCGGCGAGCGCGCGAAAGAGCACCGTCTTCCCCGATCCGTTGGGACCGATGACCGCGAGCGCGGATCCGCGGTCGACGGCGAAGGACAGATCGTGGATGATCTCCACTCCGCCGAGTCGCACCGTGAGGTGTGCGACCTCGAGGATCGCGCCGCTCGACTGCATGTCGGACCGCACCGTTCACCGCACCGGGTCGGGAGACACCAGCACTGGAGCCGCGATGCCCGACCTCATGCTTCCGCCCGCCGCTTGAGCCCCCGGAGCTGCTGGTTCTGCATCACGCGGTGACCGAATCCGCCAGCGACCATCAGGAGGGGCGCCGGGAGCTTCCCGAGCACGCCGAATGCGCGCTGGATGAAGATGGGATGCCCCTGCGCCGCGGTCGGTGCGCTTGCAGCCATGGCGCGCCACTGCGGCGAGACGCGCGCGCGCACGATCAGGCGCGTGCGCCCGCGCTCGAGCGGATCGAGGAGAAACTCCCAGCTCGTGAGCGTCCCGCCGCCAGCGATGGGGACGGTCAGCACGAGATCGCGCGGCGGCTCGGCCGCAGCGACCACGAACGCATCCGTCGCCCCGGGGATGGCGGGAAACACATCGCCGGGAGACACGTGCTGGTACTCGGCGAGGATGTCGCCCGCGCTCGCGCGTCCGCCGTTGTCGATGCGATCGTAGCTGTAC
The DNA here is from genome assembly GCA_036381735.1 of Gemmatimonadaceae bacterium. Lineage (GTDB taxonomy): Bacteria > Gemmatimonadota > Gemmatimonadetes > Gemmatimonadales > Gemmatimonadaceae > DASSNR01. The sequence continues at coordinate 3,868 of DASVCF010000150.1, read as the reverse complement.
CAGCCGGCGCGGTCGGCGCCCATCTGCGCGAGCCACGGCCACACACGCTCCGGCGGCACATCGATGGTGACCGCGTGCGTGGTGGAATACATGGGCCCGGACACGAACCGATCTCCAGGCATCACGCGTCGCCGTTCTTCGGCGGTGGCGCGAAAGGCGGCGAGCGTCTCGACGACCGCCGCGGAGAGGGCAACCGCCAGAGCGCCGATGGTCCATCGCAGCCACGCGTCGCCCGATGATTTCGCCGATGGTCTTGCTGAGAGTCTCGCCGATTGCGCCACTCGATGATGGATCGCCTGACCGGAGCTCATGCCCCCTCCTGGAGTCGCCGGTTCTCCCGCGGATCTCGCGCACCGCGTGCATCGCGCACCGCGTGCACTACGTCGCAGCGATCGAGCACGCCCCGGGGTTGCTCAGAACGCTACGCCGCCACGCGATGCGCCGGAGGCGGCAAAACCCGGAGACGTGTAGGGCAGACCCGCACACGATGGCCGGCACGCGACTCAGGCGCGCTCCGCGCCCGGCGCTCCGTCAGCTCTCGCGCAGCACGTCCCGCAACACACGCGTCGCGCCGGCGATCGCGCGCTCGTCGCTGCCGCCGAACCCCAGCAGCAGACCGCTCCGCCGTACACGCGTCGCATAGCAGGGAGAGAGCGCCGTCGCGGTGAGCCCGCGCGACGCCATGCGCGCGACCACCCGGGTGTCATCGATGTCATCCCGCAGCAGCGTGGACACGTGAAGCCCCGCGTCCGCGTTCAGCACGGTCAGCAGCGCATCGCAGTGGCGCGCGAGCCCGTTCAGCAGCGCCTCGCGCCGGCGGAGGTACACGGCGCGCATGCGCCGCAGGTGCCGCGCGAAGTGTCCATCGCGCAGGAAGTCGGCGAGCGCGAGCTGGTAGAGCGTCGGCGAGAAGAGATCGAGCGCTTCACGCGCTTCGACGAATCGGTCCCGCAGCGCGGACGGTACCACCAGGTAGCCGACGCGCAGCGCGGGGAAGAGCACCTTGCTGAAGGTGCCGATGTAGATCACACGCTCATGCACGTCCATCCCTTGCAGCGCCGCGAGCGGACGGCTCACGTACCGGTACTCGCTGTCGTAGTCGTCTTCGAGCACCCAGGCCTCGTGACGCACGGCCCACTCGAGCAGCGCGAGGCGCCGCGCCGCCGACATCGCGATGCCCAGTGGGTACTGATGCGACGGCGTCACGTACACGGCGCGGACCGATGGCCGTCGCCTCCGGCTCCATGCGCCGAGGACGGTGACGTCGATCCCTTCGTCGTCGACCGGAACGGGCACGAGCTCCGCCCCGGCGGTGCGCAACGCCACGCGTGCGCCGAGGTATCCGGGCTCCTCGACCGCGACGCGATCACCGCGTGCGACGAGCACCGCCGCGCACAACCGCAGCGCGGCCTGCGACCCTGACGTGATGAGCACCTGCTCGGCCTCGCAGCGCACACCGCGCGCACCGCGCAGATGCTCGGCGATGGCGGCACGCAGGACGCCCACGCCAGCGGGGTCGCCGTACGCCATGTGCATCAGCGGGAGTCGATGCGCGTGTCGCGCGACGAGTCGCGCCCAGAGGGCGTGCGGGAAGGCGTCGAGCGCTGGAAGACTGACGCGGAACGGACGCAGCCCCCCGTCGTTGCGCGGGCGAGGCACGGCGCGCAAGGACACGCGGCGCTGCACGGCGGCACGGCTGCTCGACGAAGCTCGCGACCGCGCGGGCCATGTCGGTGTGGAACGTGAAGGTACGGACATCGATCGCGGCGCCGATGCGGCCACGCGCACGGGCCGGAGTGCATCGTCGGGGAGCGCGGCGCTGATGTACGTGCCCGACCCGATGCGGCCGTCGATGTACCCCTCGTGCCGCAGCTGCTCGTACGCGGTGAGCACCGGCAAGCGCGAGACGCCGAGATCGCTCGCCAGCTCGCGGGTGGATGGAACCCGCTGTCCAGGGCGCAGCTGGCCCTCGAGGATCGCGCGCCGCAGGCCATCGTAGACCTGCCGGTGCAGCGGCACGCGCGCCGTCCGGTCGATGGGCAGCAGCGCGAGGAGCTGTGGGCTCGCGGCGGTCCTCATCCCTGTCGTGCACGTGACGGGAGCAATGGAGCAGCCGGCAAAGTGGTCATGACGAAAATGGGCAAAATGGCGCTGGCGGACGGACCGCTTTCCGCGCAATCTCGGGGACGCGCATCGTTCGGGCAACGGTCCCACGCGTCGCGCGGTGGGAGCAGGCGTTCGCCGCCGACGGTGGCGCGATGTGGGAGCCGAACTGGATCATGGAGTTCACGCGGATGGGAAGCACCTCATGACGATGCAGCGACACGCGACCGCGGTCGAGCTGCGGCAGTACGCATTGCATCCCGGGCAGCGCGAGACGCTCGTCGAGCTCTTCGACCACGAGTTCGTGGAGACGCAGGAGGCGGTAGGCATCGAGGTCATCGCGCAGTTTCGCGACATCGACCGGTCCGATGTCTTCACCTGGCTGCGCGGCTTTCCCGACATGGCGTCGCGGGCCGTGTCCCTGCGCGCGTTCTACGATGGTCCGGTCTGGGCGCGACACCGTGACGCGGCCAACGCCACCATGATCAGCTCCGATAACGTATGGCTGCTGCGCCCCGCACGTCCCGGCTCGGGCTTCACCATCGCGGGCGGGCGACCGCCGATCGGCGCCAGGGCGATCCCCGCGGAGCTGGTGGTCGCGACCATCTACACCCTCACCGCATCGGCCGCCCCGACGTTCGCCGAGTGGTTCGAGCGGGAGATGACGCCGCGGCTCGTGGCAGCGGGCGGGCGGCCGATCGCCTCGTTCGAGACGGAGCCGAGCGTCAACACGTATCCGCGACTGCCGGTGCGCGAAGGCGAGCACGCATTCGTGTGGTTCGCGCGCTTCACCGACACGGCGGCGTACGACCGGCACCTGGAAACGCTGGCGGCGGACCGCGAATGGACTCGGCGCGTACGCCCCGCGACGATGCAGCGCCTCGCGGCACCGACCGAGACGTGGCGCCTCACGCCGACGGCGCGCTCGCGTCGCCTCGGATGAGCCCGCGTCGCTCGAGGAAGCACCCGCCCGCGCAGGCACCCGACCATGCGGTCGGCCCGGTGGTGCGTCGCGCGTCGGACATCATCGTTCGATGCGCGGGCCCTGCCGATGCATCGCTCGTGGCTCCGCTCTTCGATGCCTACCGTCGGTTCTACGGCATGCCGCCCGATCTCGCCGGGGCCCGCACGTTTCTCGCCGAGCGGCTCGCGCGCGGCGAATCCGTGGTGCTGCTCGCCCATCGGATGCGCGAGGGATCGCCAGAGCGAGGGACGACGACCGCTGGCGACGATATTCCGGTTGGCTTCGTGCAGCTCTACCCGTCGTTCTCGTCGGTGTCGCTCGGCCGGATCTTCGTGCTCAACGATCTGTTCGTGACACCCGATCATCGGCGCGGCGGCGTCGCCCGCGTTCTGGTGGAAGCCGCCGCCGACTACGCGACGCACGCCGGCGCGCTCCGACTCGAGCTCGCGACGCAGCACGCCAATGCGCCGGCGCGCCGGCTCTACGAGGCGCTCGGGTTCGTGGCGGACACCGAGTTCATGCACCTCTCCCTCGCGCTGCACGGCGCGTAGCACAGCGCGCGGCACGGCCTCATCGCTCCAGAGTAGAGCGGAGCGCTCGTCGCACGCGGTTGCGCCGCACCCATCGCGTGTTCATCGTCCAGACTCGCGGCGCACTCGACCACTCTCCCATGGAGCCTCATGCCCTACCACATCTGCACCACGTGCGGCACGCAGTACCCGGAGAGCGATCAGCCACCGGCGCACTGCCCGATCTGCGAGGACGAGCGCCAGTACATACGCGCCGAGGGACAGAAGTGGA
>DASVCF010000149.1:0-4464 GCA_036381735.1 Gemmatimonadaceae bacterium | reverse complement strand
CGGTACGCAGGTGTGGCCGTTGACCGACATCGTGACAAGCGGCTCTACCCACGGGCGGGGCACCACGAGGTAGCCGAGCCGGTAGCCGGTCATCGCGTACGTCTTGGAGAAGCCGTCCACGAGCAGTGTGCGCGAGCGCGCGCCGTCGAAGGCAGCCATCGCGGGCGCGCGATCTCCCTCGAAGACGAGGCGCGAGTAGATGTCGTCGGTGACGACGCGCAGGTCGTGCCGCGCGACGAGCTCGGCGAGGCGCGCCATGGCTGCGGCGTCGAGCGCACCGCCCGTGGGATTGTTGGGCGAGTTGAGGCAGAGCACGCGCGTGCGCGCCGTGATGCGTCGCTCGATGTCGTCCACATCAGGCGCGTTGTCCGCATCGAGTGCGTAGCCCACCGGGGTACCGCCGGTGAAGCGCGCCATCGACGGGTAGATGGGGAAGCCGGGGTCGGGGACGAGTACCTCGCTCCCGGGCTCCACCGTCGCGAGCAGCGCATAGAAGACGGCGGTCTTGGCACTCGGCGTCACGATGACCTGGTCGGCATCGGCGTCGACGCCGCGCGAGCGTACGTCGGTGGCGATCGCCTCGCGCAGCTCGGGGAGCCCCTGCGGCGCCACGTAGCGAGCGTCGCCCGCACGCAGCGCAGCGACGGCCGCGTCCACCGCGTGCGCGGGAGCATCCACGTCGGGCGCGCCGAGCTCGAGGTGCACGATCGAGCGGCCGGTGCGCTCGAGCTCCGTGGCGCGGCGGAAGACATCGAGCGCTCCCTCGCCGGAGAGCTGATCCACGCGCGCGGCGAGCGGCGGGACTTCATCGAGCGCCGCGCCGGCGGCGAAGTGCAGCGTGTCGGTCATGGGTGCACCAGTTCAGACTAGAGCAGAGCGCGGATCCAGCCGCCATCCACGGGGATCGAGGCACCCGTAGTGTAGCTCGCGAGCTCGGAACAGAGGAAAGCTACCATCGCTCCGAATTCCGCCGGCTCCCCTAGCCGGCCCATCGGGATCTGCCTCTCCCAGACGGCGTACGCCGCTTCGGGCGTGGTGCCCTGGAGCGATGCGGTGCGCGTGGCGAGCTCCTCGACGCGGGCGGTGCGAGTGTAGCCGGGCATCACGTTGTTCACGGTGATCCCGTAGGGTGCGACCTCGTTGGCGAGCGTGCGCGCGAAGCCGGTCACCGCGGCGCGCACGCTGTTCGAGAGGATGAGGTTGTCCACCGGCTGCTTGACCGCGATGGAAGTCACGTTGACGATGCGTCCCCAGCGCTGCTCGCGCATCCCCGGTAGCACGCCGCGCACGAGCTCCACAACGCTCGTGAGATTGGTGCGCACCGCGGCCTCCCACGCCTCCGGCGCGTGAGTCTCGAACGGCCCCGCCGGCGGTCCACCCGCGTTGGTGACTAGGATGTCCACACGACCGAGCTCGCGGTTGGCGGCCGAGAGTACGCCGGCGAGCCCCGCGGGCGTGGCGACGTCGGCGACGACGTCGACCACTCGCACGCCGCTAGCGCGGCGAATCCCCTCGGCCGTGGCGCGCAGCGCCTCCTCTCCGCGCGCGCAGAGCACCAGATCCACTCCTTCGGCCGCGAGCGCCTCGGCGGATGCGCGCCCCAGTCCCTTACTCGACGCGGCGACGAGCGCGACCTTCCCTCGGATGCCGAGGTCCATCGTCAGCGCTCCGCCTTTTTGTGGAAGTAGCTGTCGGTGTGGTCGAGCCAGTCCTGGCGGATGGGGCTGAAGATGTCCACGTCGAGCGTGTCCTCGAGCGCCTCGGCCTTGTGCGGGACGTTCGACGGGATGTGAAGCACTTCCCCCGCGCGCACGATCACTTCCTCCTCACCGTTCTCCCCGATCCAGAACCGGAGCGCGCCCTCCACTATCCAGGTGATCTGCTCGTTCTCGTGCGAGTGCTTGGGAACGATGCACCCTTTGTCGAGGTAGACCTGCGCCAGCATCATGCGATCGCCGGTGACGAGGCGGCGCGAGAGCTGGTCGGTTACGGTCTCCTTGTGGATGTCGTTCCAGCTGAGGTGGCGGACGGTGCGGTTCGAAGACATGGCGGCGGGGGCTGAAAGCGGAAGACGAGGCAGCTGCACGGCTGCTCAACTGTTCGGATAAGGTAGTTGAAGGGGCTGCGAGCTGGCAGCGTCGCCACATCGTTGGATCAGTCGTGGCCGCAGGCCGTGTCGTAATCCCGGCTGACCTGATCGCGCAGCGCCTCCAGCTCGCTAGCGTCGAACCACTGCCCGGCCGCCATGACACCGAGCGGCTGGCGAAGCGTGCGGAGATCGAGGAGTGGATTCGTAGCCGTGAGGATGAGATCAGCGCGGCGCCCGGGCGCGACAGTACCGAAACGCTCGGCCCCGGGGATCGATCGGCGGATCAGTTCGCCCGGTTCGCGAGTCGCGGCGACGAGGACCTGGTACCGGCTCAGCCCTGCCTGCTCGAGTGCGTCGAGGTCCTCGTGCAGCGAGAAGCCCGGCACGAGTCCCGGGATCGTCGGTGCGTCGGTTCCAGTGACGAGCGGCACGCCCGCATCGCTCATCGCCTTCGTGAAGCGCGCGAGGAAGTCCAGCTTGGGCGCAAGGCTACCCGTGCGCGTCGCGTAGTCCGCACGCCGCCAGGCGATGCGCCAGCGGGGCTCGAGATAGCATGCCGCCGGCATCGCGAAGAAGCGCGCGACGACATCGGGGTGCCCCCACTGATCCGCGATCGTGGCGTACGTGTTGAGGTCCGCCGTTACGACGGCGTGATCGCGCTCGAGAAGGGCAATGACGCCGGGAATGCGGGCCGGATCCGGCGCATCAGGGCCCGGTGCTCCGGGCGAGGTGAAGACTGTGTAGAGGAACTCCTCCGTATGCGCCACCATGATCTGGCCGGCGTCGAGCTGGCGCTCGAGCCCTACGCGCGTGACACCGTGGCCGACGACTTTCATGCCGATTCGCCGCGCCTCGTCGACCACTGCCTGGAAGCACTCGGGCGAGAGATCGTTGTACACCTTGATGAAATCGTAGCCGTTGGTTCTGGCCAGCCGGACGGCCCAGCGCGCCTCGTCGGGTGTAGAGACCATGAAGTGCCCGTAGCGCGGCGAGCCGTCGATCACGAACGCCGCATAGACATGCGGCCCCGGGAGCCGGCCTGCGTTCACGGCCGGCCGGGTCTGGGCGATGAACCCGGGCGAGGCGTCACCCATGTTGAGCACACTCGTCACGCCGTTCGCGAGATAGATCGCGAGGTCGTTGCGCGTGTCAGCATGCGTATGCATGTCGGCGAGACCGGGCGAGAGGAACGCCGTCCCATGGCCTTCGATGATGCGCGCATCCGCCGGGATCTTCACCGCGCGTCCGATCGCCACGATCTTGCCGGCCTCCACGAGCACCGTCTGGTTGGCGAGCACGCGCTCGGAGTCCATCGGCACCACGTTCACGTCCACGAACGCCGTGGGAGCGCTGCGCTGCGGGCGAGACGCCTGCGCGAGCGTCGGGCGGGAAAGGGCGAGAATGAACAGGAGCGAAGCCAGTCCGAGGATGTTCGAGACCGCCATTGCCCCGGGTCGGTGCCGATGGCAGCGGTGCTCCGATCGCGTAGCCTCTGCGGTTCCCATTGTCGTCCTCAAGCGGGTCCTCCTGTGGGATATCTCTTGCGCGAAGATCTACGTCCCCAACCACTTACGCGAGGGAATGGTTTCCTGCTTCGACGTGCGCTCGCCACTGTGCTCGGCCAGGCGTCTAGACAGATAAAAAAATGTTGATATATTACACCGCGTGACCACCGCGACTCGCACCGCCCCAGCTGATCTCGACCGCGCCGTGGAGCTCTTCCACGCGCTCTCCGACGAGACCCGGCTCTCGATTCTCGAGATGCTGCGGGGCGGGGAACTCTGCGTGTGCGAGCTCCAGGATGAGCTCGACGCAGCGCAGTCGCGTCTCTCCTTCCATCTGCGCGTGCTGCGTGAGGCGGGGCTGGTGGAGGACCGCAGGGAGGGGCGGTGGTCGTACTACAGCATCGTCCCCGAGGCGCTGGGCGAAGTGCACGACATCGCGGTCGCCATGCAGCCGAAGAAGGGCGCGCTCAGAGTGATGCGAAAGGGAGAATGCTGCAGCTGACCACCTGACCACCTGACCACCTGACCACCTGACCGTTTTTTTGTGCGGTACTCATCAAGATTTATTGATCACAACGAGGCAACCATGACCACCGAAGCGCGAGAGAATCCCACGAAGGTACCGACCACGCTCGAGGAAATCCGCGCCACGGTACAGGCGCGCTACGGCAGCGCGGCGCAGCGCGTCACCGAGGGCGCGACGGCCGGCTCCTGCTGTGGCCCCAATGATGGCTCCAGTGGCTGCTGCGGATCTACGAGTGAGTCGTGGGACCCGATAACGTCCGACCTCTACGAGGCCGGCGAGACTGCGGGCCTTCCTACCGAAGCACTGCTCGCTTCGCTCGGGTGCGGGAACCCCACGGCACTCGC
>DASVCF010000148.1:0-10217 GCA_036381735.1 Gemmatimonadaceae bacterium | reverse complement strand
GGGACGGAGGGAGAGCCCGGCGATCGTGATCCCGAGCATGATTGCGATGAGCGCGAAGGTCGCGAATCGCTTGTTGCGCGTGGAGGGCTTGGGCGCGAGTCGAGGGTTGCGCGCGTAGAACTCGCGAACGGCGTAGCTCGGGTGGCGGACGGCCAGCATTGCGGTGTGACGAGGCGTGACGAGGTGTGACGACGCGTGACGAGATGACGGCGAACAGCGCTCGGCGCCGACGCCGAGCGCCGGCCGCGCGGCGGGTGAGATCGCGACACGCGACACCACGCGGGCCAGCATCGCATGGACGAACTTTCGTGCGCGGCGTCACAGGTCGAGCGCGGATTACAGCGAGTCGGCTACCGTCACAGCACCGCACGGATAGCGTCGGTGTAGCTCCGCATCCCACTCGCGACATCCGCCGTCGACTCCACTGCTGGGCGTCCGCTCGTGCGAACGATGATGATGTTGCGTGGACGCGGCCGCTCTACGATCACCCGGACGAGCCAGCGAGATCCCTCGCTCACGCTCGGGATGACAGGCATTGGCTACCCCTCCTCCCTGCTCTCTGCTTTCTGCTCTCTGCTTTCTGTTTTACCTTCGACTCCATGTCGCCCCCCAACCCAACCAACCGGCCGCTCGCGCTCCTCTTCGATCTCGACGGCACGCTCGCGGACTCGATCGATCTCCTCCTCGCCTCCTTCCATCACGCCTTCGAGACGGTGCGCGTCGCGCCGCCGAGCGATGCGCAGTGGATCGCGGGGATCGGGACGCCGCTCGTCGCGCAGATGCGGAGCCACGTGTCCGACGAGGCGCTGGTCGAGGCGCTCATCACCGCCTACCGCGCGCACCAGCGCGAGCACCACGACCGGCTGCTCCGCGAGTTCGACGGCGCGCGTGAGACGCTCGCGCTGCTCAGGGCGCGCGGGCATCCGATGGCCGTCGTCACCAGCAAGTCCACCGAGCTCGCGCACCGGGCGCTGCAGCGGCTCGGGCTGGATGCCAACATGGATGTCGTGATCGGCTTCGACTCGTGCGAGCGGCACAAGCCCGACCCCGAACCCGTGCACCTCGCGCTCCGCACGCTCGGCGCCGCCGCGCGCGAGGCGATCTTCGTCGGCGACTCGCCGCACGACATGGCCGCCGGGAACTCGGCCGGCGTCACGACCGTGGGCGCGCTGTGGGGGCCGTTCACCCGGGCGCAGCTCGAGGCGGCACGGCCGGACTACCTGATCGAGGACATCCGGGAGCTGGTAGGGGTGGTGGAGCGAGTGGATTCAAACCTTTCTCCCCGATCGACCATCTGATCCTGCAACAGGAGATGGACGATCGATCGCATGACGGCAGTGATGCCTCGGATCCCACCAATTCCGACCGCGGGTGACCGCGATGCCGATGTGGCGCTGGCCGCATCGGGGGACCGTCGTGCCTTCGAGCGCCTGTACCGGGCGCACGTGACTCGAGTGTTCTCGATCTGCGTGCGCATGTGCGGGAGCCGCGCGCGCGGCGAGGAGCTGACGCAGGACGTCTTCGTGCGCGCGTGGGAGAAGCTGCACCTCTTCCGTGGAGAGAGCGCGTTCTCGACGTGGCTGCACCGATTGGCGGTGAACGTCGTGCTCAACGCGCGGAAGACGGAGGGACGCGAGCGATCGCGGACGGTGGCGAACGATGAGGACGATGACGATGCGACCGAGTGGCACGACCGCGTGGGACATGCGCCGCTGCACGCCGAGCGGATGGATCTGGAAGCGGCCATCGCCACGCTGCCGCCGGGCGCACGGCGGGTGTTCGTCCTCCACGATGTCGAGGGCTACAAGCACGAGGAGATCGCCGAGCTGCTCGGCGTCACCTCGGGCGGGAGCAAGGCGCAGCTCCATCGCGCCAGGCTCCTCTTGCGGGAGGCACTGCTGAAATGACCAGTCCGATGCTCACATGCGAGCAGTTCGACGCGCTGCTCCCCGAGTACCTGGAGGAAGCGCTGGATCGCGCGACGCACGCGTCGATGCACGCACACATGGATGGATGCGCCCGATGCTCGGCGCTCGTGCGCGACATCGAGACCATCACGCACGACGTGCGCGCGCTCCCCGATCTCACGCCCGAGCGGGATCTGTGGAGCGGCATCGAGGCTCGGCTCGAGCCCGAGGTGGTTCCGATCACGTCGGCGGAATCGCACGGATCGAGCGAATCGCACACAGCGCCCGAGTGGCGCACAGCGCGCGCAGGGCACGCATCAGCCCGCACGCAGCATGCACCGACTGGCGTTCGTCGCTTCGTCCCGCGCGTCACGGCGGGGTGGCTCGCGGCCGCCGCGGCACTGCTCATGGCGGCCACCGCTGGCGTCACCTACCAGGTGACGAAGCACGAGCTCGGCGCTCGGCCGGAAGCGGTGGCGCTGGGCGGACAGGAGGGAGAGGGCGGGCAGAAGGGAGAAGGCCTACAGCAAGGAGAGCGCGGACAGAGCGGGCGTGCAACCGCAGGCGTGCCCGGCGGCGCCTCCAGCAGCTCGAACATCCGCGCCGTCGCCAACTCGCCCGCCGAAGCGACGTACGACCACGAGATCGCCGAGCTGCGCGCGAGCGTCGAGGCGCGGCGCAGCGAGCTCGACCCCGCGACGGTCGCGATCATCGAGCGGAACCTCCGCGTGATCGATACCGCGATCGCGCAGTCCCGCGCCGCGCTCGCGGCCGACCCGGGCAGCCAGTTCCTGCACGACCAACTCAACATTGCGCTGAGCCAGAAGGTGGCGCTCCTGCGCAAGGCGGCGCTGCTGCCGTCACACACCTGATACACGAGGACGACCATGAGACCGCGTCACCTTCTCGCGATGCTGGCGATAGTGCTTGCCGCCGCGCCGCTGCTGGCGCAGGGACGCCCCTACCGCGGCGATGATTTCGACTTCGATCAGGAGCAGAGCAAGCTCGACACGACGCTCACGCTCAACCAGTCGGGCACCGTCGATCTCTCGCTCATCTCGGGGGAGATCAAGGTGACGAGCTGGGATCGCAACCAAGTGAGGATCGTGGCGACGGCCGAGCGCGGCGTGCTCAACGTGGATGGCTCGCCGTCACGCGTCGCGCTCTCGGTGCGCGGCGGCGGGGGACGGCGGGGCGGCGTGGGCGATGCCACCTTCGAGGTGACGATCCCCTCCAGCGCGCGGCTCCTCATGCGCACCGTATCGGGGGACATCAACTCGCGGGGCGGCGCGGAGGTGGAAGCGCACACCGTGAGCGGCGATCTCTCCGTATCCGACGTCAAGGGACGCGCGACGCTGGAGACGGTGTCCGGCGAGCTCACGGGCACCGGAATCGGCGGGAACACGCGCGCGAACTCGGTGAGCGGCGACGTCACCCTGCGCACCGTGACGGGCGACATCGACGCCGAGACGGTGAGCGGGGATGTGGAGCTCACGGACGCGCGCTCGAGCTCGGTGCACGTGAATTCGACGAGCGGCGATGCGCACTACCAGGGGACGATCGACCCGAAGGGGCGCTACGACTTCCACTCGTACTCGGGCGACGTTCGGCTCGCGATCCCCGCGAGCACGAGCGCGCAGCTCAGCGTCGAAACGTTCAGCGGCGACCTCGACAGCGACTTCCCGATGACACTGCTCCCCGGCGCGCAACGTAGTTCGGGGCATCCGAAGCGCATGGAGTTCCGGATCGGCAACGGTGGCGCGATCGTCTCGGCCACCACCTTCAGTGGGGACGTCACCATCGAACGCGGCTCGGGCCGCTCGGAGGATTGATCACATGCACCGTCTTCTGCTCGCGGCACTCGCACTCGCCATCGTCCCGTCCGTGCAGGCGCAGAACAGCAGCGGGAACACGTTCACCTGGGACGGTCAGATCCCGCAGGGGAGCTGGCTGCACGTGCGCAACATCAACGGCGACATCACGGTCGAGGGGACGAGCGGCAGCACCGTGCACGTGACCGGTGAGAAGCACTGGCGCCACGGCGATCCCAGCGAAGTCCACTTCACGGTGTTCAAGTCGGGGAGCGATGTCACCATCTGCGCGCTCTGGCACGAGGGCGACACGTGCGACGAGAGCGGCTACCACTCGCACGGACATGGCGACCGCGACAACGACGTGTCGGTGCACTTCGCCGTACAGCTCCCCAAGGGGGTGAAGATGGACGCGCACTCGGTGAATGGCGGGCTCGACATTCACGGCGTGCAGGCGGAGGTCGAAGCGGAGACGGTGAACGGCGACATCGAGGCGGCCACCACGCAGGGCCCGGTGAACGCGTCGACGGTGAACGGGAGCGTGCGTGTGAGCATGGACTCGCTCGCCGGTGACGGCGATCTCGACTTCTCCACCGTCAACGGCTCGGTGCGCGCGGAGCTGCCGGCCACGCTGAACGCCGAGCTCGAGATGTCCACGGTGAACGGCAGCTTCACGAGCGACTACCCGCTCACCGTGAGCGGCCGGCTCTCACCGCGCCACATCCGGGCCACCATCGGGAATGGCGGCCGGCGAATCAAGTTCGAGACGGTGAACGGGAGCGTGCAGCTGCTCAAGCGCTAGGGGAAGCGCGCGTCTACTTCGCTTCCTTCGCCAGCGCCTCGGCGATGCGCCGCTCCAGCGTGCCGGTCGTCGCGCAGTGCACCGCCGAGGTCGCCGTCCCCGCATCACGTGCAGACGCCTCAATGAGCGTCTGCACGAGCGTGCCGCCACTCGCGTTCGCCGTCAGCTGGGTCCGCACGTTCAGGTGCACTTCATAATGGTCGGCGTTCTGCGTGCCGAGCGCCCCCTCACCGCAGTCGAGGAAGCGCGAGACGCGGGTGCCGGCGAAGCTCCCCTGCGCCGTGATGTCGCCGCTGCCGATGATGTGTGATTGGGGATCGACGGCGTTGACCGGAATACGGAGATCGCCGTACGCCGCGGGGAGCGCGGCCCACGCATCTTCGAGCGACGCGGGCACCGTGTGCTTCAACACATCCGGCGTGGTCACCTGCTCCACCGTATACTTGCCCGAAGCCGTCTCGACCGTGGTCCGCGTCCGCGTCGTGGCGGATGGCAGCGACGCCGACCCAGTCGCGCAACCGAACAGTACCAGCGTCGTCAGATAGACAGAGCGAGTCATGCGTCCTCCAGAAGGAAGAATCCGCGCGGGGAAGCGGGCGCGGGGCGGGAGCGCTATCATATCGTTCAGAAGCGACGCACGGAAGCCGGGCCGCGTTACACGCGCAGGGCCCCTGTCATGCCGAGCGCATGTCATCCCGAGCGCAGCGTGGGATCTCCGCGCCGAACGGCGTTACACGCGCACGGACGCGGGGCTATATTTTCGCATGGACAATTATCACCGGAGTGTGACCACCATGGGCGTCTCCTACCCAGCAGGCACCCTCGTCCGGAGTGGTGTCGAGCGCGCCACGTTGGTCCGGCGCACGTACACGCTCGTGCTCGCGAGCGTCGTCTTCACGATCGGCGGCGTCGCGTTCGCGTTCACGCAGGAACGGCTCATGATCGCCGTCGCGCAGCACCCGTTCCTGTCGTTCATCGCCGTGCTCGCGCCGCTGTTCCTCGCGATGAACCGGCGCAAGAGCTATCCGGCGAACATCGGGCTGACCCTCCTCTTCACGTTCATGGAGGGGATCTGGCTCGCGCCCGTTCTGCTCTACTACATGCAGATGCAGCAGGGCGTGGTCGGTGAAGCGGCCGCGCTCACGCTCGGCGCGTTCACCGTGCTTACCGCGTATGCGTTCGTGAGCCGGCGCGATTTCAGCGCGTGGGGGAGCTTCCTCACCGTCGGGCTCTTCGTGCTCCTCGGCGCGCTCATCCTCACGATGTTCTTCCCGAGCCCCGCGAGTCAGCTCTGGCTCTCGGTCATCGGGATCATGATCTTCAGCGGCTTCGTGATCTTCGACACGTGGCGCATGCGGAACGTGTACGGCCCAGATGACTACGTGGAAGCGGCGGTCAACATCTATCTCGACCTGCTGAACATCTTCCTCTTCTTGCTCAGCTTGTTCGGGGGGAATAGGAGAAGTTAGAGTCGTGGGTGAGGATCAAAGGGGTCAGAGGCGATTGATCGCTGGCGATCAATCGCCTCTGACCCCTTTGATCCTCACAGCTCAGAGCTCACCCCCCGCCCTTCCTCGATGCGCCGTTCCCTCCCAATCGCCGGACTCGCGGTACTCCTCGCATTCGCCCCCTCCGCCGCGCGTGCGCAGGCGGCGTCCGACACCGCATTGCGCGCCAAGCCGACGCACTTCTGGCGCCGCTTCATCCTCGGATTCGGCACGAGCATCCTGGCGCACGAGACGGGACATGTGGTCGCCGCCTACGCCGTGGGCGGGCATCCGAGCTTCGGCTTCAACCGCGGGCGCCCCACCATCTACTCCGGCATCGATTCGCGGCTCGAGCCCCACAAGCAGTTCATCTTCTCGAGCGCCGGGCTCACGGTGCAGGCGCTGCTCAACGAAGGGATCCTCGATTTCCCACACACGCGCGGCGGCGCGTTCGAGCGCGGACTTCTCGCGGGCGGGATCGCGACCGTCGTCTTCTACACGACCATCGGACGCAACGCGAACGTGAGCGACGTGAGCTTCATGGCCGCCACGTCGTCGCTCACCAAGGGTGAGGTCTCGCTCATTTACGGCGGAATCGCGGTGCTGCAGACGTTCCGCATCTGGCACGATCCCCACTACGCGCACTTCTTCGCCGCCCCCAAGCCCACCGGCGGCCTCGATATCGGCGTACGGCTGCAGCACACCCCATAGCGCGGCCGCCGCGCGTCCTCGGCGCGGGTGCCATCGTCACTGCGGCGTCGTCGGCCGCCGGCTCAGCACCACACCCCGCTGCCCTACACTGTAGCTCGAGATCGCGAGCTGGTTCTCGACATCGAACGCAATCGCGTCGCCGGGCTCGGTCATGATCGGCTCGGTAGTGTACGAGTCCTCGGAGCCGATGGGATCGGCGACGAGCTGCACGCCATCGATGGACGAGATGACCCCCTTGGGGATCGTCAGCACTCGCGTGCTCATGCTCGACACATCACCCAGCCGGTAGCGCACCCCCGAGTGCAACGCGTAGACGACGACGTCCGACCAGTTGTGGTTGCTCACTCGCACGGGGACCTCTTCCGAGGCGGCCGTCACCTCGCCACTGCTCGCAGACTTCCCATGGTGCCCGGCGGATGCGCACGCGCCGAGCGCAGCAGCAGCCGCCGCCACGCCGATCCAGCTTCGCATGATGTGCATGGGTGCTCCTTGGCCTGCTCCCGCTGCCTTCGCCAGACCGCGGCGGCTCGCACTCGCGCGGAGGGGTGGAAACTCGGGCGGGGACGACGGGGTGTGGGTGGGGATGAGGCAGCCGTCATGCCACTCGCGGTCTCTTGCATGAGACAGTACGGAATATGCCTACTCTTTGACCCTTTTGCACTGTCGATTGGCGACGTCCCACACCGGCGCACTGCTGCGTTACTGGCGCGCCGCAGGCGACGCTGCTCAGCCATTGCGAATTCGGTATCTCTTCGGTATATAACCGGGGACCCGTCACGCCGTGCCGCCAGCCGAGTCACCCGCACATGCCGCAGCCCGCCCTCTTCCCCGCGTCGGTCGAACGAGCCCTCCGCCAGTTGCCGGTCATCGGCGAGCAGCGCGACATCACCTACTACGGCACGCACGCGCGCAGCGTCCTCAATCCGCCGACGACCACTGGCATGGCCTACTGGTCGATCAACCCGTACGTCGGGTGCGCGTTCGGCTGCGCTTACTGCTATGCGCGATACGCGCACCGCTACGTGATGGAACGGGCCGCCGCCGAGGATCGCCTGGTCGATGTCACGCGCCACGAGGTCGAGTCGATGCCGCCGTGGCTCGCCTTCGAGCGACACATCTTCGTCAAGCGCAACGCGGCCGACACGCTGCGACGCACGCTGCGGCACGGGAGCGAGAAGCACCGCGCGCTGCTCGAGGGTGAAGCGATCGCGATCGGGACGGCCACCGATCCGTACCAGCCGGCAGAGCGCACCTTCCGCGTGACACGCGCCATTCTCGAGGGGCTCGCCGAGCATCCAGGGCTCACCGTCTCGATCACGACCAAGAGCCCGCTCGTCACGCGCGACATCGATGTGCTCGCGCGGATCGCCCGGCACTCCTCGCTCACGATTCACATCTCGCTCATCACGCTCGACCGCGCGCTCGCTCGACGTCTGGAGCCGCGCGCGCCCACGCCCGAGTCGCGCCTCCGCGCGATCACTCGGCTTCGCGAGGCGGGGCTCGACGTCGGCATCTTCTGCATGCCCGTCCTCCCCGGAATCACCGACGACCCCCGCGCGCTCGAGGCGTTGGTGAAGCGCGTCGCGGAAGCGGGCGCGCAATCAGCGTACGTCTGCGCGCTCAGACTCCAGCACGAAGCGCGGAAGCGCTACCTCCCCTTCATCGAGCACGAGTTCCCGCAGCTGGCGGATCGTTACCATCGCGCGTACGCGACGAGCGCCTACGTGCACAAGCGCTATCGCACGGGCCTCGCGCGCTACTTCGCCGACCTCTGCCGCCGCTACGGCGTGCGGAACGGGCGGGAGGTGGAAGACGAGCCGGCTGAGGAGACGGAGACGCGGGGGGAGGAGCGGGGGGAGGAGCAGTTGGAGCTGGCGCTGGGACAGGAGTGAGTCAGTGGGTCAGTGAGTCAGTGGGTCAGTGAGTCAGAAAAAGCCTGAACGGCGAGAGCAGAAAGCAGAGAGCGGAGCTGTCATCCCGAGCGGAGCGAGGGATCTCGGTCCGCCAGTGAGATCCCTCGCTCCGCTCGGGATGACAACTGCTCGGGATGACAAGCTCACCCTACGTGTTCTTTCTGACTCACCGACCCACTGACTCACTGACTCACTTCTCTCACCGCTTCCCCAGGTGCCTCGCCATGAGCGCGTTCTCCACGCGCTCGGCCAATTCGCCGCGCTGGGTGAACAGGAGCGCGACGAGGTTGTTCGTGATGATGAAATGCGGGCGAAGAGGCACGCCGAGGCCGGCGGCACCGGCGCTCGTGGTATCGAGGTCCTTGGTGTCGCGGCGGCGGGACGCTTGGTCGTCGTAGACGTAGATCTGCAACTCGTTCCCGCTCACATCCAGCAGCTCTCCCGGGTGCTGCAGACCGGGGTAGTGCACCGTCTTCTTCTCGTTGCTGACGACGAGCCCCGCTTCGGTGAGCCGCTTGGCAATCTCGGCCGCGTTCCACTGGTCGCGCGCGGTGGCGATGCTTTCGGCGACCATCGCGGCGCGTGCGGAATCGGACGGCAGCTGCGGCATTCCAGGCGTCACAGCCGCGGGTGTGGACGATGCGCGCGCGGTATCCATCGGGGAGCGCGCGCCAGTGTCATGCGAGGAGCACGCGGCAACAGCCGCGAGTCCCGCGGCGAGCGCGGCGGTGCGTGTGAGAGGGCCGAGCGTGGTGCGACGGGCGCCGACGGTCAATCGGCGCGATGCTCCACGGGGGCCGCGTCCATCGTCCAGCGGAACGCGTTGATGGGGGGACGGATGCTGCGCGCGGTGGCCGCATGCACGATGCGCGCGACCGCGCCTTCATCGATGATGGGGAGGTAGAGGAAGCCGGCGATCCCGTTCGTGTCCATCAGATGCGCTTCCTCGGGACGTCGCGTGAGACTCACGGCGATGATCGGGACGGCCCCCAGCACCACGTCGCGCTCCCACTCGGCCAGCGGCGCCGACACGAGCAGATCGTAGTCACAGATGACGAGGTCCGGCACCTGGGCGCGTGCCATGCGCGTCCCTTCGTCGAAGCCAACGGCGGGAGCGGACTCGATGCCGATGGCGCTGAAAATCGACGAGATGTGCTCGCTCAAAAAACGATGGCGGGCAATACACACTGCACGCATAGCATAGCCTGGAAAGCGTCACCAGAATCCGCGCCCGCGCGGGCACGAGGGAAAAGTAATGCACTCGCTGCTTTGAGAAAGGGGAGCGAACCCCGAAACCGGCGCGCGACGTACGAAAACTGACCCGTGAGCCACTGGCGCACGGAGGCATGCGACATGCAGCGCACGCGCGCGACGTTCACGCCGTACCCCGGAGCAGCTTCTGATTCATCCGCACGACGGCCCACGTCCGGCCGCCTCGCTCACACGCGTGAGCCCACGCGTCGATCTGTGGCTCCTCGACGCACTCGCCGACGGGGTCATGCTCCTCGATCCGCAGCTGTGCGTCCGCGTCGTCAACCGCGCCGCCGCACGCATGCTCGGCCTGCAGCGTGACGAGATCGTGGGTC
>DASVCF010000147.1:0-49681 GCA_036381735.1 Gemmatimonadaceae bacterium | reverse complement strand
ATGTGAGATGCGGAAGGCGGGAGGCGAAGCAGCGAATGACGTCGTCGACGTCAGGCGATGTCATCCCGAGCGTCAGCGAGGGATCTCCTCGCACCGGCTCGAGATTCCTCGCTGACGCTCGGAATGACATCGCGCTTCGTCCCGCATCCCGCATCCCGCCTCCCGCATCCCGCCTCCCGAGCCCCGCGTCACCCTCCACGCCTCCCGCCACGTGAGCCGCCGTCCGCTTAGCAGCGCGGCGCCGCGGAAGATGCGCGCGGCGAGGAGGAGCGCCGCGAGCGATGTGAGCAGCGCGACGAGCAGCGAGCCGACGATCTCGACGAGTGACACGGCATCGAAGGCCCACCGGAGCAGGAGCAGGGTCGGCGCCAGAAACGGGATCCACGTGAGCTCGGCCACCAGCGTCGCCTGCGGGTTCGACGCGAGTGCCGCGCTGGCGACGAAGGGGATCATCAGCGTGATCGCGAGCAGCTGCTGATAGAGATTCGCATCGCGTTCATGCGCGGCGGTCGCGCCGACGGCGGCGTAGATGCTCGCGAAGAGCAGATAGCCCACCAGGTAGCACGACACGAAGAGGACCCACGTCGCCCATCCGGCGCCGGCGAAGAAGTGCAGCGCGGAGGTGAGACCGAAGAGCTCCGCGAGCACGATCCCCGACGCGGCCCACACCGCGAGCTGTGTCATCGCCACCGCGCAGTAGCCGAACAACTTGCCGAGCAGCAGCTCGAACGGCGTGATGCTCGAGAGCAGGAGCTCCATGGTCCGTGTCCCCCGCTCCTCCATCACGCTCCGCAGCAACGCCTGCGACTGCGCCGCCACGCCGAGAAAGAGCAGGAGCACGAGGAGCAGGCCGAGCATGTACCGGTTGGCGAGCAGCGCATCCGACGGCGACGCCGACGCGGCGCCGCCCGCGAGGTACATGGGGAGGATCGCGAGCACGAGCATCAGCCCCGGCAGCATGACCGACACGACCAGGAACGACCGACTCGCGACCGCCTCGTACCACTCACGACGGACGATCACGCGAACTCGCGATGCGCGCGGTGCCGGAATGCCGAGCATCAGCGTGGATGAAGGTGAAGCGGACCCCGGCCGCATTTGGCCGAGGTGTGTGATACCGCTATAATTAATAGCACACCCCACGCAGCACACTCATCAATCATCCACAGGCTCTTCCAGAGCGATCGCACGGACGCAGGTTCTCTATGGCCGGCCACAGCAAATGGAAGCAGATCAAGCATTACAAGGCCGCGGCCGACGCGAAGCGCGGCGCGCTGTTCACCAAGCTCATCCGCGAGATCACGGTTGCCGCGAAGACCGGCGGCGGTGACCCCGAGGGAAATCCCCGTCTGCGCTCCGCCATTGACGCCGCGAAGGCCGCGTCGATGCCCAAGGACAACATCGAGCGCGCGATCAAGAAGGGGACGGGCGAGCTGGAAGGGGTCGACTACCAGGAGATCACCTACGAGGGGTACGGCCCCGGCGGTGTCGCGCTGCTGATCCACGCGCTCACCGACAACCCGACGCGCACGGTGGCCGACGTCCGCCACAAGCTGTCGCGCGGCGGCGGCAACATGGGCGCGGCGAACTCCGTGGCGTGGATGTTCGAGCGGAAGGGGCAGATCTTCATCGATGTGGCCAACACCGACGAAGACGCCGCGCTCGAAGTGGCGCTCGAAGCGGGCGCCGAGGATTTCCAGCGCGACGGCGACCAGTACGTGATCACCACCGAGCCGACCGCGCTGCACGCGGTCCGCAGCGGGATCGAAGCGAAGGGGCTCACGGTGCGCGAGGCGGAGATCACGATGATCCCCAAGACCACCGTGCGCGTGGAAGGGAAGACGGCCGAGTCGCTCCTCAAGCTCATGGAAGAGCTCGAGGATCTGGACGACGTCCAGAAGGTCGAGGCCAACTTCGACATGGACGTGGCCGAGATGGCCCAGGCGTGAGCGGCCGCCCGTGATCGTACTCGGCGTCGATCCGGGCACCGCGGCCACCGGGTACGGCGTCGTTGCGGGGGAGCCCTTTGGCTCCCTCTCGCTCATCGAGTGCGGGGTCATCCGCACCACCGCGCGCGATCCCCTGCCCGTACGCCTGCGCGAGATCTACGACGACATCCGCGAGCTCATCGCGCGGCACCACCCGGACGCGTTGTCCATCGAGGATGTGTTCTACGCGCGGAACGTGCGCACGACCGTCGTGCTCGGCCACGCGCGCGGTGTCATCCTGCTCGCGGCCGAGCAGGCGCAACTCGACATCCACGAGTACCCGCCGGCGGAGATCAAGAAAGCGGTGGTGGGAACGGGCGCGGCCACCAAGGAGCAGGTGCAGTTCATGGTGACGCGATTGCTGCGGCTCAAGAGCGTCCCCCAGCCCGCTGACGCCGCGGATGGCGCCGCCGCCGCGCTCGCGCACATCATGAGCGCGCGACTCCCGCGACTCGGCGCGTCGCACGCGGCGAGCATCGCGGGTCGTCGCAAGAGCACGGGACGGAACGGAGGCGCATCGTGATCGCGCACATTCGTGGAACGCTCGTCGCCAAGGATCTCGACCGCGTGGAGATCATGACGGCGGGGGGCGTGGGGTATGACGTCGCGATCCCCCTCAGCGTGTACGAGACGCTGCCGAAGGTGGGCGAGGATGTCGCGCTGCACGTGCATCTCGTGGTGCGCGATGACGAGTGGCTGCTCTTCGGCTTCAGCAACGCGTTCGAGAAGCGCGTCTTCCAGCGGCTGCTCACCGCGACGGGCATCGGCCCGGGACTCGCGATCGGGATGCTGTCGACGCTCTCCGCCGAGCGACTCGTGCGCGCCATTCGCGAGAAGGACATCGCGACGCTGCAGGGCGTGCCGCGCGTCGGGCGTAAGAAGGCGGAGCGGTTGGCGCTCGACCTGGCGGACAAGCTGGACGGCCTGCAGGGGGAGCCCGCACCCGGAGTGCCCCGCCCCGAGGGCGCCGCCGTGGAGGACGCAATCCGTGCGCTCGTCTCGCTCGGCTACAACACAGCGGATGCGGAGAAGGCCGTGCGCGCCGCGCTCGACGCGGGCGCGCGCGGCATGCCCGCCCCCGAGCTCATCCGCACCGCGCTGAGCAAGGTGGGCGGGCGGTAAGACGGCATTGTCATCCCGAGCGGAGCGACTGTCATCCCGAGCGGAGCGAGGGATCTCGTTAGTCGCCCGGGATTCCTCGCTGACGCTCGGAATGACAGTCGCCCGAGATCCCTCGCTCCGCCCGGGACGACAACGTGCGACCTCTCTACACCGCGCTCCGTCCGGTGATGAGCCGCACGATCGCGATGACGATGGCGACGCACAGCAGAACCCACGCGAGCCAGATGGCGACGTGGAAGACGATGCCCAACAGCCAGAGGACGAAGAGAACAACGACGATCGTCCACAGAATGCCTGCCATGGCTGTACTCCTCCGTGACTTGGGTCAGTCGGCGCTCTCGTGCCCGACGCGGTGAGATTAGGCAACCCTCATGCCCCGTTCGCTCCTCGACGCCACACGCATCGCCTCACTTGACGCGCCAGCGTGACCCATCACACAATCATCGCTCGTCCGGAGCACACCGAGCGCAGCACGTGGGGATGATCACATGACCGAGAGCGCAGCGCGGACTGCGACCTTCACGGAGTCCGTCATCCGCGAGATGACGCGTGTCGCGAACCAGCACGGCGCGATCAACCTCGCGCAGGGCTTCCCCGACTTCCCGATGCCGGACGCGATGAAGGACGCGGCGCGCGCGGCGATCGACGGCGACATCAACCAGTACGCGATCACGTGGGGGAATCCCACGCTGCGCCACGCCATCGCCGAAGCGTATGGCGAGTGGTACGACATGCCGGTGGATCCCGAGCGCGAGGTCACGGTGACGTGCGGCGCCACGGAAGCGATGGCGTCCACCTTCCTCGCGCTCATCGATCCGGGCGATGAGGTGATCGTCCTCGAGCCGTTCTACGAGAACTACGGGCCCGATGCGATCCTCGCGAGCGCGATGCCCGTGTTCGTGCCGCTCGACCCGCCCGCGTGGCGCATCGACCCCGAACGCCTGCGCCGCGCCTTCACGCCGCGCACCAAGGCGATCATCGTCAACTCGCCGCACAATCCGACGGGGCGCGTGTTCACGCGCGAGGAGCTGGGGTGTATCGCCGAGCTGTGCGTGGAGCACGACGCGTGGGCGTTCACGGATGATCCGTACGAGAAAATCATCTACACGGGCACGCACCACCCCATCGCGATGATGCCCGGGATGCGCGAGCGGACGGTCACGATCTCGAGCCTCTCGAAGACGTTCAGCTGCACGGGGTGGCGCCTCGGCTACGCGATCGCCCCCGCGGAGGCGACGAACGCCATCCGGAAGGTGCACGACTTTCTCACCGTCGGCGCGCCCGCGCCGCTGCAGGCCGCGGCGGCAACGGGCTTCCGCTTCGGCGCCGACTACTACGCGTCGCTCGCGGCCGGCTATCACGCTCGACGCGAATGTCTGTCGCGTGCACTGCGCGAGGCGGGGTTCACGTTCACCATCCCCGAGGGCGCGTACTACCTGTTCGCGGATTTCTCCGCGCTCAGCGATCAGTCGGACGTCGATTTCGCGAAGTGGCTGGCGCGCGAGGTGGGCGTGGCGCCGGTGCCGGGGTCGAGCTTCTACCATCAGCGCGAGCTTGGCCGGCGCTATGTGCGCTTCGCGTTCTGCAAGCGACTGGAGACGCTCGAGCGCGCCGCGGAGCGGCTGGCGTCGCTTCGCGCGCGCGTGTGACTCGCGCGCTGGTGACGGGCGCCCGTGTCACGCCCGTATGACTCGCACCCGTGTGACTCGCACCCGTGTGACTCGCATCCCGTGTAATGCGCACGCACGTGACGCGCGCCATCGCATCGCGCGTCATCTTCTGGTAACGTTCACCCGTCGCTGATACGTTCACGCGCCGCACGTCAGCTCCTCCCTCCGCGGCGTGCCGCATCACTCGTCCCCTCCACAGCTCCCACCCACGCCATCGTGACGCCCCTTCGCGCCGTCGTGCTCGCCGCGCTGCTCACCATCGCACGTTCCGCATCCGCCCAGCCGCTTGCCTCGGCACCGGCGCCGAAGTGGACGCCGCCGCCACCTGACATGGCATCGGTGGCCGACTCGCTCCCGCCCGTCATGCGCGAGTTCCGCGGCGTGTGGGTCGCCACGGTCGACAACATCGACTGGCCCTCGAAACCGGGACTGAGCACGTGGGAGCAGCAGGTGGAGCTGCTGCAGATCCTGAACAAGGCCGTCGAGCTGCACCTGAACGCCGTCATCCTGCAGGTGCGCCCCGCCGCCGATGCGCTCTTCGACTCGCGCTACGAACCGTGGTCCGAGTATCTGGGCGGACAGATGGGCGCGCCCCCCGAGCCGGCGTACGACCCGCTCGCCTTCGCCGTGGAGGAAGCGCACAAGCGCGGCCTCGAGCTGCACGCGTGGTTCAATCCGTACCGCGCGTACCATCCCTCGGAGCCCGCGGTCTTCTCCACGAACCATCTGAGCAAGACGCATCCGGAGTTGGTGAAGCGATACGGCCAGTACCTCTGGCTCGACCCGGGCGATGCGCGCGTCCGCCAGCACGTGATCCGCGTCATCACGGACGTCGTGCGCCGCTACGACATCGATGGCGTCCATTTCGACGACTACTTCTACCCGTACAAGGAGAAGGACTCGACCGGGAAGGAGATCGACTTCCCCGACAGCGCGAGCTGGACGCGCTACGTGAAGAGCGGCGGCACGCTCAGCCGCGACGACTGGCGACGCCAGAACGTGAACACCCTCATCCACGATCTCTACCGCGCGATCAAGCGGGAGAAGCCTTGGGTGAAGTTCGGCATCAGCCCGTTCGGCATCTGGCGCCCGGGGAATCCTCCGCAGATCACCGGCTACGATGCGTACGCGAATCTCTACGCCGACTCGCGTACATGGCTCGCGAACGGGTGGGTCGACTATTTCACCCCGCAGCTCTACTGGCCGATCGCGCAGTCCGGGCAGAGCTTCCCCATCCTCCTCGAGTGGTGGGTGGAGCAGAACGCGCACAGGCGCAACATCTGGCCGGGGATCATCACGAGCCGGGTGGGCGCGACGGGGAGCTCGGCCTGGCCAGCGAGCGAGATCCTCGACCAGATTCGCCTGACGCGCAGACTGCCAGGCGCATCGGGTGTGGTGCACTTCAGCATGAAGGCGCTCATGCAGAACGTCGGCGGGATCTCGGACTCGCTGCAGAACGACGTGTACGCCACACCGACGCTCGTCCCCGCCTCACCGTGGCTCGATCATCATAAGCCACACAAGCCGCGGGTCACGATCGCGGTCGACAGCATCACGGGCGGGACCGTGATGCACATGCGCCCCGCGCCGAACGAGAAGGCGTGGCTCTGGGTGGTGCGCGCGCGCTTCGACACCACGTGGACCATCGCCATCCTCCCCGGGTGGCAGCGCCGGCACGTGCTCGCGCGCGACGTGACCGCGCCGACGCCCGACGAAGTCGCGCTCTCGGCGGTGAACCGCGTGGGGAACGAAGGCGCGGCGGCGATCCTGCGACCGGTATGGGAGCGCGTGTCTACTTCGCGTAGAACTCCACGATCGCAGCCTGGTCCACGATGAACGGTACGTCGGGGCGCGATGGCGTGGAGATGACGCGCGCCGTGAACTTGTCGTCGGGGTCGAGCTCGAGGTAGCTCGGCAGCTTCACCTGCGGTCCGTGCTCCACGGACTCGACCACCGACGGCATGTTGCGGGCGCGCGCATCGAGCGCGATCGTCTCGCCGGGATCGACGAGGAACGCGGGGCGATTCACGCGCTTGCCGTTCACCTTCACGTGCCCGTGCGAGACGAGCTGCCGGGCGGCGGGGATGGTGGGTGCGAAGCCGAGCCGGAAGACCACGTTGTCGAGCCGTCGCTCGAGGAGCGCGAACATCGCATCGCCCGTCACACCCGGCTCGCGCGTGGCGCGCGTGAAGTAGCGGCGCAGCTGGGTCTCGGTCACCCCATAGTGGTAGCGAACCTTCTGCTTCTCCTCGAGCTGCACGCGATAGTCGCTCTTGCGCCGGCGCGTGCGGCTCTGCCCGTGCTGCCCCGGCGGGTACGGCTTGCGCTCGGTCTCCTTGCGCGTGAGCCCGGGCAACACCGTGCCCAGCCGGCGGACGATCTTCAGTCGTGGTCCTCGATGTGCCACCTGTCGCTCTCCCGTTCTGGCTGGTGCGGCGCGCGATCGCGCCCTACCGCTTGGCGCTCCACACTCCGCCCGCCACGAGCACGCCCGCGCCGACGGCGAGCAGCGTGCTCCGTACCGGGTGCTCCCTGAACTGTCGAGAGATGCCGCGCCCGGCGCGCTGGGCGCCGACCATCGCCTTCCGCTCGGCCGTCTCCGTCATGTCGGCCATCTTCTCGTGCCCCAGCTCGACCGCGGACTCCATACGGCCGATCGCGCTCCGGGGCCCGAGCCCGATGTCGTCGAGCGTCTCGAGCGCCCACGAGTAGTGCACCTGCTCGTCCGCGGCGTTGTCGCGCACGACGCGCTGTACATCGGCTGGGAAGTCGAGCTCGGTGTAGCGGCGATACTTGTCGCGCACCTGCCGCTCGTTCGCCTTGAACGTGAGGAGAATTCCCTTGTCCCCACCCGGAATGCCGGCCGCCTGCATGGCCAGCTTGAACTGCCCGCTCGGAATGTGCGGCAGCTCGATCGGCGTCGCGTTGCGCTGGCGGATGAGCGCGGTGAGGTTGTCGATGTGGTGCTCGTGATCGCCCCGGAATCGGCGGAGGGTGTTGGCCCACTGCTGATTCTCGAGATTGTCGATCGCGAGCGTGTAGGCCTGGACGGCGTCGTGATCGAGCTGGAGCAGGTCGTTGAGACGGGCGATGAGCTGGATATCCGTCTGCTCGGTGGTGGTGTTCGCCATGGCTACTGCGGTCCTCGGAGCGCGGGTACGGCGTGCACTCGGCCCGCCCGAGTGGGCGAGGCGCGTGTGATGATGCATCGTGAGTGACGATCCAACATCGTGGAGTGCCGCAAGGGCTGTTCCGGCATCCGGTTCCATACTCAGTCCGACGTGATCTTCGGCGTGTATTCGGTGTATATTGCGCAGTGGATGCGCGGCGCATCTCGACCGTGGATGGCCCGCTCGCGTGCGGCCCGCGCCGCTTGGTTGTGTCCCGAGAAGAACAGGGTAGAGTTCACCCCATGTCCCGCGCCGAAATCACGACCCCCGAAGTGCTCTCCGACGAATCCGTCGTCGAGCTGTCGCTCCGCCCGCAGCGGCTGGCCGAGTTCATCGGCCAGCGCAAGGTGAAGGAGAGCCTTCGCATCTACATCGACGCCGCGCTCGCTCGGCGCGAGCCGCTCGACCACACGCTCTTCTACGGGCCGCCGGGACTCGGGAAGACCACGCTCGCCGAGCTGATCGCGCGCGAGCTGGGCGTGAACATCCGGACGACCTCGGGCCCCGCGCTCGAGAAGCCGGGCGATCTCGTCGGCACGCTCACCAACATGCGCGAGGGGGACATCCTCTTCATCGACGAGATCCACCGCCTGCGCCCGATCATCGAGGAGTTCCTCTATCCCGCGATGGAGGACTATCGCATCGACATCCGGTTGTCCGAAGGCCCGAAGGCGCAGACGATCACGATGCCCATCGAGCGCTTCACGCTCATCGGCGCGACGACGCGCTTCGGGATGCTCACCCCGCCCATGCGCGCGCGCTTCGGAATCATCGAGCGCCTGAACTTCTACCCGGTGGAAGACCTCGAGCACATTGTCGCCCGCTCGGCCGAGGTGCTGCGCGTCGAGATCGACGCCGCGGGCTCGGCCGAGATCGCGCGCCGCTCGCGCGGCACGCCGCGCGTGGCCAATCGGCTGCTCCGCCGCGTGCGCGACTACGCGCAGGTGAAGGCGGACGGGCAGATCGACCGCGCGGTGGCCGACGGCGCGCTCCAGATGCTCGACGTGGATGAGTTCGGCCTCGACGACATGGACGCCCGCGTGCTGCGCACGATCATCGAGAAGTTCGAGGGCGGCCCGGTGGGCATCACGACCATCGCCGCCGCCGTGGGCGAAGACGCGGCCACGATCGAGGAAGTGTACGAGCCCTACCTCGTGCAGAACGGCTTCCTCCAGCGCACCCCACGCGGCCGCATGGCGACGCCCCAGGCGTACCGGCACTTCGGGTATACAGTGCCGAGTGGGGACGGGGCGCAGGGGAGGTTGGGGCTGTGAGTTCTGGGTTGTGAGTTCTGGGTTGTGAGTACGGCTATGAGTCACGGGCCTCGTCGATGCACGTGCTCAGCTCGCGCACAACCCATAACCCACAACTCACAACCCGGAACTCACACCCGCTTCTCTTGACTTTCCCCCTCCCCCTCACGCATGACTAAACCATGCGTGGCGTGCTCGGTGTTGTCGTTGTTGCCGGGGCCGTGTTGGTCGCGCCGGTAGGCGGGATGGCGCAGCAGGCGATCCCGGTCGAGGCCAAGCCGCGCACGCTGCAGGAGGATTCGCTCGCCGCGCTTCGCGCGCTCGACCGCGCGGTGCGGACCAATCAGCACGACGCGGCGGCGTGGCACGAGCGAGGCGTGGTCGCGTGGCGCATGTCGGGCGCGGAGAAGCGCACCGGCTACATGAAGCGCCTGGCCAACGATTCGCTCCTCCAGCTCGCCGATTCCTCCCTCTCACTCGCGGTGAGCTACGCGCCGAACACGCCGCGGTACCTCATCGATCTCGCCCGTTTCTATCTCACCTCCAACTCGGCGGCGGTGCGTGGGCGCGCGCACGGCCTGTTCAAGCGAGCGCTCGGGTTGGCGCGAACGCAGCACGACAGCATGGCCGCATCGGATGCGGCGGATGGGCTGGGGATGGAGCAGTGGCGGAGCTACGAGACGCAGGCGAACCGCAACGTCTACAGCACCATCATCAAGAGCTTCAAGGATCGGTCGTTCCTCTCCGACCCGCGCTCGATCGCGTACTACGTGAGCACGATGGACCTGCGTGCGGCGGCGCAGGAGTGGTCCGGGCAATCCGAGTACCTGAAGGCGTTCGAGTACTTCGCGCAGGCGACGCAGGCGGATCCGGACAACATCACCGCGCGCCGGCACATCTACATGTCGCTCGCCGAGCGCCGGCGCTGGGTGGAGCTGCAGCACGACGCGCGCACGCGGCTCACCGTGAGGCCGCGCGAAGCGTGGAGCTGGGCGGTGCTCGGCATCGCCAGCCACCGCCTCGGCGATGACGACGTGGCGGCCGCCGCCTTCGACAGCGCGTTCACGTACTTCACGCCGGACGAGCGTGAGCAGTACGACCGGCTCTCGCGCATCATGAAGCCGCGGGATGCGGACGCCGACGAGCACCTCCCCGCCCCGCAGCAACGGCTTGCATCGCGGCTCTACTGGCTGATGGCCGATCCGCTCTGGCTCACGCCGGACAACGTCCATCGTCTCGAGTATCTGAGTCGCGTGCTCTACGCCGAGCTGTGCTTCAGCGTCCCGGAGTTCGCGATCCACGGCGCGGACACCGACCGGGGCGAGGTGTACGTCCGCTACGGTCCGCCACCGGAGATCATCTCCTTCCCACCCGATCCCGCGAAGCAGGCGACACAACACATCCGCGAGCTGTGGTGGTACAGCGCGGACGAAGCGTTCCTGTTCGAGCTGCTCCCCGGCTACGGCGTGGTCACGCTCGATCCGTACGATGCGGGCGAGCTCGCGCGACTGCGCGACACGGTGCCCGTCGTCTGGCGCAACGTCGGGGGCGAGGAGAACATCGACTCGATCGCCGTGCAGATGGCGCTCTTCCGCGGGCCGCCGGACTCCGCCGATGTGTTCGTCGCGGCCCAGCTGCCGATGGCCGACCTCACGCACGGGATCGATCTCAGCACCGGCTCGCTCGAGATGAACTTCGAGGGATTCGACTGGAGCGCGACGCGCGTCTTCCAGAAGCTCTCGCACGAGGTGATCGATCTGGCGCATCAGGCGCCGAGCGAGATCCGCCAGTGGCGCACTCGTGTGCCGACGGGGACGTACATGGTGCGCGTGGAAGCGCTCGAGCCCGACGCGATGCGTGGCGCGCGGGCCGCGGACCGCATGGACATCGGCTCCGGCCTCGGCTTCGGCATGAGCGATGTCCTCGTTGCGGACACGGTCGAGCCGAAGCCGGGTGCCGAGCCCACGCGGTGGTCCGACTTCACCATCGCGCCCGGCTTCGGCCGTGTGCGACGCGGGCATCCGATCTCCCTGCTCTGGGAGACGTATGCGCTGGGGACACAGAAACAGAGCAACCGCTATCGCGTCGCCATCACGCTGCACCGCGTGGGCGGATCGAGCGGACTCGCGGGGCTCGTCGCGAAGATCGTGGGCGGGGTGAAGAGCGCGATCGGACTGTCGTCGCGCGGAAGCGAAGCGGTATCGCTCGCCTACCCGCGCGAAACCCCTGCGCGTCCCGTCGCGGTCGACTACGTTACGCTGGACCTGGGCAGCGCACCGCCCGGGCCGTACCTGCTCACCGTGGACGTCACCGACCTCGTCAATCACGTGCACACCCAGCGCCAGACCGCGATCACGATCACCAAGTGACCGAGCCCGGCAGCCGCACATCGGACTACGACTTCGCGCTCCCATCGGAGCGAATTGCGCAGCGACCGCTCGAGCGCCGCGATGCGAGCCGGCTGCTCGTGGTCGAGCGCGATACAGGGCGGATCTCACACCACACGTTCGCCGAGCTCGCGACGCTCGTGTCGCCCGGCGATGCGCTCGTGCTCAACACCACGCGCGTCTTCCGCGCGCGCCTGCTGGGGCACCGCCCCTCGGGCGCGCCCGCGGAAGTGCTGCTCCTCCGCGCGCTGGGCGATGGGCGCTACGAGGCAATGGTGAGTCCCGGCGGCAAGCTGCACCCGGGGCGGACAGTGCACGTTGCATCGGGGTTCGACATCGACATCCTCGAGATCACCGATCGTCGCACACGGATCGTGCAGCTCCGCTCGGACGTGCCCGTGCAGCAAGCCATCGAGCGGCACGGCCACGTCCCGCTCCCGCCGTACATCGATCGCGCCGATGTCGATGCCGACGCCGAGCGGTATCAGACCGTCTACGCACGCGAGTCGGGCTCGGTGGCCGCGCCCACCGCGGGGCTGCACTTCACCCCAGAGCTGCTCGCGGCCATCGAAGCGCGCGGCGTGCAGCGCGCGGACGTCGTGCTGCACGTGGGCGCGGGGACGTTCAAGCCCGTTGAGGTGGACGATCCCGCGCAGCACGCGATGCACGAGGAGTCGTACTGGCTCCCCGCGTCCACCGCCGAGACGCTGAACGCGACACATGCGCGCGGCGGGAGCATCTGGGCCGTGGGGACGACGAGCACCCGCACGCTCGAGAGCGCCGTGCGAACGGACGGGACGTTCACCGAGAGCGCGGGCGAGACTCGTCTTTTCATTCGTCCGCCGTATACCTTTCGCGCGGTCGACCGGTTGATCACGAACTTTCATCTCCCGCGCTCGACGCTCATCATGCTCGTCGCGGCGTTCGCCGGTTACGAGCTGACCATGCGTGCGTACCGCGAAGCGATCGATGCCGGCTACCGGTTCTACTCGTACGGCGACGCGATGGCGATCATCTAGAGGATTGATGCACACGGGGACATTCCGCTTTTCCATCCACGCCACCGCCGGCGCCGCCCGCGCCGGCGTTTTCACGACGCCGCACGGCGCCGTGGAGACGCCGACGTTCATGCCGGTGGGGACGCTGGCGACCGTGAAGGCGCTCGATCCGCGCGATCTGCGCGAGGCGGGCGCGCAGATGCTCCTCGCCAACGCCTACCATCTGCACCTGCGTCCGGGCGAGGACATCGTCGCGCAGATGGGCGGACTGCACCGCTTCATGGGGTGGGACGGTCCGATCCTCACCGACTCCGGCGGCTTCCAGGTGTTCTCGCTCGCCACGCTGCGCACCATCACCGAAGAGGGCGTCGAGTTTCAGAGTCACGTGGATGGCTCGCGCCACATCTTCACCCCCGAATCGGTGATGGCCATCGAGCGCGCACTCGGCGCCGACGTCATCATGCAGTTTGACCACGTGATCCCCGGCAAGTCCGACTACGCCGCTGCCCGCGACGCGAGCGAGCGGAGCGTGCGGTGGTTGGAGCGGTGCCGGGCGGCGTTTCGGGATGCGGGGTGTGGGATGCGGGATGCGGAACTGCCGGGAGGCGGGATGCGGGATGCGGGATGCGACCGGCTCGTGGCGAGCGAGCTCTCGACCCCGAGGTCGTTTCCCGCGTCCCGCATCCCGCCTCCCGCATCCCGCGGCCAGGCCCTCTTCCCCATCGTCCAGGGCGGCATCCACGCCGAGCTCCGGCGCGACGCGGCGCGCACGATTCGCGACATGGGCGACTGGGTGGGGTACGGGATCGGCGGGCTCTCGGTGGGCGAGGCGAAGCCCGAGATGTACGCGATGCTCGAGGTCGTCGATGGCGTGCTCCCCACCGATCGACCGCGCTACCTCATGGGCGTCGGCTTCCCAGAGGATCTCATCGAGGGCGTGCGGCGTGGCGTCGATCTCTTCGACTGCGTCGCTCCCACGCGCATGGGCCGCAACGGCACCGCGTTCACGAGCACGGGGCGCCTCAACGTGCGGCGCGCCGAGCTGAAGACCGACGAGCGGCCGCTCGACGACGCATGCGACTGTGCGACGTGCGCGCGTTTCAGCCGCGCGTACATCAGGCATCTCTTCACGGCGGACGAGATGCTCGGGCCGCGCCTTCTGTCGCTGCACAATGTACATTTCCTGGTGACCCTCATGCGCACCGCGCGCGCCGCGATCGCCGAGGGAACGTTCGATGCGTGGAGCCTGGGCTGGCTCGAGCGCTATCACTCACGACCTGTTTCTACGCCATGACCGCTCCATTCGCTCTGCTCGCGCTCGGCGCGCCCGCACAAGGCGGCGGCGGCTCGTTGATGCCGCTCATCTTCGAGTTCGCCGTCATCTTCGTCATCTTCTACTTCCTCATGATCCGCCCGCAGCAGAAGCAGCGGAAGCAGCACGAGCAGCGCCTGCGTGAGCTGCGGAAGGGAGATGAAGTCGTGACCGCCGGCGGGATCGTCGGCGAGGTCATCCACATCAAGACGGGCACCAAGGACGGCGCCGAGAGCGTCACGATGGAAGACCGCATCACCATCAAGTCGGGGGAATCGCGCCTCGTCGTCGAGCGCGGCCGCATCGCGCGCGTCGGGGGGAAGACCGCCGAAACGAGCACGGTCGCGTGAGCCTGCTCGACATCTACCTGCTCGGCGCGCCGGTCCTCCGTCAGGAGACGACGCCGGTGGATGCGCTGACCGATGAGCACCGGCGGCTCATCGACGATATGTTCGAGACGATGTACGCGGCCAAGGGGATCGGGCTCGCCGCGCCGCAGGTGGGGCGCAGCGAGCGGCTCACCGTGATCGACGTCGCCGACCGGCCCCTCGTCCTCGTGAATCCCGAGATCGTGCTGCGCGACGGCAGCGCGCGCGCCGAGGAAGGGTGCCTGTCCATCCCCGACGTGTACGGCGACGTGGAGCGTGCGACGCGCGTGGTCGTGCGCGCGCTCGATCGCGAGGGGAAGCCGTTCGAGCTCGACACCGACACCGTGCCGGGCGCGCGCGACGTACAGGAGCTGCTCGCGCGGTGCATCCAGCATGAGCTCGATCACCTGCATGGCAAGCTGTTCATCGACTACCTGAGCCTCGTGAAGCAGCAGGCCGCCCAGCGCAAGTGGAAGAAGCTGCGCAAGGGCGACCGCTCGCTCACCCGCTCGGTGGTTCCGGCAGACATCTCGCAGCATCACCATCGCGACGAGGAGCTCTGACGTGCGTGTCCTCTTCTGGGGGACATCGACGTTTGCCTGCCCGTCACTCAGCGCCCTGATCGGCGAAGGGTTCGACGTGGCCGCCGTGGTCACGCAGCCCGACCGCCCCGTGGGACGCTCGCGCTCCACGCTCGTCGCGCCGCCCGTCAAGGAGATCGCGGTGGCCGAGGGGCTTCCGGTGCTCCAGCCAGAGACGCCGCGCGGCGACGAGTTTCTGGGCACGCTGCGCGCGCTCGAGCCGGACATCTCGGTGGTCGTCTCCTACGGCCACATCCTGCGCCCCGAAGTGATCGACCTGCCGCGCCTCGGCACCATCAACGTGCACGCATCGCTGCTCCCCAAGCTGCGCGGCGCGGCGCCCATCCAGGCGGCGATCCGCGACGGGCTCATCGAGACCGGCGTGACGATCATGCGCATGGTCCCCGCGCTCGATGCGGGCCCGATCATCCTGCAGGCGCGGACTCCGACCACCGACGACGAGACGTACGGTGAGCTCGAGGTGCGCCTCTCCGAGCTCGGCGCGCTCGCGCTCATCGAAGCGCTCACGCTCATCGAGATGGGACAGGCCACCGAGCACGCGCAGAACGACGCGCTCGCCACGTACGCCGGCAAGATCGACCGCGCCGCCACCCGCATCGATTGGAGCGATGGCTGCGGCGCCGTCGCGCGCCAGGTCCGCGCCTACGACCCACGCCCCGGCGCCTACACCGTGCTCCACTCCACCGAAGTGAAGCTGTTCGGCGCCGCCGCGAGCGACGAGCTCGATCCGGACGGACACGCCCTGCCCGGCGAAGTGCTCGCCATCGACAAACGCGGCATGCTCGTCGCCACCGGCGCCGGCGCGGTGCACATCGCGATGGCGCAGCCCGCTGGGAAGAAGCTGCTCACCGTGCAGGAGTGGGCCCGCGGGCGTGGCGTGGCGGTGGGGGAGCGGTTTGACTGATCGGGATGCGGGATGCGGGATGCGGGATGCGGAGAGGCCGGGGCCGCAGTCACTCCGAGGGAGCGGAGCAACCGAGGGATCTCGGCCTCCTGTCATCCCGTCTCGGCCTCCTGTCATCCCGTCTCGGGCGCCTGTCACCGCGTCTCGGGCGCCTGTCATCCCGAGCGATAGCGAGGGATCTCGCTCGCAGCCCGAGATCCCTCGCTCCGCTCGGGATGACACTCGCTCCGCTCGGGATGACAACGCATTCCGCATCCCGCATCCCGCATCCCGAGTCCCCCCCCCCGTCATCCACGCCATCACCTCCGACCGCATTCTCGCACGCCCCGAATTCCTCGCGCAGGCACACGTCGTCATGGACGTGCTCGGGGAGCTCGGCGCGGTGCACGTGCGGGCGCACCACCTCCCGACGGCGTGGGTGTACGAGCTCGCGGACGCGCTGCGCGAGGAGCAGACGCGCACGGGATGCTGGCTCGTCGTGAACGATCGTGTGGACGTCGCGCTGACGAGCGGCGCGCGCGCCGTGCAGCTCACCTCGCGCTCCATGACGGCGGCCGATGCGCGCGCGATCGCGCCCGCGCTCCGCATAGGGGCGAGCGTGCACTCGATTGCCGATGCGCGCGCCGCGGCCGCCGCTCGCGCCGACTGGCTCGTCGCGGGGCACATCTTCGAGACCGCCTCGCACCCTGGTGCGCCGGGGCGCGGCCTGCGCTTCCTGCGCGAGCTCGCCACGGCCACGCCGCTCCCCTGCATCGCGATCGGCGGCGTGCGTCCGGAGCACGTCGCCGAGCTCGTTGCCGCGGGTGCGTACGGCGTGGCCGCGATCAGCGGCATCTGGGACGCCGACGATGCCGAACGCGCCGCGAGTGAGTATCTTTCGGCGTATGACGCACTCCGCGGTTCATAGCGACACCACTCCGCTCATCGTGAACGGGGAGGAGCGACTCGTCCCCACCGGCTCGACCCTCGGCGACCTGCTGCGCACCCTCGCACTCGATCCGCGGATGATCGTCGTCGAGCACAATCGCACGATCCTGCGCGAGCGGTCCGCATACGACACGCTCGTGCTCGGACCCGGCGATACGCTCGAGATCGTGCACTTCGTTGGAGGAGGTTGACGTTGACGACACTCGCGAGCCCCACGCACACACCCGCCGCTGCCCTCGACCCGATGGTCATCGCCGGCCGCGAATTCCGCTCCCGCCTGCTGGTCGGCACCGGCAAGTACGCATCGAACGAGCAGATGATGCAGGCTATCGATGCCTCGGGTGCCGAGATCGTGACCGTCGCCGTGCGGCGCGTGAACCTCGATCGCTCGGCGGAGGAAGGGATCCTCTATCATCTCGACCCCGAACGCTACTTCCTCCTCGCCAACACGGCTGGCTGCTACACGGCGGACGAGGCCATCCGCTATGCGCGCCTCGCTCGCGCCGCCGGGTTCAACGAGTGGATCAAGCTCGAGGTGATCGGCGACAAGGAAACGCTGCTCCCCGATACCGCTGGATTGCTCGAGGCCACGCGCACGCTCGCCGGTGAAGGGTTCCAGGTGCTCGCGTACACGAACGATGACCTGATCACCGCGTTGCGCCTCGAGGACGCGGGCGCCGCCGCCGTGATGCCGCTCGCGTCGCCCATCGGCTCGGGGCTCGGCCTGCTCAATCCCTTCTCGATCCGCACGATCAAGCATCGCCTCTCCGTGCCGGTGATCGTCGATGCGGGCGTCGGCACGGCATCGGACGCGTGCATCACCATGGAGCAGGGCGTGGACGGGATCCTCATGAACACCGCGCTCGCTGCGGCGCAGGATCCGGTGCGCATGGCGGCTGCGATGCGCCAGGCGGTGGATGCGGGGCGGCTCGCGTATCTCGCGGGGCGCATGCCGCGTCGCGAAGTGGCGGTGCCGTCGTCGCCGACGGCGGGGATGCTGGGATGACGGGGCAGCACCCGGAGCTCGCGCGCTCCGGCGTGGGCGTCGGCGGCGTCACCGAAGCGCGCCGCATCGCTGCCGAGGTGTGCGCCGATCTCCGCCGCGGCGACCTGCTGGATCCGTCGTTCGAGACGCGCGTCGCGCCGCTCGACGCGCGCGATCGTCGATGGACGCAGGAGCTCGTCTACGGAATGCTCCGCAACCGCGCGTGGATCGACGCCGTCCTCTCGGCGCGCGTGCGCGGCGGGCTCGCCCGGCTCGATCCCGATCTCATCGATCTGCTCCGGCTCGGTGTGTACCAGCTCCTCTTCATGCGGAGCGTCCCGGCATACGCGGCCATCGCCCAGACGGTGGAGCTCACCAAGCTCCGTCACGGCATCGGGGCGAGCAAGCTGGCCAACGCGGTGCTGCGGCGCGTGGACCGCGAGCGCGAAACGCTCGACGTCCCCACGCCCACGGATCCGGTGGACGCGCTCGCGCTCGCCTACTCGCACCCGCGCTGGCTCGTGGCCCGCTGGGTGGCGCGGTGGGGCGCCGCCGAGACGGAACAGTTGCTGATCGCGAACAATTCCGAGGCGCCCGTCGTCGTGCGTCCCTACGGATTGGTGCACGAGCAGCTCGAGGCGACGCTGGAATCGGCGGGCGTGGATGTCATGGACGTTCCGCTCGTGCGCGACAGCCTGCAGCTCGGTCCCGGCGCCGCGCTCACCGAGCTCGGTGCATTCCGCAAGGGGCTGTTCTTCGTGCAGGACCCCGGCGCCACCCTCGTCACACAGTACGCCGCCGTGCCGGCCGGCTCATTGGCGGCCGACCTGTGTGCCGCGCCGGGTGGCAAGGCGCTCGAGCTCTCGCGCACCGCGTCGTCGGTCATTGCCGCGGACCGCTCGTTCGGGCGCATGGCGCGGAGCGTACGCGGCTTCGAGCGTGTCGATGCGCGCACCCTGCTCCCGCTCGTGGCCGATGCGCGCCACCCGGCCATCCGGCCCGTGGACGCCGTCCTCATCGACGTCCCGTGCACCGGCACCGGCACCTTCCGCCGCCACCCCGACGCGCGCTGGCGCCTCAAGGTCTCCGACCTCGCGGTGATGGCCGCGCTGCAGCGCAGCATCCTGCGCTCGGCCGCGACCGTCGTGAAGCCGGGCGGCCTGCTCATCTACAGTACCTGCTCACTCGAGCCCGAGGAAAACGACGTGCAGATCGAGAGCTTCCTCGCGGAGCATCCCGAGTTTCAACTGGAACCGCCCGCCGAGGGCGTCGTCCCGTCCGATGTGCTCGACGCCGGACGGTTGCGTGTCCTCCCGCAGCGGCACGGCATCGATGGCGCCTTCGCCGCGCGGCTGCGGAGGACCACATGAACTCACGCACGCTCAAGCGCCGTATCGGTGCATATCTCGCCAGTGCGCTCGGCGGTTTCGGGATCGCGTACGCGGTCGTCGCGATCTTCATCTTCCCGCCAACGCCGCCGGTCGTTACCGATGTGAAGGTGCCGAACGTCGTGGGGCTCACGTATGGGCAAGCGTCGAAGCGGCTCAAGGCGCTCGGGCTCAAGGCGGACAAGGGGATCCAGCGCTACGACGACGCGAACCCCACCGGGGTCGTGCTCTCGCAGAACCCCGTGGCCAGCGCCACGGCCTCGAAGGGCGACGCGATCACTCTCGACGTGAGCCTGGGGGAGCGTCACACACAGGTACCGGCGATCGTCGGCATCACACAGGAGCGCGCGCGGCTCGCGATCGAGAACGCATCGCTGCAGGTCGGCACCGTGTCGCAGGTGAAGGATCCGGCGCCGCGCGGGCAGGTGCTCAAGAGTGAGCCGGCGCCCGGTACGAGCGTCCCGGTCCCCTCGGCCGTGAATCTGACCGTGAGCGCGGGCCCCGACAGCATCGGGATGCCCGACGTGACGGGGCAGAGCTACATCCAGGCGCGCGCGCTCCTCGCGCAGCTGGGGCTCGTCGTCGGCCAGGCGGTGTACGATCCGACGAGCGCGCTCCCGCAGAACACCGTGGTCTCACAGAGTCCGGCGGCCAACAGCCCGGTGGCCGCGGGGAGCACCGTCAGTCTCACCATCGCGGGACATTCGCCGCAATGACCGTTCGCATCGTCCCATCAATTCTGAGCGCCGACTTCGCCCACCTCGCCGACGAGATTGCCCGCGTCGACGAAGGCGGCGCGGACTGGATCCACATCGACGTGATGGACGGGCGCTTCGTTCCGAACATCACCTACGGCACGAAGGTGATCGAGACCGTGCGGCGGCTCACCGATCGTCCGCTCGACGTCCACTGCATGATCGTGGAGCCGGAGCGGCACATCGAGACGTTCGCGAAGGCGGGCGCCTCGGTGATCACCATCCACGTGGAAGCCGCGCCGCACCTGCACCGCCAGCTGTGCCGCATCAAGGAGCTCGGCTGCGCGGCCGGCGTCGCGCTCAATCCGGCGACGCCGCTCGAGTCCGTGCGCGAGGTGCTCGCCGATCTCGATCTGCTCCTCATCATGTCGGTGGACCCCGGCTTCGGCGGGCAGGCGTTCATCCCCAACACGCTGGACAAGGTGCGCCGCGCACGGCTCATGCTGAACACCGTGGGCAGTCAGGCGGCGTTGGAAGTGGATGGCGGGATCAACGGCGACACGATTCACGATGTATGGCGCGCCGGCGCGGACACGTTCGTCGCCGGCCACGCGGTGTTCGCCGCGAGCGATTCGTGCGCCGAGATCGGCGCGCTGCGGGCGCGGTGCCGGGAGGTCGTATGACGGTGCGGCAGCAGTGGAGCGTCGTGGGCGCGATCGTCCTCCTGATCGGAGGCGCCCTCTTCGCCGCGACCAAGCTCATGGGGGGCGAGCTCTTCCCCGTGTCGGTCGGCTCGCAGGCGCCGCAGTTCCACGCCGCGGTCGTCGAGCCCTCCGGTCCGACGGGACCGGTCCGCACCCTCGACGACTATCGCGGCCAGGTGGTGCTGGTGAACGTGTGGGCGACGTGGTGCGGGCCGTGCCGCCAGGAAGCACCGACACTCGAGAAGCTGTACCAGGAGTTCGGTCCCAAGGGGCTCAAGATCGTGGCGATCAGCGTCGATGATGGGCCGGGCGCGGAGCAGAAGGTGCGCGACTTCGTGAAGGAGTTCGGACTCACGTTCGACATCCTGCACGACGACTCGGGCGCCATCGAGCGCGCGTACCAGGTCACGGGCTATCCGGAGAACTTCGTCATCGACCGGCGCGGCGTCATCCGCAAGAAGGTGTACACGCAGGATTGGACGCAGCCGGGCAATCGGGCACTGATCGCGCAGCTCCTCGCGGAGGGGACGCAGTAGGTGCCACCCGCTCCTCGCCGGCCGCGCGCCCCGCTGCCGCGGCGCCTCCTCACCGCCGCGCTCAACCAGCTCCCACTCAAGCTGGCGGCGCTCTTCTTCACCATCGTGCTCTGGATGGTCGTGAGCGCACAGGAGCCGACGTCCGAGTGGTGGCCGGCGCGGATCACGCTCTCCACCGACTCCGCCGTGTCGCTCCGCGATACGGTGCCGGCCATTCACGTCTCGGTGGTCGGTCCAGCACAGGAGCTGCTCAAGCTGCGGCTGAGCGAGCCGGTGATTCATCTCACGGTCGGCGAAGATGTGCCGGACTCGCTCACCATCCCGCTCACCGCAAGTCAGGTCGTGCTCCCCTCGTGGGTGAACGCGCACGTCAGTGAGATCGAGCCGAGCAGCGTGACGCTGCACTTCACTGTGCGTGCGACCCGCACGGTGCCGATCCGCTCCGAGCTCCGGCTCCACGCCGACAGCGGCTGGCGCATCGTGGGCGATCCGCGCTTCGAGCCGGAGAGCGTGACCGTGAGCGGACCGCGCGACAGGGTGCGCCACGTGCACGCGGTCGCGACCGCGTCGCAGGTACTTGCCGTGCGCGACTCCGCACCGCAGCTCGTTCCGCTCGACACGACGGGGCTCGGGCTTCACACGGAGCCCGAAGCGGTGCGCGTGATCGTACCCGCCGTGCCGGACATGCCGCCCGCGGCCGCCGACAGCACGTCGCCCTCGCCGGCCACCCGCGCCCCCGCGTCGAAGCCGCACGGCAAGCCGTCGCGGATACACCGGGCACCGTCGGGCACGTCGAGCGGACGAACGACATCGTGACGCGCATCCTCGGAATCGAGACGTCGTGCGACGAGACGTCGGCCGCGGTGCTCGAGGGACGGGGCGACGACGTCGCGCAGCGTTCGCTGGTCATCCTGTCGCAGGACATCCATCGCGTGTTCGGCGGCGTCGTCCCGGAGATCGCATCGCGCGCGCATCTGACGAGCATCGTCCCCGTGGTCGAGCGCGCGCTCGCCGAGGCGAACGTGCAACTGGCCGACATCGACGCCGTCGCGGTGACGCACGCGCCCGGACTCGTGGGCGCGCTCCTCGTCGGGCTCAGCTTCGGGAAGTCGCTGGCGTTCGCGAACGGAATCCCCGTGATCGGGGTACACCACATGGAAGGGCACCTCTTCGCGACGACGCTCGAGCATCCCGAGGCGACGCCCCCGTTCACGGCGCTCCTCGTCTCCGGCGGGCACACGCTGCTCCTGGATGTCGAGGCCTGGGGACACTACCGCCTGCTCGGCGCGACGCGTGACGATGCGGCGGGGGAAGCGTTCGACAAGGTGGCGAAGCTCCTCCAGCTCCCGTACCCCGGCGGCCCGCACGTCGAGCGCATGGCGAAGCAGGGGGAATCCGGACGCTACCGGTTCGCGCGCCCGATGGTGCGCGGCAACCAGCAGCCCGGCGATGCGGATTACTACGACATCTCGTTCAGTGGACTCAAGACCGCCGTGTTGAACGCGACGCGCGACGTGGACATCGAGCAGGAGCGGCCGCACCTCGCGCGCGGCTTCCAGGACGCGCTCATCGACGCGCTGGTCGAGAAGACCTTTCGCGCCGCGCGCGCGTTCGGGCGCACACGCGTGATCCTGGGCGGCGGCGTGGCGTGCACCCGGACGCTCGCGGCCGCGAGGCGGGAGCGCCTCGCCGAGAGCGATGCTGCGGTGTATGCTCCATCGGCGCGGCTCGCCACCGACAACGCCGCGATGATCGCACGCGCGGGGCTCTTCCACTTCGAGCATGGCGAGCGGTCGCCGCTCGACCTCAACGCCTACGCGACGCTACCTATTCCCGGGCTCGTGACTGCATGACCACCGTTAATCCGTTTGCCTACAACATCGGCCCCCTCATGTTGACGGGGTTCGGCGTCGCCGTGCTCTTCGCCTTCGTGATCGCGCAGATCATCGCGACGCGCGAGCTGCAGCGCCGCGGCCACGACCCCGAGCCGGTGTACGATCTCATTTTCGCCGCCGTCATCGGCGGGCTGCTCGGCGCGAAGATCTACTATGCGATCCTCTTCCACTCGTGGAGCGCGCTCTTCAGCCGCGGCGGCTTCGTTTTCTGGGGCGGCCTCATCGGCGGCGCACTCGCCGTGACCTTCGTCATCTGGCGCAAGCGGCTCGACTTCTGGCGCATCACGGACGTGGCCGGCATCGCCATTGCCGCCGCGTACTCGATCGGCCGCACGGGGTGCTGGGCTGTGGGCGATGACTACGGGCGTCCGTGGAATTCCGCCCTCGCCGTCAAGTTCCCGAATGGCGCGCCGCCGTCCACCGCGGCCAACATGCACGCCGTCTTCGGCACCCCGATCCCGCCCGGCGTATCCCCCGACACGGTGCTCTCGGTGTATCCCACGGAGCTCTTCGAGGTCGCCATGGGCTTCATCATGTTCCTCATCCTCTGGCGGCTCCGCGACCACAAGCACGCGCAGGGATGGCTGTTCGGCGTCTACCTCGTGCTGGCCGGCATCGAGCGCTTCCTCGTGGAGTTCTTCCGCGCCAAGGACGACCGCTTCTTCGGCGGTCTCACCCTCGCCCAGCTCATCGCCCTCGCCGTCATGGCCGTCGGCTTCGGCTGGATGTACGCGCGCCGCGCCGTGACCGCGCGGGCGCAGGGGATCTACGCGGAAGCGTGAGAACTGAAGTGGGTCAGTGAGTCAGTGGGTCAGTGAGTCAGTGGGTCAGTGAGTCAGAGAAAGCTTGAACGGCGAGAGCAGAAGGCAGAGAGCAGGAAGGGCCCGACGGTCATCCCGAGTGCCTGTCATCCCGAGCGGAGCGAGGGATCTCGGGCCGGCGAGGAGATCCCTCGCTCCGCTCGGGATGACAACGCCTCCCTGATCCCTCCTCCCTGCTCTCTGCTTTCTGCTCTCTGCTCTCTGCCGTTCCTGACCCACTGACTCACTTCCTTCTCACACCCGCTGCCGCTTCATCTTCTCCGCCACCCAGAGATTCATCCGGGTGCGCTGCGCCAACAGGCCGCCGCGGAGGACGCGGGGCTCCTCCACCGTGACGAAGGCCTTCGGATCCCATCGGTCGACGATGCGCATCACTTCGCCCAGGTGTTGCCGCTGCACCACGGAGTGCACGATCTCCACGCCGCCATCACGACCGAAACCCGGGACCTCCGTCGCGCCGTAACCGCGCTCGCGGAGCGCCTCGGCGATCTCCACGCCACCGTGCTGTGAGACGATGCGCACCGTCGAGAACCCGTAGGCGAGCGCGCGCTCGATGGTGATGCCGACGAGCGTTCCGGTCGCGAAGCCCGCGGCATAACCCAGAATGTGATACCAGCTGTTGAGGTGCTTGATCGCGTTGCCGACGGCGACGATCCAGATGAGCGCCTGGAAGAAGCCGAGACTCGCCGCAATGAAGCGGCTCCCCCGCACTGCGGACAGCACGCGCATCGTATCGAGCGACACATCGCAGATGCGCAACCCGAAGATCAGGAACGGGCCCCATGGAAGCGCGAAGAGCGCGGTGATCTGGTTGGACATGCGTGCTGGCGGACGTGCGAGGATGGACGATGCGACGGCGGGACGTGCGCAGCGGGATCGTCAAGGATGATACCACCTCTGACGGATGCGCGGAAACCGACGTCACGAAAACCGGAGCGATGTCATCCCGAGCGGAGCGAGGGACCTCGCCCTGTCATCCCGAGCGCCGCCCTGTCATCCCGAGCGGAGCGAGGGATCTTGTTAGTCGCGCGAGATTCCTCGCTGCGCTCGGAATGACAATCGCCCGAGGTCCCTCGCTGCGCTCGGGATGACAGCGGCCGGGCCTCGGCCCCCCTACCGCTCCCGCGACTTGGCCCTCGGCGTCGTCCCGCGTCCCGCGTCCTGGCCGTGTTCGGTCGGTGCGTGCCCGTTCGCCGCGCCGTTTCCGAGGCCCGAATCCCGATCCCCGACTCCCGCGCTCCGCTCCAGCTCCGAGACCCGCGCGTCGAGGGCCGCCGTCGCTTGCTGCAGCCGCGCGAGCTGCTCGCTCACCGCCACGGGCGACGACGCCTGCGGGGACGCCGGCGTGCCCGCTGGCACCGTCGGCAGCTCGACCGAGCGCTTGGGCCAGAACGTCTTCACGAGCGCGAAGACGAAGAGCGCCAGAAGCAGGAGCTGCGCGAGCAGCGTCTCCACGGTTGGGAAGATCCCCATCGCTTCCACGTGCGGCAGGCCGTGGATCATCGTGATGGGAATCGCGTTCCCTTCCTGGAGCTCGCGGACGCCCTTCCCCGCGAACACGAACGCCATGTAGTACAGCAGCACGCCCGTGATCGCGAAGAAGGGGCGGAGCGGGATGCGCACGCCGAATCGATAGAAGAGCGTGAACACGATGGCGAGCACGACGAAGCCGATCAGGATCCCGAGCGAGAGCGGGATGGCGAGGTGGCTCCCCTCGTTGAACAGCGCCTGGAAGAAGAGCGCGGTCTCCGCCCCTTCGCGATACACGGCCAGGAAGGCGACGAAGGCGAGCGCCTTTCCGCCTCCCTGCTCGAGCGCCGTCGTCACCTTCTCACGGATGAACTGCTGCCACTTGGCCGCTTCGACCTTCGAGATGAGCCAGTAGCTCACGGAGAAGAGCACAGCCACGGCGATGAGCAGCGTCACGCCTTCGATGATCTCGCTGCTCGCCGGCGCGGCCTTGAGGGCGGTGCGGAGAATGACGGCCGTCACCGCGCTCGCGGCCAGCCCCAGTCCGACGCCGGCCCAGATCGACTTGAGCTGATCGCGATGCCCCGTCTTCAACAGGAAGGCGACGACGGCGCCCACGACGAGAATCGCCTCGAATCCTTCGCGCAGGATGATGAGGAACGATTCGAGGAACGC
This sequence comes from Gemmatimonadaceae bacterium, assembly GCA_036381735.1. GTDB lineage: Bacteria > Gemmatimonadota > Gemmatimonadetes > Gemmatimonadales > Gemmatimonadaceae > DASSNR01. The sequence continues at coordinate 23,811 of DASVCF010000147.1, read as the reverse complement.
CGACCATCCGCCGGACGTCGGACGCGTGAGCTCGACCACCGACGGCATCTCGGCCTCGATGACATCGCGCATCCGCTGCGCGCCGCGCAGATCGTTGGCCTTGATCGCGCCCTTGAAGTCGGCGAAGTGCCGCTCCATCGACGACACGAGCCCGGGGCTCTTCGCCCGCGCGTGCGTCTCCAGCGGCTCGAACGCGATGTACGCGTCGAACGCGTGATCGCCCGCCTCGGTCTTGCGCCCCGCCCGCGCGGCGGCCAGCGATTGGTCGAGCGTCGCGATCACGGTCCGCGCGATCTGCGTCGCGCTGGTGTCGCTGGCCGAGGCGACGACGGGGATGTCCGCGCGCTGCGCCGGCAGCGAACGCAGATACGCGACGATCTTCCGGACTTGCGTATCACTCAGATCGGGCGACGGAGGCATCGGCGTGTCGGGCACGCCGTTCCGGATCGCGGTGGCGATCTGCGCGTCGCTCTTCTCCACCTGCCACTCGAAGGAGCCGATCTCCGGCGGCGGCTGCGCGAACGACTGCGCGAGCGCGCCATCGGTGCCGCCCGTCGATCCGTGACACGATGCACACCGCTGCAGGTAGAGCCCTTCCCCCTCCGCCACCTCGGCCTTCGAGGCGCGTAGCGTCTGCAGATAGGCGACGACGTTCCAGCGTTGCTGCGAGGTGAGCATGTTCCCCCACGCCGGCATCCGTGTCCCCGGCACGCCGACGGAGATCACGCGATAGAGCAGCGCGGGCGATGCGGCAGCCATCGTGTCGGCGTTGGCGAGCGCGGGTGGATGCGGGTTCATCCCCTTGGCCGATGGGCCGTCGCCCATCCCGCGCGCGCCGTGACACGTCGCGCAATTCTGCTGATAGATGGCGCGCCCCGCGGCCACGTCGAGCGGATGCGTGGGGAGCGCGAGGGCGCCCTCGCTGCCGAGTGCGGCCACGAGGCGCTTGTGGATGGGCTCGAGCGCACTCGGCGGCTGCTTGGCCGCCATCGCCGCTTCGAGTGTGTCGAGCACGGCGCGCACCTGGGTGCCGCGCTCGCCGGCGAGCCGTTCGGCCACGCTCGTCGCCTCGTCGAGGAAGCCGCGCGACTCCTGATACTCGTCGTTGGAGATGAGACGGCCGCGGGCATCGACGCCTTTGGCGTATTCTTCTATGGCGACACCCACGATGCTGGAGAGCCGCGAGGCGGGGTTCTCCTGCTGGGCGTGCAGCAGCGGCGCACACAATGTACAGGCGACCAAGGCGGCTGCAGCACTCTTGAAAACCATTCTCATTCGCATCCCGAGCGAATATATCGGATTTACCAGGGGCACGCTACCACCTTTCCCCTACTCACGCTCCAACACGACCACCGCCGCCGCCGTCGCCGCGCTGTGCGTGATGGTGAGCCACGCCTGCGCCACCGCCAGCTCCGAGGCCCGACACTGCGCCCGGCCGGTCAAGCAGAGCGATGGACGCCCGTCCGCCGCCACTACCACTTCCATGTCCCGCCACCCGATGGCGCGCGCGCCCGCGCTCCCAGAGAGCGCCTTGAACGCCGCCTCCTTCGCCGCCACGCGCGCCGCCAGGTGACGCGCCGGCTCCGCGCGCGCCATCGCGTAGCGCACCTCCTGCTGCGTGAACAGCCGAGCCAGCGCCCGATCCCCCTTCGCATCGAGCAGGCGCTGCATGCGCGCGATGTCCACGAGATCGATCCCGATGCCGACGATCACGCGCGCCTCCGCCACCGGTGACGCTTCGGCGCCGTGCGACGCGACTCGACGAGCACCATCCGCAGCGCGAGCCAGCACTCATCGGCGCACTCGAACGTCCGCATGAGCTCGCGAGCCCACGCGCGCCACGCCACGAACCGCTCGCTCTCGCCGCTCGCGCGCACGCCCTCGGCGCACCGCGCGAGCGCGTCGAAGCGTGCGCACAACGTCTCCGCGCACTCGTGCAGCTCCGCCTCGAGCGCGCGTCGCTCGGGCGGGTCGTCCGGGTACCGCTCCGCGGCGAACATCGACAACCGCTGCAGGATGCCCGCGCGCAGCGCCTTCGGCTCGAACGCGCGCAGGACCTCGTCGAGCTCGGTCGTCCCCTCGGCCACGCGGCGCGCCTCGAGCAGGGGCGCGAAAAACCGATCGTGCTCCGGTGTCGGCGCCGCGCGCGGTGAGCCCAGCGCGCGCAGCGAGCGCGTGACCTCGGGAAGCGCGCACGCTCGGCGCTCGATCTCCGCCGCGAGCTCCGTCAACGCCGCCACCTGGTCGAGCGACAAGACATCGCCCGTGTCGAGGTACAGCTCCGCGTACGTCTCGCGCACGCGGACGCCATCGAGCGACGTGTACGGAATGCTCACCGCCCCACGCCGCGTGACGAGCGTGAGATCGTACCGCGCGATGTCGAGCTGCGCCTCGCCGCCGAGGTCGACGCCGCGCCACAGCCCGGTGACCACCGCGTTCACCGATGCGCGCTCCACCCTACACCTCGACTCATGAGCATCGCCGGAACGCGACCCACTCGTCGTCTCCCCCCGCGCGCCCATCCACCGTTCCCGAGCCCCGAGCCCCGAGCCCCGAGCCCCGGCTTTCCGCATCCCGCATCCCGCATCCCGCGTCGCATCACGCGTCCTCCAGCTCGTAGCTCGCCACCCCCGCGAGCTCGTCGTCGCACAGCGCCGCGTGCTCACCCGTGCGCTCCTGATAGCGCTCCACGAACTGCGGCAGACGATCCGTGTTGAAGTGCGACCGCGGAATGCCGAGCACGGTGATCGTGCGCTCGATCCCCTCGGGCGAGCCCTCCACCTCCACGAGGTCGTCCATGCGCGGGTAGCGTTCCAATCGCACCGTGGTGCCCTCCAGCTCGTACTGCGCGATGTCGCGATCAATGGCGCGTGTCACGATGTAGCCGAGGTGACGCAGAATCTGCGCGAGCACATCCGCGTCGGACGTAGCCGCCTGCAGCTCTTCGCGCACCTTGTAGCCGGTGTCGTAGTGCGTCGGTCCTTTCCAGCCGAGCTCGGCGCGCGCGCCCTGATCGTTGCGGTAGACGCGCAGCCGGAGCACCTCATCTTCGGCGCCGAGTGCGCGGTCGGGCGTGTCGTAGCGTCGATCCTCGAGTCTGCCCTCGAAGGCGAGCACGGCGCCGGCCCCCTCGAGCCGCCGGCGGCACGCGTCCCAGTCGTCGACCACCGCCTTGAGCTCCACTTCACGCACGTTCGTGGTCCTCGCGCAGAATGGCCTGCATCACGGCCTCCGTGTCACGCAGAGTCTCGAAGACGTCGGTGGGCTCGTGGCTCGCGAGCTCCTCCACCGAATACCGCCCCGTCGCGACGGCGATCGAGCGCGCGCCGGCGGCGCGTGCACACTCGATGTCCGCCGGCGTATCGCCAATGACGATGATGTCACGCGCCGGGATCTCCCGACCGAGCACCTCGCGCGCGCGGCGCTGCGCGACGGCGGGCAGCTCGGGGCGATGATGATGGTCGGACCCGAACGCCGTCACGCGGAAGCGCTCGGGCGCGATCCCGACCGCGCGGAGCTTGAGCCCCGCGCCCTCGCGCACATTCCCGGTGAGCAGACCGACCACCACATCGTCGCGCGCCTCGAGGGCGTCCAGCAACTCGGCCACGCCATCGAGCAGCTGCGCGTGATGCCCACCGCTCGCGAGCTCGCGCTCGAGACCGGCCAGGTAGCGCGCGGTGAGCGGCGCCAGGCGCGCGTCGATGTCCGCGTCCGTGTGGCCTTCGAGCCGCATGAGATCGCGCACGATCTGCAGATCGGTCTTGCCGTCGTAGCGATAGTCGGTCGGCCCCGCGCCGCCGAACACGTGCGTCAACGCCTCCGTCATCGCGCGGCGCCCCGCGCCGTCGCTCCAGAGGATCGTACCATCGATGTCGAAGAGAACGAGCTTCATGTGCGAGTCAGAATCACGCCCGCAATGATCGTCACCGCACCGAGCCATTGCCAGGGGGTTGGCACCTCGCTCAGGAAGCCCCACGCGAAGAGGATGGCGACCACTGGTTGCAGGTTGGAGTACATGGCAGTGCGCGTGGGGCCGATCACGCGGATGCCGCGGTACCAGAAGAGGTACGCGATCACGAGCGCACCGATCGAGCTGTAGCCGATGGCCGCGTACGCGCCCATGGGGACATGGCGCCAGTCCACCGCCGCCAGCGCGGGCGCCGAGACGAGCAGCAACGGAATCGCGCCGCCCACCGCCGTCACCGCGGAGATGCGGAGCGCGTCGATGCGATTCGCGTACGGCTTGAGCAGCACCGTGTAGAGCGCCCAGCAGACGCACCCGATGAGCGTGAGCGCATTGCCGAGGAAGGTCGACTGTCCGCTCGTGCCACCCGCGCCGCCGAACACCACGAAGCCGATCCCGGCCATCGAGAGCACGATCCCGACGATCGCGCGCACCCCGATGCGCTCGACGCCGATGAGCCGACCGAAGATGGCGATGAACACGGGCGCGGCGGCGAGCACGAGCGACGCGTCACCCGCTCGCGTGCGCGCGATCCCCTCGACGAAGAACACCTGATAGACGCCGTTCCCGAGCACACCGAGCAGCAGGAGCCCGACGAGATCGCGTCGCGCGAGCCGCGGGCCGCGCCCCGCCGCGACGATCGCGGCGAGGACGACGGCCGCGATCGCCACACGCAGACTGTTGTACGCGAGCGGACTCACCAGCTCCGCGCCGTACTTCACGACCGCGTAGTTCACGCCCCAGATGATGCTCATCACGATGAGCAATCCATCGGTCAGCGAAACGCCCGGTCGAGCGGTGTCGCTGGCACGACCGGGCGCGAGGGGGCGATCCAAGGTTGACGCCATGTCCGAAAGCTAGACGGGGGCGGAAGGGCGCGCGAGGCGGACGCGGACCGTCGTGCCGTGCTAGCCGACGCCGCCCTGCCCGGCGTAAGTTGTCCGCATGAACGTCTCCTTCGCGCTCTTCGCCGACGCGGCGAATCTCTCGCAGGAAGGGAAGCTCAACATCCTCGGCGTGTTCGACGCCGTGCAGGTCGGTGGCTTCCCCGCCGTACACCCGCGCGCGCATCTCGTGGTGCGCGTGAAGGGCTCGCGCACCGATGTCGGCTCGCACACGGTCGCGCTCCATTGGCTCAATCCGCAAGGCACGGAGCTCTGGTCATCGAGCGGCGAGCTGAGCATTGCGCCGCCACCGCCCGGCGTCACCGAGCTCGACGTCCCCATCATCGCGGCCATCGATCTTCCGCTCGATGGGCCGGGGACGTACACGATGAGCATCACACTCGGCTCCACGCCGCACGCCGAGGTAAAGCTGCACGTGCGCTCGGGCGCCGCGCCGATCCCCGGCACGCTGGTGAGCTGATGCGCTTGGCTTGACAGCGAAGGCCCCGTTTCTAAACTGGAATTCAGCGCTCGGATGCTGTGAAATCCGGTGCATCGAACGGGGGTCGCCCATACACCGGATGGAGTGAATCGCGATACCGGCTGAGTGGACCTTCCGCGCGGCCGGTATTCGTCATCCGTGCGTTGTGCTCCGCGGCGGCGCGGTGGCACACGGGTCAACGCCAGTCATCAGGAGGGAGCGGATCGGGCACGTACACGAGACGAGCAGCAGTTGGTGCCTTCACCGAGCAAGGAGGGAACGATGTACGCGACAATCCGGCGGTACTCGTACGAGCGTGGGGACGTGCACGAGCTGTCACGGCAGATCCAGCAGGGCTTCGTGCCGATCGTGAGCAAGCTTCCTGGTTTCGTCGCCTACTACGTCGTGAATTCCGGCATGAGTACGCTGTCGACCATCAGCATCTTCGAGTCGCGTGAGGGCGCGGATCAATCGGTGCGAGCGGCCGCTGACTGGGTCGGCCAGAACCTGGCGGAGGCGGGACTCTCGCGGCCGCAGATCACCGCTGGCGACGTGACGGTACACAAGCTGGCCGAGCACCCAGCGGGCGCCGCGTACACGCAGTAGTACATCGCCGTTGCGCGCGGCGGTGCCGATGACCGGCTCGCCCGCCCGTCAGAGCACTCGTCGCGCGCAACGGAACCGACGCACCAACTCGACGACGTACGCGTCGTCGCCATCGTCGAGCCGTTCCACCGAGTAGCCGCCGCGCCCCAGCGCGAGATGCACCATGCGCATCGCGCCGAGCGCGATGGCAACGTGCGTGATGCGCCCATCGGCGCGCTCCGAGAAGAACAGGAGATCGGCGGGATGGAGCGCCTCCAGCGTGGCGCCCGCGTCCTCCCCCACGTCGGCCTGCTGCCGCGCGTCGCGCGGCAACATGACACCGTGCAGCGCGAAGCAGCTCTGCACGAACCCCGAACAATCCGCACCCCAGGGCGTGATGCCGCCCCACTCGTAGGGCGTCCCCTCGAAGTAGTGCAGCGCGGTGGATGCGATCGTGTCCGCCGTGGGCGGAAAGCGCACCTGCAGATCGCTCGGCGTGAGCGCGGTACCGTCTTCCACACGTTGATCGTCGGCGAGCAGCGCGCCGAGCGGGAGGACGCGACGACGGCCATCGCGGTCGCGCACCGTGCATCCGAGTGAGATGCGGCGAAGGTCGTCTCGATGTGCGGCCGTGTAGCCCGCGTTCACCCACGCCTCGTAGCCATCGCGCGCGCGCACGCGCAGCCACGCCTCGCGCCGCTCGAGCACGATGAGAGAATGCCCCGCCAGCGTCTGCGACACCTGCTCGCTCGAGAGTCGCGGCTCCGCGTTGAGCGGGGCGACGGCCGAGCGCACGATGACACGGTCGCTCACGCACCGCTCCCGTCTGCGAGCCCGGGGATGCCGTCGCGTCCGCGCGCGAGGCGCACGGCGCGCTCCACCGCCGCCTCGAGTGCGCGCACTGCGAGCGCTTCCACCTGGAGTGCGGACGCGGGCGTTCCCTCGTGCGGGCCCACCGCGAAGATGACGTCGCCATCGAAGCTCGTCCCCACCGGGGTGATGCGCCGAGCGAGTGCCGCGCCCGCCGCGCGCGCGAGCTGCATGAGCTCCACGCGCGTGAGGAGCGCATTCGTGGCGACGACGGCGAGCGTGGTGTTGTGCATGGCGCGCGCATCGGGTGCGGCGAGCCCCGGCCCCTGCCGCGCGAGCACGCGCTGGACATCGAGGAACGACCCGTCGTCCGCGCGCGCTCCGGCGATGATCCGTCCCGCCGCGTCGCGCACATCGCCCAACGCATTGACGACCGTGAGCGCACCGACCGCGAGCGAGTCCGCCCGCTCCACCCAGCAGCCGATCCCCCCCTTCATGGCGCGCTCGATGCCGGCAGCTTTTCCCACGGTCGCCCCGGTCCCCGCGCCAACGCTCCCCTCCGCGATGTCGGCGCTCCGTGCCTCCTCACACGCCGTGTACGCCATCGCTGGCGTGGGGCGCGCACCGAACGCGCCGAGCGGCGCGAGATCGAAGATGACGGCGGCCGGCACGATCGGCACGACGCCGCTGCCGATGGGAAAGCCGCGCCCGTGCTCCTCCATCCAACGCATCACGCCGTCGGCCGCGCCGAGTCCGTACGCCGAGCCGCCGGTGAGGAGGATGGCATCCACGCGGTCGACGAGGTGATGCGGAGAGAGCGCATCCAGCTCGCGCGTCCCCGTCGCGCGGCCGAGCACCGCGGCCGCCGCGCGCATCGGCCCATCGATGCCGCGCACGACGGTAAGCCCCGTGCCGCCGGCATCGTCCATCGCGTGCCCGACGGCGAGCCCGAAGGGCGCGAAGTCAGCGCACATCGAAGTCAGCGCGCATCGGCGCGCCCCGGGAGCGGCAGCGAGATGCTCTGAAACGCGCGCACGAGCTCGCGGTCCACCGCCGCACCGAGCTGCCGCACCACCTCGTCGCGCTGCTTCGCGCGCTTTACGGGTCCGGTTGCGACGATGCGCGGCAGCGAACGATCGAGCGGCACGTACAGGAACCGCCCCGTCCACTCGCCGATCGTCGGGTCGTACGCCGGCTCCGCGAGCACCGTGAACGTGCGATCCTCGATCGAGAACCGCTCGCGCACGACGAGCGTGTCGCTCACGCCGCGCCGCCCTGGTCCTTCTTCTCGGCGCCCGCGTGCTTCGCCTCGCACGCATTGCACCGGATCGCGCCGCGCACGCTGCACAGCAGACAGATGAATGTCCCGCAATCGGCGCACGGATAACCTTCCGACGCCCGCTCGTTCCCGCCGCACACGCGGCAGATCATGGAGTCGTGTTCCTCGAGCTCGGTCATGGGGCAGAGGGTGAGGGGTTCAGAGGGAAGACGCGTGAGAGAGGCAGGAAGTCAGTGGGTCAGGAACGGCAGAAAGTAGAAAGCAGAGAGCAGAGAGCCGTTCCTGACTCGCTGACCCGCTGACTCACCGACTCACTTTAAAAGCTCCACTCCCGGAACAGATCGAAGCCGAACTGCCGCGGGGTGTCGCGCTCATCGACGTGGCCACACAGGAGCGCCGTCGATGCCGGCTCGGCGCTCGCCTGGACCGAGACACCATCGCCCAGGCGCCGCTCCACGGTCACCCCCAAGGCATCGGTGAACGACTGGTTGCTCGCTCCGCCGAGCTTGCACAATCCGTAGTTGGCGGTCACGAACGTGCGCTCGCCGATCTGCTTGCCGACGCCGATGCGCGAGCCCCAGAGGAAATCGAGCGAGCTCTGCTGCGTAGTGGTCGCGTCGCCCATGCTCCCGGGCTGCACCTGCACGTAGTCGAGCACGCCGACGATGTCCGACAGCTTCTCCTCGAGCACGCCGCCGATGGTCGGCAGCAGGGCGGACGCCACCGGGCGCAGTGCGGCCGACGAGGGGCCGCCGAGCGCGAACGACGGCGTTCCGAAGGCGAGATAGCTGAGGATCTCCGTGGGAGAGAGCGCGAACTGCTCGTTGCTCGAAAGGGCGAGCCGCGGGTTCGCGAGCGTCCCCCCGACGTGCGCGATGACGTGGACGTCCTGCCGGTTCACCTGCCGCACGACGTACGTCGCGTAGATATCGAGCGTGGGCGAGATCTCGGGATCGCCGTAGAAGACGATGCTCCCACTGTCCACCTGGAAGGTGCGACGCACGATGCCGAGGTCGAGCCGATATGTCCCCCGCACCACGCGCAGCGTCCCGCTCAGCCGCTGTCCGCCCTGACGCGTGAGCTCCATCGCGCCGCCGAGCTTGATGTTCGCCTCGTCCGAGCGCAGCCACACGTCGTCGCCGATCCCGATGCGCAGATCGGGGACGCGCAGGTTGGCCATGAACTCCTTGAGCAGCGGCGGCACCTGCGGAATGATGCCGCGGTTGCGGCCGAACGTGGTGTCCACCACGTCGTAGAGGTCGTCGCTCTCGTTGAGCGCGACGACGTCCTTGCGCCCGAGATCGGGGAGCGACACGGTGCCCTGATCGATCGTCATGCCGCCGCCGAGCGTCGCGTGCTCGACGCCGCCCGACAGATGGACGGCGCCGCTCACCTGCAGCTTCGCGACCGAGCGCTGGTCGAACGCCTCGAAGTTCCGCGCGCGCATGGTGAGGTCGAACGATGCGTTCTCGAGCCCCGCGTAGTCGGGGATGCGGACCATCCCGGCCACCGACAGGCTGTCGCCCGCATCCGAGCCACTCACCGCGGAGAGCCGGCGGATGGTGATGCTGTCGCCGACGAAGGTGACGTCCGCGTTGGCGCGCCGCAGATGGATGCCGGCCCGCGGCAGGTCGGTCTCGCCGTCGCGCACGAGCAGACGCCCGGACGCAGTGGGATGCAGCCATGTGCCGCCGATCTGGAGGTCGGCCTGCGCCAGCCCGTGCGCGTGGGTGAACTCCGGCGATACCGCGGCGAGCAGTCCGAGGTCGAGACTGTCCGCGCTCAAGCGACCCGTGAGCGGATCGGGAAGCCGTCGTTGGGCCACGCGCTCGAGCGCGAGATCGAGCGGCAGCACGCCGGTGGCCGAGAGCACCGTCCGGCCGTTGCGGAACACCTGTGCGTCCGCGTCGAGGCGCCGGTCGGCGTACGCGCCGTGGACGGTGAAGAACGGCAGGTGCAGCTCGCCGAACAACGCGTCGGTGAAGCGGCCATCGAGCCGCATGGTTGGACGGGCGCGCGTGCCGGCTGCCGAGGCGGTGATGGACGCGTAGCCCCCGAGCTTGCTCTGCGCCTGCGTGAGCGCGCCGATGTCGGCGAGCGGCACGCTGTCCGCCGTGAACGACGCGCGCACGGGATCCATGACGGGGAACTGTCCGCGGAACGCGAGCACGCCGCCCGCGCCGTTGCGCAGGACGAGCGAGTCGAGCGCGACGGTGGTGGAGTCGAGCACGAGGTGCGCCGGCGCCGCGAGGAACCAGGGGTGATCCGAGCCGCTGATCGCGAGGCCGATCGAATCGACCGCGACGCTCATCGCGCCGCCCGATCGCACGAGCTCCATACGCCCCGTGGCTCGGTAGACGCCGGAGACGGGCGAGCTGTCGCTCGCCACGCGGAACGCGAGGTTGCTGCGCTCGCGATCCGGCATGTCGAGCGTCGCCTCCGCGCTGGCCAGGCGGATGCGCCCCGATGCGATCGTGTCGATCGTGATGGTCGCTGTCCCGTGCGTCTGCCGCGGCAGCCCGCTGAAATCGTACGTCCCCGAGAACGCGCGAACCGTCGAGGCACCGGACGACAGGCCGCGCCCCGAGAACGCCCCCGTCGTCGCCAGGTCGTGCACCGAGCCCGCGAGCGCGCCATCGATCATCATGGTGCCGCCGAGCGAGTCGCGCGCCGCATCGCTCGCGGCCATGTAGGGACGCAGCGCGTCGAGCGCATCGAGCGCGACGGAGTAGTGCAACGTGTCCGTGATCCCGGACGCGAGTCCGAGCGCGCCACTGGCCGCGAGGCGCGCGCCATCGCTCACGAGGCGCAGCGAGTCGACGCGCATATGGCCGCCACCGAACGAGAGCCGGGCCGTCGAGGAGAGGATCGCGGTGCTGTCGATGCGCGAGCGCTCGGCGGTGATGTCCAGCGTGCCGGCGAGATTGGCGAGCGAGTCGCCGTGCAGATCGCTCGTGAACCATCCGGTGAGCGCCGTGGAGGGCGCTGTCTGCCGCTCGAGCAGGGTGCGCAGGTCGAGTCCGTACACCCGTCCCGTCATGCGCGCGGCGAAGTCGGGGGCGACGAGATCCACGTGCGCGTTCGCCGACATCGCGCCGCCCGCGCCGCTCAGCATGCCATCGACGTCCAGGTTCTCCATCGTCCCCTGCACGTGCAGTGGCCCCACGTACGGTCCGCGGACGGGGAGCGATGGGTACGAGCGCGCGAGCGTGGTGAAGGAGAGCGAATCCGCCAGGACGTCCACGTTGAACGTCAGGAACTTCGTGCCGTACGTGATGCGTCCCTGCCCCGTGACGTGCGTCGGCAGCCCAGGTCCGTCGAGGTGCATCACGTCCGCGTTGCGGAAGCGCACGTCGAGCCACGACGAATCGAGCGTCGCCGAGCCCGACAGGAATCCGCCGAGGCGTGGGAAATCCGGAAAGAGATATTCGACGGAGCGCAGGTCCAGCGTGTCGAACTGCACATCGAAGCCGTGAAAGACGGTGCGCGCGGGGTTCTGGATGTCGAGCCCGCCTCGGCCGGTGCCGCGCGAGACCGCGCCGGGCACGTGCGCATCGCGGAAGGCGAACCGCGCATCGCTCACCTGAAAACGATCGAGCGGGCCGCCGGGTCCGCGCACCGTGCCGGTGATGTTCCCCTGCCAATCGACGGGGAACGGTCCGCCGTTCAGCGTGCGCAGGAGATCGAAGTTCACCGGATTGGCGGAGAGTGCCACATCGCGCACCGCGAGCACGGGCAGCCCCGTCGCGAACGTCATCCCGCCCGTGAGGTGCGACTTCGTCGACCGGACATCCATTTTGGTGAGCGCGTACTCCAGCACGTGCAGGTCGTGCGGGTCGTTGTGGATGTCCAGCTCCATCGCGCCGCCACCAGTGGTGGGGAGCGTGGGGTACACCCAATCGATGTCGCTCAACGACACCGAGTCGCCGATCACGTGCACCGCGTAGCGGACCGGTTCGTCGCCGCCCCAACGGATGGTCCCCTTCGCGCGACCGGTCGACCGGGGGAAGTCGAAGTGGTGCAGGTCGAACCACGCCGTGTCGCCGACGATGCGGATATCGCCCATCATGTTGTGAGCGCTCATCGGCGGATCGATCATGCGGGCACGCAGCGATCCGACCACGATGTGCTGCCCCGCGCTGTCTGCATCGGCCAGTCGAACGTACGGCGCGCGCAGCTCCACGCCCGTCCACCGCCACGTCTGCTTGAGCCCCTCCTTCGTGCGTCGCACCTCGTGATCGTGCGACGTCAGCATCGCGGCGATCGCGCTGTCGCGCTGCGTGCCGTGCAGCCAATCGTCGGGGTGCCACGGCATGGTGAGGATGATCGAGGCGTCGTGGACCGTGACGCTGTCGAGCACGACGTAGTCGCCGAGCGCGCGCTGGGTCGTGGGACGCGTCTTCTCCGGACCGGGCGGGAAGATCCGGTGGAAGTTCCAGTCCCGGTTGTCATGCCGGCGCAGGTTGAACAGCGGATGCTCGACATCCACGCTCGTCATGCGGAGTTGCATGTCGATCAGGTCGCGCGGGTCGTAGGTGACGCGCACGCGCCCGGTGCTCACGAACAGCGAATCTTCCTCGTCGCGGATCGCCACCGAGTCGATGACGAGATGGGTGAGGAAGCCGCCGCTCAACCTGCCGATGTAGATGCTTCCCCGCCCCTTGAGCCGCGCATTGAGAAGCGCGGTCACGTTGCGCCGCACCCACTCCCGCCCAACGCTCGTCTGCGTGATGGACGCGACGACGACCGCCACGATCACCCCGAACAGGAGGATCACGGCGGCACTGAAGATCGCGACCACGCGGCGGCGGGACATGGATCAGAACGCTTGCCCGATACTGAAATGGAAGGTCAGGCGCGAGAGGAGGGTGTTCCGTTGGCGCGGAGCGAAGGTCGAGGGGCAGTCCGCCCCGCTCGTGGTGACCCCCTCCACGAAGTCGTTCCCCGGACTCACGCAGCGCAGCGCGCGTGGGCTCCCCGGCTGGAGGGGCCCAATATAGTACGCGGCGCCCAGCGCGCGTGGGTAGCCGTTGTACCCCACGTCGAGCCGAAGCGGTCCGACCGGTGAAGCGACCCGGACGCCCACGCCCGGCGTCACCTTGATGTCGCTCAGGTGCACCGCCTCGCGCCCGCGGTTCCACACGTCGCCCAGATCTACGAACAGTGCGAGCTGCGCGAGATCGCGAAACACGGGCGAGGGCGTGCGGAACTCGAGGCTCCCGACGAGCAGTGTGTTCCCGCCCGTGGGCGAGAAGCGCTGCACCGGCATCGTGTCGTCGGCGACGTAGCGCCGCACGCCCGCGCTGTCCTGCACCGTGAAGCTGTCGACCACGTACACCACCGGCCCGAGCTGATTCTGGTTGTACCCGCGCACCGAGTTCGGCCCGCCCGCGTACAGCCGCTCCTGGGGCGGCACGAAGTGCGACGCGCCGCTGAGCGACCATCCATCCAGCACGGCACCGAGCTGCAGCCGCGCCGCGATGACCGACGAGCCGCCCACCGGACGATAGAGCGAGATGTCCCCCAACACCTTGTTGAACCGCAGACGCGCCGTATCCGCGGAGGTCGTCCCCGTGCGGAACTCGACGCGCATCTGCGAGCCCGTGGTCGGATTGAACGCGTTGTCCGACCGGTCGCGGGCCAGGCTCAGGCTCGCCACGCGCAGGTTGTTGTTGGACTGCAGCCGCGCGATGTCCTGCAGGTTGCACACGTTGAACACCTGGCAGAAGATGGCCTCGTCCGCCTCCGTGCGGCCGTACTCCACTTGATACGCCAGCGTGAGCGGCGTGCGCTGCGCGATCTCTCGCGTGATCGAGGCGACGCCACCGATGGGCGTGTAGCGGAGATAGGCGTTGTACTCGGAGCGCCGCTCGCTGTACAGCGTGAGGGAGGGAACGTTGCGCGTGCCGAAGAGCGCCGGCGGGCGGAAGGTGGCGGAGAGCGAGTAGTTCAACTTCTCGCTGAACGGATCGTTCCGCAGCTTGCTCGTGCACAGACCGCGGAATCCGTCCAGCGGCGCGCCCACGCCGATCTTCGAGACCTGCGCGTTGAGCTCGAGCCGCCGTGCGCCGCCGAAGAAGTTGCGATCGATGTAGCGCCCCTGCGTGCGGAAGCAATCGAGCGTCGCCCAACCGATCCCGAGGCGAATGCTCCGCATCTTCGCCTCGCTCAGCTGCGCGACGACCGTGAGCAGACTGTCGCCCGCTCCGGGCGCGCTGTCCGGCACGATGCCGAGCTCCACGTGCCCGTACGTCTCGAGCTGGTAGAGATCGCGCTGGCTCGTGAGCAGGTCGCGCTGCCGGTAGATCTCCCCTTTCTTCACCGACAGCAGCCGTCGCACCGTCGAGGGCTGAATGTCGGGCTCGCTGTCCCCCGCACTCGGCTGGATGTGCACGTCGATCGCGCCGATGCGGTAGATGCGTCCCGGCAGGAAGGTGAGCTCAACCGTCGCCCGGTCGGTGGTCGTGTCGACGAACGTGTTGCGCAGCGGCTCATCGGCCCGCGCATACCCGGTGTTCCGGAGCCGGTCCACCACCGTGTCGATCGCCTGCTGCAACCGCAGCCGGTTGTACACGCGCCCCTTGAACGGAAGAATGAAGTGCAGCAGACGGTCGCCGTTCTTCACCGAGTCGAGCCCCGTCACGGTGAGGCTGTCGGTGATCACCGGTGGCCCTTCGGCGATCTGGAAGTGCACCGCCACCTTGCCGGGACCCGGGGTCGCCAAGCTCGTCGCCACCCGCGTCTTGTAATAGCCGCGCTGGCGATAGAACAGGCGGACCCGGATCACGTCACGCTGCAGCTCGAGCTTGTCGAGGCACCGTTTGCGACCGAGCGGCAAACCCATGACGCGGCGCATCCAGCTCGTTGGCGTCGTAGCGATCGCGCGACCGAGCGAGTCCTCGCCAAAGGCGTGATTGCCCGCGAAGCTCACCTGCATCACTTCCAGATCGCCGGGACCACAATCCGAGGCCTGCGCGACGGCGAGGTGAGGGAGCGAAACGAGGGCGAGAAGGAGGAGAAGGAAGCGCGCGGCGGAGCGGGAGGACATCAATGGTGCGCGCGATCGGGCTGGGATGGGCCGCCGGGGTGGTGCGCTCGGCGGCGCTGGTGACACGGCTGGATTGGAATGGGCACCGGATGCTGGCACCCATGCTGGTAGGTCATGCGACTCCTCGGGTAGACAAAGGCCCCCTGCGAGGGGGCCCATCGGGCACCTGCCCCCGCTACTACACCGCTTCGACGAGGATGGTGCCCGGCCCCCGATACTTCGCGCGCCGCTTCATCTCCGCCGCCAACGCACCGATGTGGCTCGTCGAGATCCAATTTTCCGGATCGACACACAGCACCGCCACCGAGAGTCGCGCGATCGGAAACTCCCGGGCGCGGCCGTCGCGGTCGATCCCCATGAAGCTGCCGCGCTCGACCGCCTCGTCACCGATCGCCCGCGCCGCCACCCGACGAAACCGCTCCGCGCAGTCCTGCGCGATGGACTGCGCATCGTCCGGGTTGGTCACCGCGATGAAGTCATCACCGCCGATGTGCCCCACGAAGTCGCTCGCGCTCCCGACGGCCTCCACCGAGTTGCGAATGGCGACCCCCATCTCGCGGATCACCATGTCGGCCACGCTGAAGCCGAACGAATCCGCGAACGGCTTGAAGTTGTCGAGGTCGATGTAGCAGATGGCGAACGGCTCCCCCGTAGCGGCGCGGCGCGCGATCTCCTCCTCGATGGCCTTGCCACCCGGCAGACCGCTCGTCGGGTTCCGGTCCCCCTCTCGGCGCACGAGCCGAAGCAGGGCGACCACGCGGGCCCGAAGCTCCCGCGGATCGAACGGCTTCGCGAGGTAATCGTCCGCACCTGCCTCGAAGGCGGCCATCTTGTTCTCGATGTCGCCGCGGGCCGTGAGCATGAGCACCGGGATGCGCGCCGTGAACGGATTCCGTTTGATCGCGCGCGCGACCTCGATCCCCGACATTCCGGGCATGACGAGATCGAGCACGAGAAGATCCGGCTCCCGCTCCTGAATCGAAGCAAGCGCCGACAGGCCATCGGGCGCCAGATCTACTTCGTGCCCGGCCGATGCGAGGACTTCGCGCAACATCAGGCGCATGTCCTCGTTATCGTCGACGCACAGGACGTAACTCACGTTTGATGCTTCACTTGAGGCATGGTAAATTCACTTGCCTGCCGGGTGCTGTCAACTCAAGACGGCACTCCCACCTTCCGCCGCGTCAGCAGTCACCCTACCGCCGTCATGATCCGCTTTCCCCTCCGCGCCGCCCTGCTCGTCGCCATCCCCATCGGTCTCGTCGCCTGCAAGGGCGGTGACTCCACCCCGCAGCGCCACACGCTCATCGATTCGCGCGACACCTACGATCCGCGCTCGCTCGATCCCGCGCTCTCCACCGATGTGCCGACCGGGCGCGCCGTGTCGTACGTGTTCGACGGCCTCACGCGCTTCACGCCCGATGCGAAGCTCGTGCCCTCGCTGGCCGAGCGGTGGGACGTGTCGCCCGATGGAAAGATGTACACGTTCCATCTGCGATCGGGGGTGCACTTCCAGAACGGCGCACCCTTCACGGCGCACAACGTGGTGCACAGCTTCGAGCGCGTGCTCGATCCCGCCACGCGCGGCGGACGCGGCTGGCCGCTCTACCCGATCTCCGGCGCCCGCGCGTTCGCCTCGGGCAAAGCGAAGCACATCGCGGGGCTCACGGCGCTCGACGACAGCACGGTCCGCATCACCCTCGACACCGCGCTCGCTGTCTTCCCCAAGCTGCTCGCGATGCCCGTGGCCTCCATCGTCCCCGACTCCACACCGTCGAACTTCGGCGAGCATCCCATCGGCACGGGACCCTGGAAGCTCGTGACGTGGAAGCACGATGACTATCTGCTCTTCGCGCGCAACCCCGATTACTTCGGCGGCGCGCCCAAGGCGGATTCGCTCATGGCGCGCATCATCCCCGAGCCGAGCACGGCGGTGGCCGAGTTCGAGAACGGGAACGTCGATCTGCTGTACGTCCCCGAGTCGGACACGCAGCAGTGGGAGGAGACGGACGACAAGAAGGCGATGCTCACCTCCGCGCCCGCGCTGCGACTCTTCTATATGGCGATCAACACCACGCGCGGCCCGCTCACGGATGCGCGCGTGCGGCAGGCGATCAACTACGCAGTGGACGTGAAGACGATCGTCGATCATCTCTTTGGCGGACGCGGGCGCGTGGCGGCCGGTGTCATCCCGCCATCGCTCGACGGCGCGGACACGACGCGCACGCCGTACGGCTACGACCCCGCGAAGGCCAAGCAGCTCCTCGCCGCCGCGGGGTACCCCAACGGCTTCGACATCGAGCTCTGGCACTCGCAGGATCCCGCGTTCGCTCGGCTCGCGCTCTCCATTCAGGGATATCTCGCCGCTGTCGGCATTCGTGTGAAGGTCGTGGAGCGCGACGCCGCATCGGTGCGCGCCGCGGCGGCCGAGGGGAACGTCGACCTCATCGTGAAGGACTGGTACGCCGACTATCCGGACGCGGAGGACTTCCTGTATCCGCTGCTCCACGGCGCGAACAAGGGGCTGGGCGGGAATCTCTCGTTCTACCAGAATCCGACGTTCGACCGGCTCGTGACGCTGGCGCGCTCCGAGCAGGACGACGCGAAGCGCACGTCGCTCTATCGACAGGCCGACTCGCTCGAGTTCGCCGATGCGCCGATGCTCTACCTGTTCTTCTATAGTGAGCTCGACGCCGTACAGCCGTGGATCACCGGGTTCCAGGTCCCGACCGTGTTCAACGGGCAGCGGTGGACGGATGTGTCGATCGGGCAGCCCGCGGCAACGGCGTCATCCCGAGCGAAGGAGATGTCATCTCGAGCAGAGCGCGTGTCATCCGGAGCGAAGCGAGTGTCATCCCGAGCGAAGCGAGGGATCTCTGGCGACCAGCGAGATCCCTCGCTGACGCTCGGGCTGACCGAAGCCCGGGATTCCTCGCTGCGCTCGGAATGACAGCGGGCGGCTGATCCGTGTTCTCCTTCATCGCACGCCGGCTGCTGCTCGCCATCCCGACGCTGTTCGGCGTGCTGGTGGTGGTGTTCCTCCTGCTCTACGTCGCGCCGGGCGATCCGGTGCTCTCGATGGTCGGTGAGCGCGCCGACGCCGCAACGATCGCGCGACTCCGCGCCGAGCTCCGACTCGATGATCCTCTCCCGGAGCAGTTCGCGCACTACGCGGGGCAGGTGCTCGAGGGGAATCTGGGACGGTCGTACATCACCGGCCGTCCGATCGTGCGCGACATCCGCGAGCGATTCCCCAAGACGCTCGAGCTCGCGCTCGCCGCGATGACGCTCGCGGCGCTCGTCGGCATCACGATCGGCGTGCTGAGCGCGTGGAAGCCCGATGGCTGGTTCGATCGCCTCTCGCTCGGCGCCGCGTACCTCGGCATCTCCTTCCCGGTGTACTGGGTCGGACTCATCCTGATCCTCATCTTTGCCGTGATGCTCAGGTGGCTCCCGCCCTCGGGCTCGGGACGCTTCGTCTACCTCGTGCTCCCCGCGCTCGCGCTCGGCTCGCGCTCCATCGCGTTCCTCGCGCGCATGACGCGCTCCGCGATGCTCGAGGTGTTGGGGAGCGACTACGTGCGCACGGCGCGCGCGAAGGGACTGCGCGAGCGCGTGGTGCTCGCCCGGCATGCGCTCAGAAACGCGCTCATCCCCGTGATCACGGTGCTCGGACTCGACTTCGGCTACTACCTCACGGGGAGCATTCTCACCGAGACGATCTTCAGCTGGCCCGGACTCGGCCGCTACGTGGTGAACGCGATCTCGCGGCGCGATCTGCCGGCCATTCAGGGCTCCGTGCTCTTTCTGAGTCTCGTGTTCGTGGCGGTCAATCTCATCACGGACCTGGTGTACGCGGTCTCGGATCCGCGCGTGACGTACGAGTAGGACGACGGCGCTCGAGCTAGCGGGGTCCCGTCGGCCGCCGTACGTTGTCGTTCCGAGCGCAGCGAGGGTTGTCATTCCGAGCGCAGCGAGGAATCTTCTCCTCGCTGGGCCGAGATTCCTCAGTCGCGCCGCTCCTTCGGAATGACATCCATCTTCGCCCGTCCAATCATGCCGACGATCCGCTCCCTCTCGCTCACCGTCGTCACCACATTCTCCCTGCTCGCCTGCGCGAGCGGCACTGCTGGACGCAACGGTGCAGCGTCGCTCGCCGGTCAGCCGCGCGGCTACCTGCTGATCGTCGGCGGCGGCCCGCAGCCGCAGTCGCTCGTGCAACGTTTTGTCGATCTCGCCGGCGGTGCAGGACACGCGCGCATCATCGTCTTCCCGATGGCGACCGAAGATTCGACTGGCGGCCCCGAGAAGGCGGAGGACCTGCGCAAGCTCGGCGCGAACGCGATCAGCCTCGACATCACGCGCGACCAGGCGAACACCGATTCCGTCGCGCACCTGCTCGACAGCGCGACCGGCATCTGGTTCGTCGGCGGGGACCAGGTGCGACTCGCAAAGGCGCTGCAGGGGACGAAGGTCGAAGCGGCGATCCACGCGCGCTATCGCGCCGGCGCGGTGATCGGCGGGACGTCGGCGGGCGCGGCGGTGATGTCGAACCCGATGATCACCGGCGACGAGCGGCACCCCGGCGGCGCGCGCCCCGACACCAGCACCGCATTCATGACCATCGCGCGCGACAACATCGTCACCGCATCAGGGTTCGGGCTGATCCATGGCGCGATCGTCGATCAACACTTCCTGCGACGCAAGCGGCACAACCGCCTGATCAGCCTCGTGCTCGAGCGCCCCGAGCATCTCGGCGTCGGCATCGATGAATCGACCGCATTGCTGGTGTACCCCGACGGCCACTGGGCCGTGCTCGGCCAGAGCGCGGCGCTCGTGTACGATGCGCGACACAGCGACATCACCTCGCCCGGTGCACCGACGCTCGGCGCGACCGGCGTGGTGCTGCACGTCCTGCCAGCTGGGAGCACGTACGATCCGCGCACGGGACACGCGACGCTGCCGGCGAATACGGCGGTAAACACGATGCAGTGATCCGTGTACGGACAGCCATGCACGCATGACAGGAGGACGGATGCCGCAGCGGTTCATCGTCGTCGCTGTAGCTACCCTGGGATTCGCTTGTGCGCATCCGCCACGCCTGCGCGCCCAAGCGTCGGTGCTCGACTCCACGCGGGCGACACTCGTGGGCATCGTTCGCGACAGCACCGGCGCGCCGATTGGTGACGTGCAAGTCGTACTCTTCGCGCAGCACGCCGGCACGTACACAGACGACAACGGCTGGTTCACTCTCCCGGATATCGCGCCCGGCGAGTACGACGTCCGCTTTCAACGCCTCGGGTACCGCCCACTCGATGCACACTGGCATGCGCGGCCGGGCGAACGCACGGAAGTCGGCATCGTGCTCCACACGCTGGCGCACGGACTCGACACGGTCGTGGTAAGGGGCCGCTCATCACATCGCGCACGCGGGCACGCTGTCGTCCTCGGCGTCGTCGTGGACTCCACGGGCGCACCGCTCTCCGACGTGCGTCTCGATCTCCTCGGCACGGGCGAGAGCGCGGCCACGAGCATCGACGGTCAATTCCTCTTCCCCGATCTCGCGCCGGGCTCGTACCTCATGCGAGCGCGGCGCCTCGGCTTCGCGCCACGCACCGTCCCCGTCGATGTCGTCGCCGACGGCCGGCACACGCTCGCCATCCGCATGAGCGCGCTCGGCACTCTGCTCGACACCGTGGATGTGACTGCGGCCAGCGGATTCGGCGAGCACGAATCGGCGTGGCGCGAATTCGACAAGCGCCAGCGATGGCGAAGCAACTCGACGAGCGTGACGCTGCTCCGCGATGATCTGCGCCCCCTCGGCAAGCTATCGCTCGACATCGCGTTTCTGTACACGCCGGTCATGGGGCTGCGGGGCATGGCGAGTAAGATGATTACCAGCATCGTCGACACCGCCGTCGCGCCGTCAACCACAATCACGGACGAGGAGGCATCGTGCATCCTCATAAACGGCACGCAGCCGATGTACGAACCGCTCCGTGCATTCCACGCATCCGATCTCCAGGCGGTGGAAGTCTACAACGAGCATTCGCTCGGAAAGCCGGAAAGCGATCTGACGGGAACCGTCGCGGCATTGATGGGCACCATCCCCGCGTGCGCACAGGTGGGCTCCTGGCACCCGACGTACTATGTGCTCTGGTTCAAGGACGCGCGCTGAGGGGCGTGCATGCGGCGTACTCGTGCGACGCGGCGGAGCGCGCCGTTTCGCGAACCGCCGCGTCGACCGTTCGTTGGGCACGCGCCCACACTCACAACCGTCCGGCGTAGTGGCATGGAAACTGACGGCCGTGCTCACCGACAGGCCGTCAGTGGAGGCAGCGTTCCATGACCGCACCCGTAGCCGAACCGGCTCACGAGACAGCGAACACGAACCCCGTTCGCATCATCGCGCTGTCGCGCGAGTACGGAGCCGGTGGCAGCGCACTGGGCGTGCTCCTCGGCGAACGCCTCGGCTGGCCCGTGCTCGACCGCGACCTCGCGCGCCGCGTCGCCGAGCGGCTGCACTGTCCGTGCGAGACCGTCGAAGCGCTCGACGAGCACGCGCCGACGCTGCTCGAGCGGATCGCCGCCGCGTTCGCGGTGTGCCCATCCGATGCGCCGATCCTCCCCGACGCCCCGAGCGCGCCCGATCCCGACACGCTCGCCAGAGCGACGCGTGCGGTGGTGCTCGAGGCCGTGCGCACTCCGCCGCTCATCGTCATTGGCCACGGCGCCACATGTCTCCTGCATGACCGCCGTGACGCGTTGCGGGTGCGCGTGACCGCGCCGTACGCGGTCCGGGTGAGCCGAGTCGCGAAGCGAATGAACATTTCGCGCGAGCAGGCGGCCGCGGATGTGTCCCGCCGCGACCTGGAACGCCGGCACTATCTCGACCGTTACTACCGGCGTGACACCGATGATCCTTCCCTGTACGACATGCAGATCAACACCGCGACCATTCCGCTCGACACCGCAGCTCGGATGATCATGACGCTCGTCTGCGACGAGGCCGCGTCGCGGTAACACCGATCACAACTGCCGTTGAGTTCACATACTCTCGACTCGGCGTCGGGCGGCTCGGTCGCCGGCACGAGTCCGCTGTCAGCGGCCGAAGCGGCCGCCGCATTCGTTGAACGCTACCGTTGGATCATCCTCATCGGGCTCATCACGGCCGCGGTCATGGAGGTGCTCGACACCACCATCATCAACGTCGCCCTCCCGCAGATGGCCGGGAACCTCGGTGCCACCGAGGAGGAGATCGGCTGGGTGGCCACCGGCTACATCCTGTCGAACGTCATCTTCCTCCCGATGACCGCGTTCTTCACCGAGCGGTTCGGACGGCAGCGCTACCTCACGTTCTCCATCATCCTGTTCATCGTCGCGTCGTTCTTCTGTGGCACGTCGAACAGCCTGACGGAGCTCGTGTTCTGGCGCATCGTCCAGGGCGCCGGTGGCGCGGCGCTTCTCTCGACCGCGCAAGCCACGCTGCGGCAGATCTTCCCGCTCGAGCAACAGGGGATCGTGCAGGCCGTCTTTCTGCTCGGCATCATCGTGGCGCCCACGGTCGGACCGACGCTCGGCGGATGGATCACGGACAACTACCAGTGGCACTGGGTCTTCTTCATCAACGTGCCCATCGGAATCGTGTCCGCCTTCCTGGTGACCACCTTCCTCAAGGATCCGCCCGGACAGGAGCACCACGCCCGGCCGATCGATTGGCTGGGCATCTCGCTGCTCACCATCGGGCTCGGCTCGCTGCAGTACGTGCTCGAGGAAGGGAACTCCAAGGACTGGTTCGGGAACGTCTGGATCGTTCGTCTCGCCGTCGTGGCCGCCGTCGCGCTCCTCACCATGATCTGGTGGGAGCTGTCGCCGCGAAACAAGCACCCGGTGGTCAGCTTTCGCGTGCTGAAGAACCGCGAGCTCGACGGCGCGATCTTCCTGTTCGTCGCCCTCGGCTTCGCGCTGTACGGCGGGACATTCATCTTCCCGCTGTTCACACAGACCATCCTGCGCTTCACACCCACCGAGACGGGGTTGGCGCTGCTCCCCGGCGGCATCGCGACGGCGTGTACCGCGCTCATCTGCGGCGCCCTGCTCAACGGCGCCAAGCCGCTCGTCGACGCACGCGTGCTGATCGCAATCGGCGTGCTGTTCGTGGTGTGGGCGATGTGGCGGCTCGGCCATCTCACCGTGAGCGCCGGCGAGACCGACGTGCAGCTGGCGCTGATCATTCGCGGCGCGGGACTCGGCATGCTGTTCACGCCGATCAACCAGGTGGCGTACGCGAGCCTTCAGCCGGAAGAGGCGCAGCAGGCGTCGGGACTCATCAATCTCGCCCGACAGCTCGGCGGCTCCTTCGGCATCGCCTGGCTCGCCTCGTACGTGACGGCGCACACACAGCTGCACCGAGCCGACCTGGTGACGAACGTCTACTCCGAAAACCCGCTCGTCACGCAACGCGTGCAGGACTTCACCGCCAATCTGATGGCGCATGGCTACAGTGCCTACGCCGCGCACAACGGCGCGCTCGCGATCCTCGACCAGCTCGTGATGCGCCAGGCAGCCATGCTCAGCTACAATGACGCCTGGATCCTGCTCCTGATCACCTTCGTGATCGTGTCACCGGCGATCCTGCTGCTGCGGAAGCATCGAGGGCGGAGAGCGATGCCGGTGGACGCACATTGAGTTGGGAGGATCAAAGGGGTCAGAGCCGATTGATCGCACGCGATCAATCGGCTCTGACCCCTTTGATCCCCA
>DASVCF010000146.1:0-23234 GCA_036381735.1 Gemmatimonadaceae bacterium | reverse complement strand
GCCCCGAGGTCCTCCGCAAGCTGCACCAGACGATCAAGAAGGTCGGCGACGACCTCGAGCGGTTGAGCTACAACACGGCGATCGCGGCGATGATGGAGTACATGAACGTGCTACGGGCGGGAGAGCGTACGCCGCACGTGGCCGAGGTGGAGCCGTTGGTGCAGCTCGTCGCGCCGTTCGCGCCGCACATCGCCGAGGAGCTGTGGGAGCGGCTCGGCCACGCGGAGAGCGTGTTCGATTCGCGGTGGCCCGCGTACGACGAAGCGCTTGCCGCCGAGGAAATGATCGAGCTGGTGGTGCAGGTGAACGGGAAGGTGCGCGGGCGCGTGGAGGTGCCGGTGGACGTGACGGAGGATCAGGCGGTGAAGCAGGCACTCGCCGAGCCATCGGTCGCGAAGTTCGTCACCGGGGTGCCAAAGAAGGTCATCTTCGTGCCGGGGCGGTTGGTCAATATCGTGGTGTAGGACAGCGTGATGAAGAAGGGAGTCAGTAGGTCAGTGGGTCAGGAACGACAGAAAGCAGAGAGCAGAAAGCAGAGAGCGGTTCCTGCTTTCTGCTCTCTGCTTTCTGCTCTCGCCGTTCAGGCTTTTTCTGACTCACTGACCCACTGACCTACTGACTCACTTCGTCCGCCGGCGGCTTCATCATCTTCCCGACGAACAGGATCGTTCCCGAGAGCCGCTCGCGGATCGCGAACAGGAACGGACGGTCGGCGACGACCAAGGGTGGCTTCGCCATCACCGGAACCACGCCGACATTCGTGACCGCCGCAGCTTCAGTCCCCTCCTCGTCCACCTTCACGTACGTCTTCTGCCGGACGCCGCTGATGTAGAGCCCGCCATTTTTCGAGATCCCCGAGAAGTCGGCGCGGATCGGATCGAAGGCGATCCCCATGCCGAGGGCCTCGAGCGGGGCATTGAGCGAGTCGTCCCAGCTGAGCTCGAACTTCGGCAAATCGACCTCGCCCGATCGCATCGTCAAGCTGCCGAGCAGCGACTGCCACGTCGGTGTATCGAGCGTCGCGATCAGAGAATCGACCGTCATGTTCCCCTGCGGGACGACCACGACCATCGTGTAGGCGCCGCCGCCGTACGGCAGCTCGGCGGCGGTGTACTCCGCGGTCGACACGGCGGGCAACGTGTCCTCGCGAGTCATCATCGGCACCTGCTCGGTCGATCCGTCGGAGAGGTGGAACGCGGCGATGTATGTATTCGCCTTGTCGAACTGGAGAGTCCACGTCCCCTTGAAGTAGATGGCGTTGATCAGATACATCATCATGTTCGGGGGGATCGCGCCCACGATCTGATCGATCTTTCCGTTCGTGCTCTCCTTCACCCACGCGTTGATGGCGTCGGCGGACGCGGGATCGTCGAAGTTCATCCCCTGGATCCTCGCGTCGAAGAACTTCGCTCCTGCGTCCAGGAACGATTGCTCGGCCGGAAAGTCCTGGCGGTACCAGATCGAGTTCGCGACGCGGAAGTCCACCTTGGGGTCCAGTCCGCGCAGCAGCTCGATCAGGCTCTTGTAAGACGCATCGATGTCGTCGATCGACATGTCGGCGAAGCCGAGCGCCGCCCGCATCGAATCGAGCGTGCTGCCCGCCGCGCCGGTGACCGTCATCCCGAGCGCCATCGATGCGCTCAGCGGCGAGATGAAGAGGTTGGCATCGGGCGCCGATCGCCGGTCGATCTCGCGCAGCAGCCCGAACGCGAAGTCGTTGCTCCCGCCGATCAGCTGCTGCTCGGCAGCGGTGAGCTCGCGCGGGAGGTGCGTGATCGGCGTTGGTGCGGTCGCACCATCACTGCACGCGGAGATGGCAGCGAGCAGGAGCGCAGCGGACAGGCAGATACGCGACCGGTGATGCGCGGACGGACACCGCGGGAACATGACAACCTCCTCTTCGTAGGGTGGGGGTTGTGCTACCGCGATGGATGACCCCGACCACGGTGTCCGACGTCACATCGTGACTGCTGCTCCGAGGGATCGATGTCAGCGACTGCCGGCGGCAGGCGCGTGTGCCTGTTCGGGAGGGCGCACGTCCGGCAGGAACGCGGCGAACAGTCCCAGCAGGGGCAGGAACGCGCACACCTGATATACGAAGTCGATGCCGAAGTGATCGGCGAGCAGGCCGAGCACCGCGGCGCCGAGGCCGCCCAGGCCGAAGCTGAAACCGTAGAACAGGCCCGACACCATGCCGACCCGGTGCGTCAGCATGTCCTGCGCATACACGATGATCGCCGGAAACGCCGACGCCAGCACCAGCCCGATCACGACACTCAACGCCACCGTCCAGCCGAGGCCGACGTACGGCAGCGCGAGCGTGAAGGGCGCGCACCCGAGGATCGAAAACCAGATCACCCGCTTGCGGCCGAGCCGGTCGCCGAGCGGCCCGCCGATCAGTGTGCCTGCGGCAACGGCGAACAGAAACACGGCCAACAGGTTCGCCGACGCGTGCGCCGACAACCCGAACCGGTGCATGAGATAGAACTCGTAATAGCTGCTGATGCTGGCGAGGTAGAAGAACTTCGAGAACATCAGCACGAACAGGATGCCGATCGTGTGCCGCACGACGGGAGCGGGAAACAGCGGCGGGTCGGTTGCCACATGCTTTCGTGTCCGCTCATTGATGTGGTGCCGGTACCAGCGGCTCACCTGCAACAGGATCACGATCGAGAGCAGGGCCGCAAGGCCGAACCAGCTCGCACGCGAACGCCCCAGCTTCAGGATGATGGCCGCGGCGAATAGCGGACCCAACGCCTGCCCGGTGTTGCCGCCGATCTGGAACAGCGATTGTGCGAGACCATAACGTCCGCCCGACGCCATGCGCGCGACGCGCGAGGATTCCGGATGGAACACCGACGAGCCGCAACCGATCAACGCCACCGACAGCAGCAGAATCGGATACGACGGTGCCACCGACAGCAGCAGGAGGCCGCTCAACGTGAAGCACATGCCGACCGGCAGCGAGTAGGGTAGCGGGCGCCGGTCGGTCACCGTCCCCACCACCGGCTGCAGCAACGACGCCGTCAACTGGAAGGTGAGCGTGATCAGGCCGATCTGTACGAAGTCGAGATCGAACTCGTGCTTGAGCAGCGGGTAGATCGTGATGATCACCGACTGCATCATGTCGTTCAAGAGATGCACGAAGCTGACGGCGCCGATGACGCTGAAGCGGGTCGGGGCGTGTACGCGCGCGGCGGGCGTTGCGGCGGGCGTGGCGGCTCCGACGTCGGGGCCTGCTGGGACTGCGCTCACAATGGAATGGTGGACACGGAAGACGATGCGTTCGACGTGGGGCAATGGTCCGCTGTCTCACGACTGACAGCTGACGACTGAGAGATGACGACTGCTGTCAGAGCATGTGCGCGATCCACTCTCCCACGAAGTACCCTGCCACCGCCACGCCCAGCCCGACGACGAACATGTCGAGCCCGGAGCGGAACGCGCCGCGCCCCGTGAACACCGAGCGGGCCGCGCCCACGAGAAAGTGTGAGAGCATCGCGATCACGAACGCGACGATCACGGCCGCGCTCCCGTGCAGGAAGAAGAACGGGGCCACGGGGATGAGCGCGCCGACCGCGGTCGCAGTTCCCGTGATCCACCCCTCGCGGAAGGGCGATGTCTGCTGCTCGCCGATGCCGAGCTCTTCCTGCACCTGCTCGTCGAGCATGCGCTTCGGGTCGGCCATCACTTCCGTGGCGAGCGCGTTCGCGGCGTCGGGGTGCATCCCCTTCGCCTCGTAGATGAGCGCGAGCTCGTCGCGCTCCACCTCGGGCATGAGCTCGATCTCGGTGCGCTCCATCGAGATCTCGTGCGCGTACACCTCCTGCTCGCTCTTGCCGGCGAGGTAGCCGCTCGAGCCCATGGAGAGCGCATCGGCGATGAGCCCCGCCACGCCGGCGACGATCACCTGCTGATGCTGCACCGCCGCCGACGCGCCGAGCACGCCGGCCACGAGCCCGAAGTTCGCCGTGAGCCCGTCGTTGAAGCCGTAGACGACGTTTCGCAGGAAGCCGCCGGACTCGGTGCGGTGCCAGGGCTCGGGCCCGCGTCCCGAGAGCTCGCCGAGCGTGCTCGCGTGCTCGGCGGACTCCTTCGCGAGCACGAGCGCCTCGTGCCGACCCGCACCGCCCTTCGGCGTTTCGCGATGCATGGCGAGGTAGCCGCGCACTTCGCGTCCTTCCTCGGCGAGCAGCGTGGGGAGCAGGAACTTGGGGCCGAACGTACGGCCGAGGAACGCGAGCGTGCGGGCGCGCGCGCTCGGACGGAACGTCGGCGGCGGCGCGCCGTGCTCCGCGAGCAGGCGTCCCCAGATCTCGACATGTCGATCCTCGACGGCGGCGAGCCGCTCGTAGAGGTTCTTCGTCTTCGGGTCCGGCTCGGCCTCGGCGAGCACGCGGTAGAGAAAGGCGGCGTCGGCCTCGTCCTGCCAGTGGTGCTGGAAGGTGTGGAGGTCGGGTGCCGCCGAAGAAGGGGCTGAGGTCGGCATCCGCGAAATATCGCGCGGGCTGGGGAATGGGGGTAGGGAAGCGGGGCCGCACGTCGCATTGACACGCCGGACGGTTGCGGCGAGCATCTCTGCATGCGCCGAGTCCGCTACAACGTGGCCGCGAGCCTGGACGGGTACATCGCTGGCCCGCATGGCGAGTTCGATTGGATCCCCGACGATCCGACGGTCGACTTCGCCGCGATCTTCGCGAAGATCGACACCGTGCTGCTCGGGCGTCGCAGCTACGAGCTCGTGCGGGAGATGGGAGAGCTGCCGTGGGCGCCGGGCACGCGCGTCTACGTCTTCTCGCGCGCGCTGCGGCAGGCGGATCATCCCGAAGTCACCGTCGTCAACGATGACTCAGCCGGTGTGGTGGCCGCACTGCGCGCCGAGCCGGGTGAGGGGGAGATCTGGCTGTTCGGCGGCGGCGAGCTGTTCGGGAGTCTGCTCGCGGCGGGGCAGGTGGACAGCGTGGAAGTCACGATCGTACCGGTTCTGGTCGGCGGGGGCGTGCCGCTGCTGCCGGCCGGCGCGCCGCGAACGATGCTCGAGCTCACGGGGACGCACACGTATCCGAGTGGGATGGTGAGTCTGATGTACGCGGTGCGTGGGGCGAAGACGTGACGATGACGTATGGATGCCGGGTCTCATCGGTGTAGCGGCGCGCGATGCGACGTGCACCGGATGGCATCGGACTCTTCATTACGGAGCTCGTGGCAATGCCTCACTCTCGCCTGCGTGGAATGGTTCTCGTTGCATGGGTGATGGCGTTGACGGCGTGTGCCGATCTGTCCGGCTCGCGCGGACCGAAGATCTCGGTGTCGCTCGATCTACAGCACGCGTTCGACGTACAGCCCGTTCTGCACGTAGACATCGATGGACAGCGCGTTCAGCTCATCACGCCGGACACGGGTGCTCCCAGGGCATCGATCGACATTCGAGGCGCACGCTACGGCGCTCTGCCGGTGCGGGTGACGCTCGCGACGGTGCTTGGCGACACCCTCGCATCGGTCGGGTTCTCGCAGCAGTTCGAGCGCAACACCGATCACTGGGTGGGCGCGGATGTGGGAACGCGGCGGCCGCTCGGGATGTGCATTGGTGATCTACTCGCGGTGCCGCTCGCCGCGCCGGGTGGCGACACGCTGTTCGTGATGTACGGGGGGATTCCGGAAGGAGCGATCTGCTGAGGGAAGACCGGATTATGGGACGGAGCCGCGGGGCTCATAACGCCACACGCCCGCTCCTGGCGAACGGAGCGGGCGTGCGATCGATAAAAGAAGCAATGTGTGACTAATGGGCCGTCCGTCTCGGTCCCTTCACCACGCGATCCCGTAATCCTCCCCGTGGTTGCTCGACGCCCCCCACATGCTGTGGTGCTTCGTGTCGAACAGGATCGCGTTGATCGGCCCCGAGGTCCGCTCGGCGAACACGAGCGTGTAGCCCATCCGCCGGAGCGCTTCGCGCGTGGAATCCGGCAGCGAGGTGGCGACCAGCATCTTCCCCGGCTCCGACTCGTGCAATCCGAACGATGACCGCATCTGGAAGCTGTTGATGTTCGGCGCCTCCGCCGCCTGCTGCGGTGTCATCCCGAACTCCACGACGTTGAGGAAGAACTGCAGCAGGTTCTGATCCTGTGAGTCGCCGCCCTGCACGGCGAACGCGAGGTACGGCACGCCGTCCTTCGTGGCGAGTGTGGGCGTGAGCGTGACGCGCGGCCGCTTCCCGGGCTCGATCACGTTGTAGGGGCCATCCTTCGCGTAGGTGACGAAGCTCTGCGCGCGCTCGCTCAGTCCGATCCCCGTGTGCCCCGCGATCACCGCCGGCACCCACCCGCCGCTCGGCGTCACGCTCACCACCCACCCCTCTTCGTCCGCGGCCTCGATGGACGTCGTCCCGCTGTAGAAGTCGCGCTCGAACGCCGAGTCCGCGGTGGTCGCGTTCGACGAGATAAACTCGGACGCGCCGGACATGCGAGCGGATGCATTGCCGAGCGCGAGATCCTGCGACGTATTCGTCACCGCCGCCGTGCTCGACGTATCCCCCTTCGCCGCCGGCACCGGCTTGTCCTGCTCGCCGCCCGTCGCCTGCGCGCCCGCGGGGAGGAAGTCACTCACCTTCCACTGCGCGAGCAGCGACGCGAACGGGTTCGTCCCACCCTGATATGGATACGGATCCCCCGGCTTCACCGTCGGATCGTTCTTCGTCCAGTCGATCTGCGCGAAGCGCGACTTCGCGTACGCCTTCGACAGCAATCCCTTCACGGGCTCGGCGGGCGGGAAATACGGATCGCCGTAGTAGAAATCGCGGTCCGCGTACGCGAGGTTCATCGTCTGATACAGCGTGTGGAGGTACTTCGGCGAGTTGTACCCCATGCTCTTCACATCCGTGTTCTCCAGGATGTCGAGCGCCTGGAGCATCACCGGTCCCTGCTGCCAGATCGGAAGCTTGTAGACGGTGATCCCCTTGTACGTCGTGGAGAGCGGCTCCTCGATGTGCACCTTCCAGTTCGCCAGATCCTGCATGGTGAACAGTCCGCCCTCCTCCCGCACGCCGCGCACGATCTCGCGCGCGATGTCACCCTTGTAGAAGCGGTCGTACGCCGCGTAGATCGCCTGCTTGCGGCTCTTTCCCTGCTTCAGCGCCTGCTGCTCCGCCTCCACCAGCTTGCGCCACGTCGTGGCGAGGTCCTTCTGCACGAAGATCTCACCGGGCTCCGGGGCTTCGTACGCCGCACCCGGATGCGTGAGCATCACCTCGCGCGAGTACTTCCACTGCTTCAGCGTGTCCTTGTAGTGCTCGATGGTGTGCGACAGCTGTGCTTCCATCGGATAGCCATCCGCCATCTGGATGGCGGGAGCGAGCACATCCTTCAACGAGAGCTTCCCATACTCGGCGAGCATCGTCAGCATCCCGCCCACCGTGCCCGGCGTCACCGCGGCGAGCGGGCCGTACTCCGGCGGGAAGCGGTACCCCTTGCTGTGGTAGAACTCCGCCGTCGCACCCGTCGGGGCGACACCGAGTGCGTCAATGCCGATCACCTTCCTGGTGTGCGGGTTGTAGATGAGCGCCTGCGTCTCGCCGCCGCACGAGAGCGTGTCCCACATGGTGCACCCGGCGGCGAGCATCGCCACGGCCGCGTCCACCGCGTTCCCACCCTTCGCGAAGATCAGCGCGCCCGCCGTCGCGGAGAGCGGCTTCCCGGTGATGGCGAGCCAGTGCTTCGCGTGCAGCGGCGGCTTCTCGGTTTGCGCATGGCGCGGATCGGCGGCGCCGACGGGTTGGCCGGTGCGCGGTGCGTGCTGCTGCGCCGCGAGCGACAGTGGAGCGCAGAGGAGCGCGAGCGCGAGGAACAGCTCGCTGACGCGGGAGTGGAATGCCGGCATGATCGTGTTGTCGGTGAGAGGGTTCCCGGCGCACCGCGTCCAGAGGGCGCGGGTCGGACGAATGGAGTTGAACCGACGGTGAGAATGTGGAGCGTCGGCAGGGAGAAAATCAATCGGACTCGGAACGACCTGGGAGAGGGCGGCGTTCGGGAGTCAGGAAGATCGATCGCGACCGGGATGATACATGCACATTCTCGCCATCTCGGGCAGCCTTCGCGCTGCCTCCTCGAACACCATGCTCCTCCGAACGGTCGCCGCCTTGGCGCCCGACGGTGTCGATGTGACGCTGTACGATGCACTCGCCGATCTGCCGCACTTCAATCCGGACCTGGACGGTGCGCTCGATGACCCTGCGTTGCCGAGCGCCGTACGGGATCTTCGATCGCGGGTCGGTGCGGCGCATGCACTCCTGATCTCCAGTCCCGAGTACGCGCATGGCGTGCCGGGTTCCCTGAAGAACGCGCTGGACTGGCTGGTGGGCGGGAGCGAAATGCCGGGGAAGCCTGTCGCGCTCATCGCAGCGTCGCCGCGCGCGACGCACGCACAAGCCTCTCTGGCGGAAACGCTCCGGACCATGTCGGCGGAACTGGTGCCGGGCTCACCCTTCCTGGTACCTGTCGCTGGGAGCGCGCTCGACGAATCGAGCCTGGTGCGCGACCCGACCTTCCGAAGTGCGATCAGTGCCGTATTCGCCGCGCTCGCTCGAGCCGTAACCGCTGTACGCGCCCAGGGAAGCGGCTGATCACTCGGCGGCGTTGGCGGTGATCGCCCCGCCCTCGCGGCGCGGGCATTGCCGACAATCTGCACCGATGCGCGGTGTGCCGTTCGCGTCGTGACACAATTGGCGGATGCCGCCCTCCCCTTGACGGTCGAAAGGAGCGGTCCTATACTCCTGTCGGACAACGAAAGGAGACCGCCGTGCCGGACCGCCCACGCAACGACCTGCTCCAGGGCACCCTCGACATGCTCATCCTCAAGGCGCTGCAGCTCGGGCCCATGCATGGATGGGGGATCACGCAGCTGCTGGACACCGGCTCCGAGCGCGTGCTGCAGGTGGGGCAGGGCTCGCTCTACCCGGCGCTCTATCGCCTCGAGCGTCAGCGCTTCATCACATCGTCGTGGCGGACGACCGAGAACAACCGGCGCGCGCGCTACTACGCCCTCACCCCGCTCGGGCGCAAGCGCCTGGCCGAAGAGCGCGCGAACTGGACGCGGATGGCGCGCGCCATCGAGCTGATCCTGCAACTCTCCTCCACCTGAGCGCGGAGCGTCAGCCATGCGGATCGTCCACGCCCTGCGCGACGCCCTGGCGCGCATTGCCGGTCTTGCCCATCGCACCGACCGCGAGGCCCGGCTCGACGATGAGATACGCTTCCACGTCGACATGCAGACGGAGGCGCTCGTGCGGACCGGGCTCGATCCGGCGGAGGCGCGGCGTCGGGCGCTCGTCGCCTTCGGCGGACGCGAGCGGTACCGCGAGGCGGCGCGTGACGAGTACCGCGCCCGCGTGCTCGACGAGCTGACGCAGG
Organism: Gemmatimonadaceae bacterium; assembly: GCA_036381735.1. Classification (GTDB taxonomy): domain Bacteria; phylum Gemmatimonadota; class Gemmatimonadetes; order Gemmatimonadales; family Gemmatimonadaceae; genus DASSNR01. The sequence continues at coordinate 13,833 of DASVCF010000146.1, read as the reverse complement.
ACGTGCGCTACTGTCTCCGCTCGCTGCTCAACGCCCGCGTCTTCACCGCGGCGGCGGTCGGCACCCTCGCGCTCGGCATCGGGGCCACGACGGCGATGTTCTCCGTGGTCGATGCCGTGCTGCTGCGGAGACTGCCGTACGCCAACCCCAACGGGCTGGTGATGCTCTGGGAGCACAACTTCACGAAGGGGATGGACCACAACTCCGTCGGTCCGGCCAACTTCCTCGCCTGGCGCGACCAGACGCGCAGCTTCACGTCGATGGCGGCGTTCGTGACGGGGCGGTTCACCGTCATCCGTGCCGGGAGCGAGCCGGTGTCTGTGCAGACCCGTCTCACGAACGCGAGTCTACTGCCCATGCTCGGCGCACACCCGGTGCTCGGCCGCCTGTTCACCGAGTCGGAGGACCAGCCGGGCGCGCCGCGCGTCGCGGTGCTCTCATACGACTTCTGGAAGCAGTACTTCGGCGGCCGTCCGGATGTCGTCGGGAGCACTGTGCGCATCAACGATCAGGATGCGACGATCGTCGGCGTGCTGCCGAAAGACTTCCGCTTCTTCGAGCCGGTGGCGCTGTGGGCGCCGATCCGCTTCCCGCCGGAGGCGCGGACCATTGGCGGCCGTTACCTCCGTGTCCTGGCGCGGCTCAAACCCGGAGTCACGGTGGATCAGGCGGACGGCGAGATGAAGGCCATCGCCCGGCGCCGCGCCATCGAGGTGCCGCAGCTCGACGCGAACTGGACGGCGCTCGCCGCACCGCTGCACGAAGATCTGGTGGGCGATTCGCGCACGCCGTTGCTCGTGCTCTTCGGCGCCGTCGGCTGCCTGCTGCTCATCGCCTGCGCCAACGTCGCCAATCTCCTGCTCGCCCGGGCGGCCGACCGACGCCGCGAGATCGCGGTGCGCATCGCCCTCGGCGCATCGCCGCGGCGCATCGTGCGGCAGCTGCTCACGGAGAGCGTGATGCTTGCCGTCATCGGTGCGGCGCTGGGTATCGCCGCCGCATTCGTCGGGACGCGGCTGCTCATCGCTCTCGTGCCGCCACAGTTCTCCGTCGCCACAGTGGCCGACGTGGGCGTGAACGCCCGCGTGCTCCTGTTCGGCATCGGTGTGGCCCTCGTCGCCGGCGTCGCCTTCGGCCTGTTCCCCGCGCTGCAAGCCGTCCGCGGCGACGCGCAGGATGCGCTCAAGGAAGGCGGGCGCACCGGCGGCGCGGACTCGCGGCGCAGCGGGCGGCTGCGCGCCGCGCTCGTCGTGGCGGAGATCTCTCTTGCCGTCATGCTGCTCGCCGGCACGGGGCTCATGGTGCGCAGCTTCATCGACCTCAGCCACGTGCCGCTCGGCTTCGAGCCCATGCACGCGCTCACCGCCGAGATCGTGCTGCCGAGCCACAAGTACCAAAGTGACACGGCGGCGGTGCAGTTCTTCGAGGATGCAGAAACACGACTCGCGGCGCTTCCGGGCGTGCGCGCCGTTGGTGCGATCAGCTACCTGCCGCTCAGTGGGCAGCGCTCCGCCAGCTCATTCACGGTCGTGGGCCAGCCCGTACCACCACGAGGTCAGGAACCGGTCGGCGACTTCCGCGCGGTGACGCCGGGCTACTTCCGCGCGATGGGGATCCCGATCGAGGCTGGCCGCGCCCTCGAGCCGAGCGATCGCCGCGACGCCCCGGAGGTGGCGGTGGTGAGCCGCACGCTCGCCCGCACGTTCTGGCCCAACGAGAGCGCGGTGGGCCACGAGCTGCGCTTCGAGTGGGACGGCTGGCATACGGTGCGCATCGTCGGCGTGGCGGGCGACGTGCACCACGACGGCCCGCGCGCCGAGCCGTTCATGGAGATCTATCGCCCGCTGGAGCAGTTCCCCTACAGCGGCATGACGATGGTGGTGCGCACCGCCGGCGATCCCGTCTCCCTCGCACGCCCCGTGCGCGAGACCATCCGCGCGATCGATCCGGACCAGCCGATCGCGCAGCTCCGGCCGATGACCGAGCTGGTGAGCGCATCGCTCGGATCGACGCGGCTGAGCACCATACTGTTCGGGCTGTTCGGCGGCATCGGCCTCGTGCTCGCGATGATCGGGATTTACGGCGTCGGCGCGTACACGGTCGAGCAGCGGCGGCACGAGTTCGGAATCCGCATGGCGCTCGGCGCCCGGCCGCGCGACGTGCTCGCGATGGTCGTCCGGCGCGGGCTCGTGTTGACGTCGATCGGCATCGTCGCTGGTGTCGCCGGGGCGCTCGCGCTCACCCACCTCATGCGGGCGTTGCTCTTCGGCGTGGCGCCCGACGATCCGGTGACCTTTGCCTGGGTCGCGATGCTGCTCGCGGGGATCGCGGCACTGTCGTCGTATCTCCCCGCGCGCCGAGCCACGCGCATCGATCCAGTCTCGGCGTTGCGGAGCGAGTGACGAGCGTCAGCGTCCCGACGCGCTCCCCGCCCATCGATTGTTGGTCGAGTCCGCGTCCACGAAGATCCCGCCGTTCAGCACGAGCGATTGGAGATCCTTCCGGGTGTCGATCAGCACCGTCGTCTGCCGCTGATTCTTCTCCCACATGGCCGGCGTCTCGTGCACCGTCTGCGTGCTGCCGTCGGCGTACGTGAGGTCGAGATCCACGGGTGCCGCCATCCCGCCGATGTTGTCGATGACCACCGTGTAGCCGTTCCCCGTCTTGGTCACCGGCCCCACCGCGAGGTCGATGTAGCCGTTGCTGAAGTACCAGTTGCGCCAGAACCAGTTGAGATCCTTCCCCGACACGTCGTCGAACGTGTAGAAGAAGTCCCAGGGGATGGGATGCTTGCCGTGCCACCGGTCCATGTAGGCGTGCAGGCACTTCTTGAATTCCGCATCGCCGAGCAGGTCCTTCATCGCGAGGTAGCCGAGCGCGGGCTTGCCGTACGCGTTGTTGCCGTACGCCACACCGTTCAGTACATCGCCCGGCGTGATGATCGGCAGGTCCTCGAGCGGCGATGGATCGTGAATCCATCCATTCACGCGGAACTGTCTGAAGAACTCGTCCGCGCGCGCCTTCCCCACGTCGGCCTGTCCGATGAGATACTCGAACGTGGTTGCCCACCCTTCGTCCATGAAGCCGTAGCGCGTCTCGTCCGTCCCCATGTAGAACGGGAAGTACGTGTGCGCGATCTCGTGCTCGGCCACGAAGCGCGAGAACGTCGTGTCCGGTGTGCTCCCGTCGTTCACCATCATCGGGTACTCCATGTCCGCGCCGCCCTGGACGATGGTCGACTTCTCGTAGGGGTAGGGGACGCCCGGCCAGTTGTGCGACAGCCAGTCGAGCGCGTGACGGCCGAACGAGACCATGTGATGGAAGTCGGCCGCCGTGTCGTTGTACGCCGACTGCACGCTCGCGCGCCGGTGCGTCGCGTCGTCCACCACCACGCTCGACGCGTCCCAGTCGTAGTGGTCGCTCACGTTGAAGGCGACGTCCGGGATGTTCCGCGCGGTGAAGTGCCAGGTGTTCGTCGGCTGCTGCGCCGTCACGCGCTTCGCCGCCCGGTCGGCCGGCGTCTCGACGTGGATCACCGAATCGGCGGTGAACGACGCCTGGTACCGCCGGAGCACGTCGGGCTGCAGCACCTCGCCCGCGTTCGTGAGCGTACCCGTCCCCCACACGACGAAATTCGTCGGCACTTTCACCGACACGTCGTAGTCGTTGAAGTCGCTGTAGAACTCCTGCTCGCCGGTGAACTCCATGGTGTCCCAGCCGTTCGTGTCGTCGTAGACGGCGACGCGCGGATAGAAGTAGGCGAGGTAGTACGTAGTCGAGTCGAGCATCCCTTCGCGGCCGGGAACCTGCGACACATCGTAGTGCCAGTTGAAGGCGAGTCGCACCGAATCGTGCGGCATCACCGGCGACGGCAGGCGCACCGGCTGCCACGTGTAGTAGCGCGTGCTCTCCTGCCATTGCACCGGCTGCCCGTTCACGGTGAACGAGTCGATGTGGACGCCCGAGGTCAGGAAGCCGGGCTGCTCACCGCTCGCGCGCGGCGCGGTGGGCTTGTGAATGTTGAGGTAGAGCTCGACGACGAGCCCGGGGAGCGTGTCCGGGCTGTTGTTCGTGTAGACGATCTGCTCGGTGCCCGTCACCGTGCGATTGGGCGGCGCGACCGTGAGCGCGATGGTGTAGCGCCCGTGGTTCTGCCAGTAGTTGGGACCGGGGCGGCCATCGAGGGTACGCGTGCCGTTCTTGATCGCCTGCTGGACGGTGCGCGGCATGTACAACGGCTGCGCGGTGGGGGCGACGAACAGCGTGCCGGAGAGGAGCGCGAAGCGCCACGGTCTGGTGAGCATCGGGAGCAGCGACTGAAGGGCGAAGTTCGGCATGTGGAATCCTTTCCGCTTTGGTACCCGCAGACGACCGGCTGACGAATATATTCTCGTCGATAAGCTGGCCCGCGAACGCGCCGGCCGATAGTCCCTCATTCTCGTCAGGGGCACGGGGTCACGCCACCATGAGACCGAACCGGCTCGAAGCCTTCAGCGATGGTGTGATCGCCATCATCATCACGATCATGGTGCTCGAGTTGCGTGTGCCACACGGTACATCGGCCGCCGCGCTGCGCCCGGTGCTCCCCGTCTTCCTCAGCTACATACTGAGCTTTGTCTACCTCGGCATCTACTGGAACAACCATCACCACATGCTGGCCGTGACGCGACGCGTGAACGGCGCGATTCTGTGGGCGAACCTGTATCTGTTGTTCTGGCTGTCGCTCGTGCCGTTCGTCACCGCGTGGATGGGGGAGAACCACTTCGCGGCCGTACCCACAGCGCTGTACGGCGTCGTGCTGCTGCTGGCGGGGACCGCGTACCTGATCCTGCAGTCGACGATCGTGGCGAGTCAGGGACCGGATTCGATTCTCGCGACGGCGATCGGGCGCGACGTGAAGGGGAAGATCTCGACCGTGCTCTACGTGGCCGCAATCCCGGCGGCCTTCGTCCAGCCGTGGATCTCGGATGCGCTGTACGTCGTCGTCGCGGTCATCTGGCTGGTGCCAGACCGGCGCATCATGCGGGTCGTCGCGGCGAGCGCTCGGAGACGCGAGCTCGAGGAGTAAGATCGGGCTTCGCGCACCATGTGCCATAGCTGAATACGTCGAGCGTGAACCCTGGTACGCGACGCCACGCTTCGCGTCGGAGTCGTCATGTCCGCGTCTGTAGGATGACGGCGCCCTGCAGGTGTCAGGGGAATGCCTGTGCGTCACCGTTCCCGCATCCATGCCTCCGACACGACAGAGGCCGTCGCGATGTCGTCGACCACGAGGACCAACTGGTGATCGTGGTCGCTGTAGAGCACTTCGATGTTGACGCCCGCCTCGGCCATGCGACGCGTGAGCGTGCCGAGTTGTCCGGGCTGGCCCTGATGCAGTCGCTGCACGACCACGTCGCGGGCGGCCAGTACGTGGATGCCAGCCTCCTCCAGCGCGCGGCGGGCGGCGTCTCCATCCGCGAAGAGAAAGTGGGCGACGCCGCGGCCGTCCACGACGAACGCCCCGCCGCCCTCGATGCTCACGCCGGCCCGGCCGAGCGCGTCGCCCATCGCCGCCAGCGCGCCGGGCCGGTCGTCCAGCGCGATCGTGAGATCCTGCATCGTCATGCTCTCCGTGACTCGATGCGTGTGTGAACGGCGTCGCGTACTGGCGACGCGCTGGCCTCGGCCCGCACCAGGGCATCGTGGCGAATGGGCACGCGACACGAGTTCGCGATGAAGCACCGCTCGTGCGCCGCGTCGTGCAGTCGCGTGGCGAGCTCGATCTGCTCGTCGCCATCAACGGTCACGCATGGGTGCAGCGTGATCTCGGTGAACCGTCCTCCGCCTCCGGCGTACACCGTCATCGCGCCTTCGGCGTGATCCTCGTACGCCAGCACTCGAACACGCTGCCGAGCACACAGCGCGAGGTACGACAACATGTGGCACGCGGAGACGGCCGCGAGGAACAGATCCTCGGGATTGTACAGCTCCGCGTCTCCACGGAATGCGGGGTCCGACGATCCGGCGAGCTCCGGCTTTCCGGGCATGCGCACGCGATAGCGTCGGCTGTAGCTCGTATAGCTGCGCGTCCCCTCGCCCGTGTTGCCCTCCCAGACCAGCCTCGCCGTGTATGTGTGGACAGCGGTCGACATCGGCCATTCCTCCTGTGCGATGCGTGTGCGTTGTGGGCGGTCGCCTGCGACCGTGGCGGCAATCATCCCGCTCGGCCGCCGTGATGCGGACAACGTACGGCTTGCGGTGCTGCCATGCTTCGGTTAGCATCGAAGTATGCCGAACGCTCCCGATGTCGCGGCCATCGCCAGTCTCATCGGCGACCCTTCGCGCAGCCGGATGCTCACCGCGTTGATGGATGGTCGAGCCCTCACCGCCACCGAGTTGGCGCTCGAGGGCGGCGTCATGCCGTCCACCGCGAGCAGCCATCTCGCGCGCCTCACGCACGCCGGCCTCGTGGCCATCGCCCGGCAAGGGCGCCATCGCTACTTCCGTATCGCCACGCCCGAAGTGGCCGCGGCGATCGAAGGGCTCATGGGGCTCGCCTCACGCGCCGAAGCCACCTCGCCGCGCACGGGCCCGCGTGACGAAGGGCTCCGCCGTGCGCGAGTCTGCTACGATCACCTCGCGGGAGAGGCGGGCGTGCGTCTCCTGGAGCGGCTTCGCGCGAAGAAGCTCATCGCCGGCCCTGATGACGAGATGGTGCTGACGAGCCGGGGCGAGGCGTGGTGCGGTGGAATGGGGATCGACCTCATGACGCTGCGCGCGAAGCGGAGGCGCTTGTGTCGCTCGTGCCTGGACTGGAGCGAGCGCCGCACGCACCTTGCCGGTGCGCTCGGAGCGGCGCTGCTCGACCGGTTGTTCACATTGCGTTACGCCAGGCGAGATGCAGGTGGCCGCGCGGTGATCCTCTCGCCGCGGGGCGAGTCGTTCGTCGAGCGTCTCGAGCTCGCGCGCTGAGCCGGGGAGCATGACGTCCCCGCACGGCAGCGCTCCGGCGTACGTGCAGGGCCATATCGGGCGCATTCCGTACGCGCCGAAACTACCACACCGGGCGCTCTCGTAGGTCTCGCGGCGGGGTTGTTGCGTGCTCGTCGCGTTGGGATCTCGCCGAGGGTACAGGCAACACTTTCCTACCGCGCGATTGTCTTACGGCTACGATTCCATCGCACCCCGCCCCCGCATCCCGCCCCATCGAACCAGGACACTGACCATGCCCCGCCACGCACCGTTGGACATCGTCTCCCGAGACCTTCGCTACGCCCTGCGCGGCCTGCGCGCGCACCCCGGCTTCGCCATCGCGGTGATTCTCACGCTCGCGCTCGGGATCGGCGCCAATGCGGCCATCTTTTCCGTGGTCGATCGGCTGCTTTTCCGGCCGCCACCCATGCTCAGCCAGCCGGAGCTCACGCACCGCGTGTATCTCGCCAACACCTATCGCGGCAAGGAGCGGTTCAACGGCAGCGTGCAGTACGCGCGGTACGTCGATCTCACCAACTGGACCACCTCCTTTTCGCGCACCGCGGAGTACACCGCGCGGAAGCTCGCGGTCGGAGTGGGCGTCGATGCGCGCGAGATGCAGGTGGGCGCGGTGAGTGCCGGCTTCTTCGGCTTCTTCGACGCGCCGCCCGTGCTCGGCCGCTACTTCAGCGCGAGGGAAGACACGCCGCCTACCGGCACGCCGGTCGTCGTGTTGAGCTACGCGATGTGGCAGACGCGGTACGGCGGTCGCGCGAACGTCCTCGGCTCCACGCTGCAGATCGGCCCGACGGTGTACACGGTGATCGGTGTCGCGCCGCAGGGGTTCGTGGGGCTCTGGCCCGAGCAGCCGCCGGTGGCCTTCATTCCGATCTCGTCGTACGCGTCGGGTGTGGGGATCGACCTGAAGAACGAGAACTGGTGGACGACGTACCACTGGTCGTGGGCGTCGATGATCGCCGAGCGCAAACCCGGGGTGACGCTCGCCGCCGCCAATGCGGATCTGACCAACGCGCTGCTCCGGAGCTACGAGGCCGAGCGCACCGCGGGCGACAAGATGCCGCCCATCTCGACGATGCGGCCGCACGCCGTGGCCGCGTCCATCCTCGCCGAGCGCGGACCGAACGAGAGCAGCGTGGCGAAGGTGGCCGCGCTCGTCGGTGGGATGGCGCTGGTCGTGCTGCTCATTGCCTGTGCCAATGTCGCGAATCTGCTGCTCGCGCGCGCGCTGCGTCGCCGGCGCGAGATCGCCGTCCGGCTCGCGCTCGGCGTGACGCGGTGGAGACTCCTGTCGCAGCTGCTCACCGAGAGCGTGCTGCTCGCGTTCCTCGGCGGGGTCGCGGGGCTGCTCGTGGCGCAGTGGGGCGGATCGGCGCTGCGCGCGGCGTTCCTTCCCAAAGGCGCGGAGTCGCCGGTGATGGGCGACACGCGCACGCTCCTCTTCGTCGGCGTCGCGGTGCTGGTGGCCGGCGTGCTCACCGGACTCGCCCCGGCGTGGCAGGCCGGCCGCGCGGAGCTCTCGCGCGACCTCAAGGCCGGCGCGCGCGAAGGGATGATGCACCGATCGCGAGCACGCGTGACGCTGCTCGTGCTGCAGGGCGCCCTCTCGGTGGTGCTGCTCGTCGGGGCGGGGCTCTTCGTGCGCAGCCTGAACCACGTGAAGAATGTCCGGCTCGGCTACGATGTGAGCCCGGTGCTCGTCGCCGAGCTGAACATGCGCGGTGTGGATCTCGACAGCGCGCACGCGGTGGCGCTGCGCGAGCGGCTGCTCTCGGCGGCGCAGGCACTGCCGGATGTCGAGCACGCCGCCCTCAACACGAGTCTCCCCTTCTGGAGCATGTGGAGCGTGGATCTGCACGTGGCCGGGATCGATTCCGTGCGGCGGCTCGGCCAGTTCGACCTCAACGCCGTGTCGCCCGACTACTTCGCGACGATGGGCACGCGCATCGTTCGTGGTCGTGGCATCACGAGCACCGATGTGGCGGGCGCACCGGGCGCGATGGTGGTGAGCAGCTCCATGGCGAAGACGCTCTGGCCGAACGAGGATGCGATCGGGAAGTGCGTGAAGGTGGGCGCCGACACCATGCCGTGCACGTACGTGGTCGGGGTCGCGGAAGACATCAAGAACGACCAGCTGAGCGACGATCCCGGGCTGTACTACTATCTGTCGGCCATGCAGTTCAGTCCGCAGAGCACCGGTCTGCTCCTGCATACACGCGGCGATGCATCGCGGCACGCCGAGGCGATTCGCCGCGCGTTGCAGCGCGAGATGCCCGGTGCGTCGTACATCACGGTCACGCCGTTCGCCGATGTCGTCGGTCAACAGATGCGCTCGTGGCAGCTCGGCGCCACCATGTTCGTCGTCTTCGGACTGCTGGCGCTCGTGCTTGCGACGGTCGGGCTGTACGGCGTCATCGCCTACAACGTGACGCAACGCTCGCACGAGCTGGGCGTGCGCATCGCGCTCGGCGCGCAGACATCGGATGTCGTGTGGCTCGTCGTGCGGCAGGGCGTGCTGCTGGGCGGGTTGGGGATCGCGATCGGCGGCGCGCTCACGCTCGCCGCGTCCGGGTGGGTGAAGTCGATGCTGTTCGATGAGTCGCCGCGCGATCCGCTGGTGTATGCGGTGGTCGTGCTGACCATGCTCGCGGTCGCGATCGCGGCGAGCGTCATCCCCGCGCGGCGCGCGGCGCGTGTGGACCCGAACGTGGCGCTGAGGGCGGAATGACCGCCGCGACCCGACACGAATGACCGTCGCGACTCGATACATGGACGAGCTTCGCTCACGTCCCACGGACGCCCCGTCGCGCCCGCCGTTCGCGGCGGATGTCGTGCTCGCGCTCGCCGGCGCGGTGCTCGTCGCGCACCTCCTCACCAATGCCTTCTCGCCGTACGGCGTCCACCGCGACGAATTCCTCTACATGGCGATGGGGCGGCACCTGCGGCTCTTCCGCATGGACTTTCCGCCGTTCATCGCCATCGTCGCCGAGGTGTCGCGCATGTTCGGCGACTCACTCGTGGTGCTGCGGTTCGCACCGGCGCTCGCCGGTGCCGCGCTCGTGGTCCTCGCGGCGCTGCTCGCGCGCGAGTTCGGCGGCGGCCGTTACGCGCAGCTGCTCGCGGCCGCAGCGGTCGCGACGGTGCCGCTCTACCTACGCACGGGGAATCTCTTCCAGCCCGTGGTGTTCGATCAGCTGTGGTGGACGCTCGCACTGTTCGCGCTGACGCGGCTGGGGCGCGAGGGGTTCCGGGGCGATGCGCGATGGTGGCTCGTGCTCGGTGTCGCGGGCGGCTTCGGGCTCCTGACCAAGTTCTCGATCGCGTTCATCGGCGCGGGTGTCCTCGTCGCGTTGCTGCTCGGCGCCGGCCGACGGGCGCTGCTCGGCCCGTGGCCCTGGGTCGCCCTCGCGATCGCGCTGGCGATCGGATCTCCGAGCGTCGTGGGGCAGGTGCGGCTCGGTTTTCCGGTCGTCGCGCAGATGCACGATCTGCAAGGGAGCCAGCTCGAGCACGTCTCGTACGCGTCGTTCTTCACCGGGCAACTGTTCATGCTCGGCCCCGCGTTCGTGATCGCCGCGATCGGGCTCGGCGCGCTCCTCGTCGCTCGGCGCGCTCGCGCGTTCCGCGCGGTGGGGTGGGCGTGCGCGACGGCGTTCGTCATCGTCATGCTGCTGCACGGAAAGCCGTACTACGTCGGGCCCATCTATCCCGCGCTCATCGGTGCGGGCGCGGCGGCGATCGGCGCGTGGGCCGAGCGCGCGCGCGCCGCGCATCGCGCATCGCTCGCGGTCATCGTCCAAGCCGCGGCGGTCGTGCTCGTCGTCGCATACGGCGCACTCTCGCTGCCGCTCGGCCTCCCGATCGTGCCGCCCGCGCCGATGGCGCGCTACGCCGCGACACTCGGCGTCACCGCCGCCGTGAAGAACAATCAGGGCGAGGTGCTGTCACTGCCGCAGGACTACGCCGACATGCTCGGGTGGGAGGCGCAGGTGGCGGCAGTGGCGCGCGTGTATCGTGCGCTGCCGGACTCGGATCGCTCGAGAGTGGTGATCCTCGCCGAGAACTACGGCGAGGCGGGCGCGATCGACTACTACGGGCCGAAGTACGGTTTGCCGAGCGCGGTGGCGCCGACGGGGAGCTACTGGTTCTTCGGCCCGGGGACGAAACCCGGCGATGTGATCATCAAGGTCGGCGGCGACCGGAACGATCTGACGCCGTACTTTCGCTCCGTCGAGGTGGCCGCGCGGGTGAGCGAGCCGTGGGTGGTCCCCGAGGAGCGCGACTTGTCGATCTGGATCTGTCGGCAGCCGTATCGCACTCTGCAGGCACTGTGGCCGCGGTTCGAGGGGCAGAACTGAATGACGTCCGATACGAGCAGTAGGACACGGCGTTCCGTTCGCCGGTGGATCGCGCCGCTCGCCGTTGGCGTGTCGAGCGTGGCCGCGAGCATCGTCGTGCCGAGCCTGATCATCGGCGCATGGGCGTCGCTCGTACGAGATGCCGGCCGTGTGGCTTGACTCCCCACGTCACGCGCGTAGAATGCCCCGATCACGCCCGCGATGAGCAGCCCATCCGTTCCCCGATTCGCATGACGGCACCAGCAATCCCGCTCAAGGAGTTCGATCAGGAGATGGCGTCCACTCGGCGGCTGCTGGAGCGCGTGCCGGGCGAGCAGGGGACATGGAAGCCGCACGCGAAGTCGTTCGCGCTCGGCCATCTCGCGCAGCTCGTGTCGTGGATGCCGGGGTGGATCGCGATGTCGCTCCGCGAGCCGCACATCGACCTCGCGCAGGGCGCCGGCTACAGCTTCGAGCCCACCGAAGTGCTGCTCGGCGAGTTCGACAGCAACGTCCGTGAAGCGCGCGCGGCGCTCGCCGACGTCATCGGGCTCAAGCTACAGGAACCGTGGTCGCTCAAGCACGGCGACCGGGTACTGTTCACCGCGCCCCGTGGAGAAGTCGTCCGCTCGCATCTCAACCATCTCATTCATCATCGCGGGCAGCTCACGGTGTACCTGCGATTGCTGGACGTGCCGTTGCCGCAGGTGTACGGCCCGACGGCGGACGAGCGGTGGTGAGGGAGTGCTGAGCAACCGAACGAGATGACCATGAAGGGTTTTCTATGACGATGAAGCAGGCGCACGGCCGCTTCGAGGTCACGCTCACGCCGCAGCCCATGCACGATGCTGCGCACGGCTCCCCGCTCGCACGACGCGCCATCGCCAAGCGATTCCTCGGCGATCTCGATGCGACGAGCATAGGCGAGATGCTCAGCGCCGGCACGAGCGTCCAGGGCTCCGCTGGATACGTGGCGATCGAGCGCGTGACCGGCACACTGAACGGCCGACGTGGCACGTTCGTGCTCCAGCACAACGGTCTCATGGCGCGCGGCGAGCCGCAGCTCGCGATCACGGTGGTGCCGGACTCCGGTACCGATGAGCTGACGGGCCTCACCGGCACGATGTCGATCACCATCGCCAACGGCGACCACTCGTACGACTTCACATACGCACTGCCCGCAGCACCCTGAGCACGCCGGCACAGCACCGCCGGTCGCAGCACTCGACAGACTCGCGCTGAGCCACTCGTAGTCTTCCTCGACTGCTCCATGAGCAGGAGGACGTGTGCCGACCGATCCGACGCGTAGTGCACCCGCGGCGGCGTCCGCGTTCAGCACGTACACGCCCATCCCGCGCGCGCAGCGCCATGGCATCGGGCTCTGTCTCTCGGGCGGCGGGTTCCGCGCGACGCTCTTTCATCTGGGCGCGCTCCGCCGGTTGAACGAGCTCGGGATTCTCGGACAGCTCCGCACCATCGCCTCCGTGTCCGGCGGCAGCATCACCGCCGCGCACATCGCCGCCACCGTGCCGTGGCCGCTCACCGAGCCGCTCTCACGCGCGCAGTGGGAGACGCGCGTGGCTGCGCCGCTGCGCGCGTTCACGGCGAAGAATCTGCGCACGGGCGCGCTCGCCAAGCGGCTGCTTCCCTGGAACTGGTTTCGCGGGAGCACGGCTGTGGAGACGATGGCCGCACGCTTCCGCGAGCGGCTCACGTCGATGACGCTCTCGCAGCTCCCGGAGCAGCCGAACTTCATCTTCTGCGCGACGGACATGGCGTTCGGGGTGAACTGGGTGTTCGAGCGTGCGCGCATGGGCGACTACCAGGCGGGCTACATCCAGCCGCCGCCCGCCGATTGGCCGGTCGCCACCGCGGTCGTGGCGAGTGCGTGCTTCCCGCCCGTGTTCAATCCACTCCCCATGCACTTCGAGGCGAACGCGTACACGGGGGGACACGCGCCACCCGGCGCGACGCGCGATGCAGCGCTCTCGGACCTCCGCCTCACGGATGGCGGCGACTACGACAATCTCGGGCTCGAGCCGGTGTGGAACGACCATGCCTTCGTGCTCTCGTCCGATGGCGGCTCGACCTTCGAGTTCGCGCCGGACCACGACCTCTTCTCGCGCATTCAGCGCTACGTGTCGATCGTCGAGAACCAGGCGCGCGCGCTGCGCAAGCGATGGCTCATCTCGAGCTTCATCGCGCACGTCATGGACGGCACCTACTGGAGTGTGGCGAGCGCACGCAGCAGCTACGACCCCGACGACACCACCGGGTACTCGAAAGCGCTCGCCACCGAGTTGATCGACAGGATCCGCACCGACCTCGATGCATTCTCCGAGGCGGAGGCGGCCGTGCTCGAGAATCACGGCTACCTGCTCGCCGATGTCGCCATCCGCCGGCACGTGCGCGCGCTCCTCCCGAATGAGATCCCGCCGCTCGCCGTGCCACACCCGGCGTGGCTGGACGAACCCCGCGTGCGCGCCGCACTGGCGCGGAGCGGGAAGCAGACGGTGTTGGGAAG
>DASVCF010000145.1:0-4178 GCA_036381735.1 Gemmatimonadaceae bacterium | reverse complement strand
AGGTTCGATTGATCGGCCTGATCAATCGAACCTGACCCCGTTGATCGCTCACCCTTCCAGGAAGAACGCGCTGATCCACGGCTTGGTGCGCCGCTGCGCGCACAGCCAGGGGAGAATGGCGAAGCTGATCTCGCGCGCCCGGCGGCGCATCCAGAAGCGGCCGAGTGCGTCGTGCAGGCGCTTGAGATGCAGCCAGGCGCGCGTCTTGGGGCTCGGGTATCGCGGCTCGAGAATCCGCCGCGCCACTTCCTCGCCGGTGACGAGCGCGGCGTAGATCCCCTCCCCCGTCAGCCCCGACGCGACCCCCGCGGCATCGCCCACGAGATGCACGCCGCGCGAAAAGTCGAAGCCGTGGTGCTCCACCTCGATGGTCGCTCCCTCGTACGGCGTGCCCTCGGCGTCCACGCACAGCGTGCGCAGCCGCTGCTGCAGATACGGACGGATGCGCGCCGGCGGTACGAGCGCCTTGTGCGCGCCCGCACCGATGGACGTGTAGCACTCGTGCGGGAAGATCCAGAAATAGCCGTTGGCGAGCACGTCCGATTCGTACTCGGCGATCAGCTGTGGGAGCCGCACGCCGTACACGTTGTACTCGGCGGCGTAGAAGGCGCGCGGCGACGGCAGCTGCAGCGCGCGCCGCACCGCGGAGGCCGAGCCGTCCGCGCCGATGAGGTGCCGGTAGCGGATGGGGCGGCCGTCCGCGTGGAGCGTGTGCGTCTCGAGATCGATGCGCGACACCGGTGTGCACGTACGAATCTCGGCGCCCGCCGCACGCGCCCACGCCGCCTGGAACGCACCGAGGGTCCGACGCGCCACGGTGCGGATGATGGCGCGCACCGGATCGAGCGGGACGAGACCTTCGCGCGGGAACGAGGCGTGCGCGAGGTGACGCACGCCCACGTCATCCGGGAGGTGCAGCGCGGCGAGCTCGCGCACCGCCTTCCGCGAGAGCCCACCGGCGCACGTCTTCGGTCCGATCTCCTCGTTCTTCTCGAGGACGAGCACCTCGCGTCCGCGTTCGGCGAGCACTTGCGCCGCACGGAGCCCGGCCGGCCCGGCACCGACGATGACGTGTTCGATGGTCTCCATGTGCGATCATGGTGAGGAGGGAAACCGCTCGCACCTGCCGACCGAGCGCCGGCATGTTCCGTACCGGGTGCGCTCGGTTGTCACGCGCAGTCCCACGCGTAACTTTCTTCCCGTTCGACCGGCGATGGACGCCGAGCGCTCCCGCGCCACACGCAGCATCCACTTCCCGATACGCTCGCCCGCAGGCCACGCCGCCCCGACCCGATGAGCCGGGACGCGTTCACCCCGTCACGCCTGGAATCGCATCGATGATCGCCCGCTCCCGATTCGTCGCCATCGCGACCCTCATCGCGCTCGTCGCCTGCGCCCGCTCGGATGCGGGGCGCGATGGCGAGCAGAACCGCATCGTCGTCGTCTCCAAGCAGATCAACGAGTTCATGTACGACATCGGGGCGCAGCACGACATCGTCGCCAAGGATCTCACGTCGATCTACCCGCCGGAGATCACGAAGCTGCCGTCCGTCGGCTACCACCGCGCCCTGAGCGCGGAGGGGATCATCTCGATGAAGCCGACGCTCTTCCTCACCGACGGCAATCTCGGTCCCGACGCGGTGCTCACGCAACTCCGGAAGGTCGGCATCCCGATCGTCGTCATGGATCCGGGGTCCACGGTGGACAGCGCGCAGCAGTTGATGACCGAGCTGGGCAAGCGCTTCCATCGCGAGCAGGCGGCGGACAGCGTCGTCGCCAAGTGGAAGCAGGACATGCAGCAGGTGCTGCGCGACACGCTGCGATGGGTGGGGAAGCCGCGTCCGCGCGTGCTCATCATCCACTTCGGGCAGATCGCCAACAATTATCTCGCCCTCAAGCGCGGCGGGGCGGCAGATCAGATCCTTCGCTGGGCGGGCGGGGAGAACGCGATCGACTCGGTGGGCGGAATGGCGCGTCTCACGCCGGAGCTGATCGCGAAGGCGCAGCCCGACGTCATCATCGCGACCGACGTCGGCTTCGACCGGTACGGGAGCGCGGCGAAGTTCGCCACGATGCCGGGGGTGAGCCTCACGCCCGCGGGGAAGAACGGCCGCATCTACAAGATCTACGAGCAGCAGATCATGTACTACGGACCGCGCACGCCGGCGGCCATCCGCGAGATCGAAGGGATGCTCCACCCCGAGCTCGCCGCCACGAGCGCGGGCGCGCGGGCAACTCCCGCGCAGCCGGCGCGGCCTACGCAGCCGGCGCGGCCGACGCAGTCGGCGCCGAGCAGCAAACCGTAGATGCTCAAGCGGCTCTCGGACGGCGAAACGTATCTGCTGCTCGCCGTTCTGCTCGTCATCTCGCTCGTCGCGTCCGCGTCGATCGGCGCGTTCTCGTTCACGCCGAGCGAGATGGCGCGCTACCTGGGGGAGCGGTTCGGACTGGTGGCGATGACGAGCGGCGACACGCTCGGGCGGAACGTGTTCCTCACGCTGCGCCTGCCGCGCGTGCTGCTCGCGGGGATCACGGGCGCGGTGCTCGGCGTGTCGGGGACGTTGATGCAGGGACTCTTCCGCAACCCGATCGTCGAGCCGGGGCTCGTGGGGACCTCGGCGGGCGCGGCGCTCGGCGCGTCGCTGGTGTTCGTACTCGGGAGCAACACGGCGCTCGCGTTCACGCGGCCACTGGGCTCGCTCGCCGTGCCGGTGCTCGCCTTTCTCGGTGCGTTCGCCGCGACGATGCTCGTGTATCGGCTGTCCACATCGTTCGGGAAGGTGAACGTGTTCACGCTGCTCCTCGCGGGGATCGCGGTGAACGCGGTGGCGAGCGCGGGGACCGGTTTTCTCTCGTACATCGCGCGCGATCCACAGGCGCGCAACATCACCTTCTGGAACCTGGGGACGTTCACCACCGCCGACTGGCACGGCGTGGAGCTCGTCGCCGTGTTCTTCATCGCGTGTCTGCTCTGGTCGCTGCGCTACGGCAAGGCGCTCAACGCGCTCATGCTCGGGGAGAACGAAGCGGCGTTCCTGGGCGTGAATCCGCAGCGGCTCATCCTGCAGCTGCTGATCGTGAACACGATCATGGTGGCGGTGGATACGGCGATGGTCGGCGTGATCGCGTTCGTGGGGCTCGTGATCCCGCACATGCTGCGGATGATGAAGTCGTCGGATTACACGTTCCTGCTGCCGGCGTCGGCGCTGTTCGGCGCACTGCTCATGGAGTGCATCGACATCGTGGCGCGGGTGATCATCCGGCCGGCCGAGCTGCCGATCGGAATCATCACGGCGGTGATCGGCGCACCGATCTTCCTCTGGATTCTGCTCCGCGAGCGACAGGCGGGTGTGGGGTTCTATGGCTGAACTGCGCGGCGTGCACGTTCGCGCGGGCGACGCGATCATCCTGGACGACATCAGCACCCGCTTCCGCCCGAATCGGTTCAACGTGATCCTCGGCCCGAACGGCGCGGGGAAGTCGACGCTGCTCAAGGTGGCGACGGGGCTGCTTCGTCCCTCGGCGGGCGAGGTGCGGTACGCGGACTTGCCCATCGCGGCGCTCGATGCCGGAACGCTCGCGCGCACGCGCGCCGTGCTCTCGCAACATGTGGAGCTCGCCTTCCCGCTCGCGGTGGAGGACGTCGTGCTCATGGGACGCTATCCACACTACGGCCGAGTGCCGACGGCGCGCGATCGCGACATCGTGGACCGCGCGCTCGACCTGGTCGGGATGACCCCCAAACGAAAGCAGCTCTACCCCACCCTCTCCGGCGGCGAGCAGCAGAAGGTGCAGCTCGCGCGCGTGCTCGCGCAGATCTGGAACTACGACACGCCGAACGAGCACAAGTATCTCTTCCTGGACGAGCCGACGTCGAGCCTCGACGTCCACTACCAGCTCCATCTGCTCGACATCGCGCGCGGACTGCTCGATTACAATTGCACGGTGGTCGCGATCCTCCACGATCTCAACGTGTCGTTCCAGTACGGCGACGCGTTCTTCCTGATGGAGGGCGGCCGCCTCGTGCACGAGTCCGACTGCGCCGACGAGATCCCGCAGGCGATGCTGGAGCGCGTATTCGCCGTTCGGGCGAGGCGTGTGACAGATCCCGTGAGCCGCGAAGGGTTCTGGCGGTTTGAGCTGTGAGTGGATCAAAGGGGTCAGAGGCGATTGATCGC
>DASVCF010000144.1:0-15505 GCA_036381735.1 Gemmatimonadaceae bacterium | reverse complement strand
GCGATCGATCGACTCTGACCCCTTGGTCACACCGCTGGGTAGCGGTAGAGCACGGAGGGCGCGCCGTAGAACTCGACCGTCTCGCCCGCGACGGCGCCGAGCGACCGCGCGACCCGGATCGAAGCGGCGTTCGCTGGACGGATGATGCTCGTGATCTCCGTGCGGCGCAGCACCTCGCGCGCGTAGCGCAGGGCGGCGGCCGCTCCCTCGCGTGCGTAGCCCTTCCCCCATGCTTCGGGGGCGAGCGTGTAGGCGATCTCGAACGCGGGGAACCCCTCGGGCTCGTTGCAGCCGATCCGGCCGATGAAGCGCCCGGTCGCCCGCTCCTCCACCGCCCACAGGCCGAACCCGCGCAGCGCCCAGTGCCCGACGAACATCGCCATCTGACGCCACGCGTCGGCGCGGTTCAGCGGATGGCCCGCGCCGAGGTACCGCGTCACGTCGGGGTTGGCCATCATCGCCGCGTAGGGCTCGAAATCCTCGGGGCGGAAGTCGCGGAGCAGGAGACGGTCAGTCGTGAGGTGGGGAATCTCGATCATGGCTCGGATGGATGAGCACGCCGAGCTGGAGGCGCAAGAGCGCGAGAGCGTCAGAACACGAACGGGATGAGCGCCGCAGTCTGTTGCCGGTACTGCTCGAAGTGCGGGAACGTCTCCCGCAGGCGCCGATCCTCCGCCGTGATCTTGTAGATGAACGCCATCAGCGCGAAGAGCACGGCGGCCACACCGCGCCATTCGTCGATCGCCATCGCCGTGCCGAGGATCGCGAACAGGACCCCCGAGTAGATGGGGTGCCGCACGTACGCGTAGGGACCGGTGCGGATGAGCGTGTGGTCCTCCTTCAGCGTTACCGTCGCGCTCCAGTTGCGGCCGAGGTGGCGCCGCGCCCAGATCGAGAAGCCGAGGCCGGCGGCGAGCATTGCGACGCCGAACACGAAGAGCGCCGTGCTCCGCGGCAGGATGCGCACATTGAGGATCGCCGGCGACCAGTAGGGCTCGATCATCAGGACCGCGGCCACCAGGAGCAGCGTGCGATGGAGCAACTGTGACAGCGCGGACTCGTGCCATCGCGTGGCCTTCACATCGCGCGCTGCACCCATCCAGTAGAGATACCAGGCGAGCCAGAGCCCGGGGATGACGTATCGTAGTATCGAGTAGAACATGACCTGCACGACGAAACGCGTTCCGCGACGGTTTCAGGCGTGGAGCACCGAACCGGATTCACCACAGAGGCACGGAGGGCACAGAGAACTGCACGTGCAGTTCTCTGTGCCCTCCGTGCCTCTGTGGTGCAGCAGGTACGATCAGGCGTCCCGCTCCGTCATCCACACCGCCGAGACGATGGGCGGCAGCTCGCGACGCTGGCGCGGCGCCCCGTTGCCGGATGCACTCTCCGCCGGACGCGGCGGCGGCGCGGGCTCGCGGTTCATGCGCGCGTAGTTCGGGATCGCGACCATCGGACTCCCGTCGGCGAACGTCCCCTTGATCACCATCACGCCCTCGAGCAGGTCGCCGCGCCACTCCGTGGTGAGCTTCGCATCCGGCGGCAGCACCTTGTCGACGTCGCCGACGTCCACCTTCTCGATGTTGTAGACGAGCGGGCCGTAACGCAGCGCGACCTTCCCGCGATCGGCCTCGATCTCGTTCACCGCGCGCACGCGCTGGATGCGCATCGGGAGCTCGAGCTCGATCCGGTCGCCGGCCGACCAGGTGCGGTCGATCACCGCGTAGCCGTTCTCGATCCTCGGCTTCATGGTCTTCCCGTTCACCGCGAGCGAGACGAGTCCCTTCACCTCGGGCGTGCTCGTGTACAGCGCGCTCGGCTGGCGGTCCGGCACGCGGACGCGGATGCGCATGCGCTTCCGCGTGGCGGGGTGCACGGTGATCGCGACCTTCCCGTCCCACGGATAGTTCGTCTGCTGCACCATCCGCACGGGCGTCCCGTCCACCTCGCCCAGGTCGATCGTGCTCCCGACGAACAGATTGACGTAGATGCCGTCCGGCGCCTTCGCGTAGATCCACGTGGGCATCGCGAGCAGTGTGCGCGGGATGTTCCCCGTGCAGCAGGGGACGCTGTGCCACGAGGTGCGCAGGAAGCGCGCGTCGAGCGGGTTCGGGTAGTAGTACGTCAGCCCGTCCATGGAGAGCGCGCCGAGGAGCGCGTTGTAGATCGTCTCCTCGTAGAGATCGGCGAACGCCGCGTCGTGGTAGGTGAGGTTGAGCTTCGACTGGAAGAAGATCTCGCCGCAGCTCGAGCACGACTCGCAGTACGCGTTGTTGCGCAGCGAGTAGTTCGGCCCGAACCCTTCCGACGTCTCGCCGCTCGCGATCCCGCCGGTTACGTAGTATTTGCGGTTGACGATGTTGTCCCACAGCGACTTCACCGCGCTGCGGTAGTCGGGGTCGTGCGTCTCCATGGCGACATCGGCCATGCCGGAGTAGAGGTACGACGCGCGCACCGCGTGCCCCACCGCCTCGTACTGCTCGATCACCGGGAGATGGCTCTGGTCGTACTCCGAGCGCTCGCGCGGATCCTTGGCCGCGTAGTAGCGGCTGTCGAGCAGGAACTTCGCGAGCTGGATGTACTTGTCGCCTTTCCCTTTTCCTTCAGTATCGTTGACGAAGCGGCCGAAGCGCACGAGCGCCTGCTCCATCTCCTCGTGCCCGTCGTACCACGCCTTCTTCGGCGCCGGCCCGATGTTGTCGTACCAGCAGTCGGCGAGCTTCTTCGCGGCGTTATACAACCGCGCGTCCTTGAGGCCCGTCATGCTGTAGTGCACGATCGCCGATTCGAGGAAGTAGCCGCCGGTATACCCCTCGTGATCGCCGCGCCGGGTCCAGTGCTCGAACGGACCCGGGTCGATCTTGCCGCCGCGTCCGATCCTCGGCAGCGTGAACGCCGTCTGCATGTAGCCGTCGGGCTCCTGCGCGGCGAGGATGATCGGGATCCACCGCTCGAGCGTCTCGCGCAGCCGGTTCTGCGCGGCGATGATGTCCGCGTCGCCCTTGGGATCGATCATGAGCGCGATGCTCATCGCTTCGACCGCGTTGTGCACGTAGGCGTCCGCGAAGACGTACCCCTTGTGCGGGCCGTGCGGCTCGCCACGCAGCGCCTTCCCGGCCTCGATGAAGTTGTCGAGCCCGCCCGCGCCCACCTCGCTGCTCTCGAGCATGTCGATGCAGTGCGGGATCCACTTCACGATGAGCGCCTTGAAGCGGTTGTTCCAGAGCGGGCTGTCGATGGAGTACGCGCGCGTGTGCACGACGTCGAGCTGCCTGGCCGGCGGCGGATTCTCCACCTTCACCGTGAGCGTGGACGACGCCGTCGTCTCGCCGTTGTCGGCGGTGAGCTCGAGCACATAGATGCCCGGCGCGGTGAACGTGGCCGACGTGATGAGCGCGGTGCGATCGGCGAAGGTGACGCGCCCGGGTCCGCTGCGCTTGCGCCAGCGCACGGTGGGCGTGGGGCCGGTGGGCGCGGGTGGTGTGGAGTCCGCCTGCGGGCGGCGCCACGGTCGCGCGAGCTGCGGCGCCTCGCCGTAGCCGGCCCAGCCGCGGAGGTACGTCTTCCCCGGCAGGACGACGACGCGATCGACGCCGGCGGCATCGTTCACCGATGCACCTCCACGCGCCTGGCGGCGTGGACGCTCGGCGGCGTTGGCGGTGTCGAGGATCGCCGTTTCGAGCACGGGGGTGAGGATCGCGACGCCGAGGGCGGCTTTGCCCATGGTGCCGAGCATCCGGCGGCGATTGATGGTGGACGGCGACTCGCGGTGGCGCATGGCGGCTCCCGGGTGGATGTCGGCGGCATCGCGTCCAGCGGCGTTCGTGGTGACGCGGCAGACGGGACGGGCCGAGGATACTTTATCCAACAGGAGGTGGCGCGGCAAGCACTGCGGCGGGTGGCGTGCGCCACCCGCCGCCAGATGCGCGCGACCAGCAGCGGGCTACTTGTTCTGCATGTTGAAACTGTTCGACGTGAACGGCGCCCCAGTCACGCCGTCGAAGCCACCCGTCGCGATCAACTGATAGCCACCCGCCTTCGTCAGGAAGACGTCGTCGAACGTGGCCACACCGTCGGCGTCGGTCGTGCGCGTTACCGTCGCGCTCGGCGGTGCCGAGCCGTCCTGCAGGTACGCGATCGCGCTGCTGTTCAGCGCGATGCCCAGGGTGACGACCACGTTGGGCAGCGGCGTCCCGTTCTTCGTCGTGACGCTCACGTGGAGTGGGTTCCCGGAGCTGTCCGCCAGCGGCTGACTGATCACGCCATTGGCCACCCCGTGGAGGAACTGCAGGTCGACGCTCTGCATGTCGATGACGGCGCTCGGGCTCAACTCGCTGATCCCGCCGCCCACAGAGCCGATGATGAACGCCGCATCCGCCGTGCGCGGCGCGAGGAACTGTACCGCGGCCTTCGCGAGCGACAGCGGATTGAGCGTGGCGAGCAGGCGCGAGCTCGAGGTCGTGACACTGGCGAACGCCGGCGGCCCGCTACACGTCAACGACTGGAGCCGCAAAATGTCGTGGACGTGCTGCACACGAAGAGTGGGAGTCACGGCCACGCCGCAGACACCGATCAACAGCGGCGACGAGAATGAGAGGACGCCCGATCCGATGGTCGGAATCGTGTGCAGCTCGAATGCGCTCCCGACCGTCGGATCGTTCGTGAGGAAGTCGGTGATCCGCGAGCCGTAGATGAGGAACCGCTTCGCTTGTGCGGTCGCGCTGATCGACGCGCTCCATCCGGCGGGCGCCTCGGCGGCCCAGAACGGTGACGACCCGCGCTCGTAGGCGCCAGCCGAGCCGTCCGCGGCATCCTTGCCCCGCACTTCGTACAGCCAGCCCGGGCCGAGGGCGCCCTCGACGCTGAAGTCGCTCGGCACGGTGGCCGTGATGTAGCTCTCCATACATCCGAGAAAGCCGGTGGTCAGGCCGTTGAACTCAGCGCCGGTCGCCGTGCTCGCCTGTGCGCTCGTGCCGCGCATGGCGGCCAGCCGCGCCAGCCCGTCGAACGCCTTGTCGGTCGCCAGGGGGTTGGGACCATACTTGGAGAGCGACTGAAGATCGCCGATGATGTCGAACAGCGGGTCCTGGTTCGACGCGGAATACGCGCGTGCGTCCGCCTTCAACGCTTTGAAGTCGCAGGTGAGCGTGAGCGACGCGGCGGCGATGTCCGCGCGTACGTGAGGCGCCGTCGGCGCGGACGGCTTGCCGGGCTCGGCGCACGCCGCGAGTGCGGCGATGGACGCGAGGAGAAGAACGGTGGATGCGGACGGGCGCGAGGACATGAACTCTCCGGAGCAGGCGCAAGAAACCTTCAGGATGACGGCGGCGGCAGACGCCGGAGCCGGTAGCGAACAGGGTGCGTGCGAACGAATCAGAGTGGGTGTGGTTCCGGAGAGCAGTCGGCGGCGAACCAGCGCCACCATACCGAGGTCATTGCGGCGCTCGCACGAGCGCCTGGTAGCGTGGGTCCGAGCGAAGGTCCTTCAGCCACCACGACTGGTCCTGCGCAGCGAACGCGCGCTGTTGCGGGTTCGCCGCCAGGAACTTCGCGATGAGGTCGAGGGCCTTGTCCTTGTCGCCGCTCTGCGCGTAGACGATGGATGCCAGGTTGGTGAGCTCGCCAGTGGGGTCCGCTTGCGTCCCCTCAACCGAGTTGACGATCGCCTTGGCGCTGTCCGTCTTCCCGGCGCGTACATAGGCCAGAGCGACCATCGCCTTGCCCTTCAGCTCGTCGAAGTTCTGCACGTTGGCCGGGCTCGCCTTCACGTACTCATCGTACGTCTTCCAGACCTCCGCGAGGTTCGGCGGCGCGGAGGCGGGAAGCGCGTACAACCACAATTTGCACTCCGTAAATCGATAGTTCTGCGGGAAGCGGTGCCGCCCTTCCGCGCACCAGCGCTCGGCCTCGCTGCGGATTCCGAGATCGAGCGATGCCAGAAAGAGGCGCAGAATCGTCTTGTCGACATCGCGGAGATACGGGTCGGCCCTGTACGCGTTTTCCGCCGCGAGCTTGGCCTCGGCAAGCTGTCCTTTATTGATGAGCAGATGGCTCAACAGGTTCCACGCCGAAGCTTGTTGCGTGTTCGCCTGTGTCACGGTGCGCAGGTCGTGCTCGGCGGAGGCCAACAGCGCGGCGGCCGCGGTGGGGTTGGGCGCGAGATTGACCAGCCACTGCAGGTAGTGCAGTGTGCCGCGCGCCTCGATGGCGCTGATGTCGTTCGGCGACTTGGCCAGCGCGACGCTGTCGTGCGCGAGCCCGGCGTCGATCCATCGCGGGAAGTCCGGAGCCGCTGGCGTGACCAAGAGCGCCATGCGATAGCCGAGCCACGCGCGCTCCACACTCGGCGTGGCCCAGCTCCTGTCCATCGTCTCGACTCTCGCCAGCGCCGAGTCCGCCTGCGCGGCCTTCACCCGGGCGGCGGGCACATCGTGCGCCGCCACCAGCGAGTCGACCTCCGCCTCCGTCTGCTTCGCGTGCCGGTAGGCCTCCCATGCCGCTTCGTTGCGCGTGCCGATGCGTGACGTCAGCTGCGCGACCTCCCGACCCAGACGCTCGCGGAGGAAGAGCGACACGCGATGCGCCACGGAGTCCTGCAGCTCGAGGGCGTTCGTGAGCGGCTGCTCGATCTCGGTCTTGTCGAGCTGCGATCCGCTCAGCGCATCGTCCAGCCGTACGGTGACGCGCACGCGGCCGTCGCCCGCCGGTTCCACGGCGCCGCTCACGATGGTGCCCACCTTGAGCGCGCGCGCGATGCTGTCGGTGGGAATCGCCTCCTTCCCCTGGAACGCGGCGGACCCGTTGCGCGACGCCACCTTGAGCTGCGGCACCGCGCTCAGCTCGTCGATGAGCGCTTCGGTCAGTCCATCGGCAAGGTAGCCGAGCGTGCGGCCCGGGCTGCGGTCGTCGAAGTACATCACCGCGATGTTCTTCTTCGCGTAATCGCCCTGCAGCCCGGCTGGTACCTCGGAGCTGCGCGTGGCGTGCCAGGCGAACCACCCGCTCGATGCCAGCACCGGGAGCGCCGCCAGGGCGATGAGCGTCCACCGCCTGCGTCGCGCGCGGGGGGCGGGCTGCGGTGCGCCGCCGGTCCGCTGTCCGGTCGCGCCCGTGAGCCGCCGCCGCGCCGCGCCCTCGTGGTCGGTGAGCGACTCGGCGAATTCGCGCGCCGTGCGAAACCGGTCCGCCGGTACCTTCGCCATCGCGCGCACGACCGCGTCCTCCACCGCGTCGGGCACCGTGCCGCGGACGATCTTGAGGCTCGGGACGTTGTCCAGCGAATGGCGCGCGAGGATCGCCATGGCCGTCGGACCGGTGAATGGCGGCTGTCCGGCGAGCATCTCGTACACCACGCACGCCAGGCTGTAGATGTCGCTCTCGGGCGTGACATCGCGGCTCCCCATCGCCTGCTCGGGGGCCATGTAGGTCGGCGTGCCGACGGTCATCCCCGTGCGCGTCAGCGTCTCGCCGCCGGCCACCGTCACCGCGCGCGCGACACCGAAATCGGCGACCATGGCACCCGCGCTGCCCAGGAGAATGTTCTCCGGCTTGATGTCGCGGTGGATCACGCCCTTCGAGTGCGCGTAGTCGAGGGCATCAGCCACCTCGCGCGCGATCGCGATCGCATCGTCGATCGGCAGCTGCTTCTCGCGCTGCAGCCGGTCGCGCAGCGATGCGCCATCGACGAACGGCATCGTGTAGTAGAGCGTGTTGTCGATCTGTCCGGAGTCCAGCACACCGACGATGTGCGGGTGCTGGAGCGCCGTCCCGACGTCGACTTCGCGCAGGAAGCGCTCGATGCCGAGGTTCACCGCAAGCTCGGGGAGCAGCACCTTCACTGCGACGCGCTGATTGCGCGAGAGATCGCGTGCGAGGTAGACCGTCGCCATCCCGCCGCGCCCGAGCTCGCGCTCGAATATGTAGCGCCCTGTGAGCGCAGACTCGAGCGTCGAGATCGGCTTGTTGGAGACGGTCGGCTCCACGATGTCTTTCCTTGGGCATGAGCGCCATAGCGTCACGCCGATAGCGACGTGCAGGCCACCGGTCAGGAAGCGCCCCCCGGGGCGTGCGGGTCGTGTCGTCGACGCGCGTGCCCCGTCATCGTGCTGCGGCGCACTCATGCGGGGTTGGCGACTCTACATTAGCGTTTGCTAAGGATGTTGCGCAAGCAGGTCCGGCGCAGGGGAACGGCTGGGGGAGCCGGGTGAGGCATACAGACGCGGCAACGTAGCAATGCTTCCGATGGGTTGACTCTCGCGCGTCCGTCTGCGAGCATGGTGCAACCCCACGGAGCCTTATGTCGACGACTTCCGGAATTCCGGGCACGCCGCCCGGCCCACTCGCCGGTCCCCTCACCGGCCAACCGCGCGCCGCCTCCATGGCGGGCGGCTTCTTCGGCCACCCGCGCGGCCTCTCCACGCTCTTCTTCACCGAGATGTGGGAGCGCTTCAGCTACTACGGAATGCGCGCGTTCCTCATCCTCTACATGGTGCACGTCCTCGGCTTCAGCGACAGCCGAGCCGGCTCGCTGTACGGGACGTACACCGCGGGCGTGTGGGCCGCGGCCATCATCGGCGGGATCATCGCCGACCGATGGCTCGGCCAGTACAAGAGCGTGCTCTTCGGCGGGATCATCATCGCGCTCGGCCACTTCACGCTCGCGTTCCACCCGTTGCCGTTCTTCTACGCGGGGCTCGCGCTCATCGTCGTCGGCACCGGGCTGCTGAAGCCGAACGTGAGCGGGATCGTCGGCTCGCTGTACGACAAGGACGACGCGCGACGCGACGCCGGCTTCTCGATCTTCTACATGGGGATCAACCTCGGCGCCGCCATCGGTCCGCTCATCGCGGGCTACATCGCGCAGAAGATCGACTGGCACCTCGGCTTCGCCTGCGCCGGCGTGGGGATGACGCTCGGTCTCATCCAGTACGTCGCGGGTCGCAAGCACCTGCAGCCGGCCATCGAGCGACTCGACGTGCAGCGGCGGGAAGAGCACGAGCGCGCGGCGCGCGCCAAGGCCCAGGCGGCCACCGCGCAGGCGGCATCGGCCGGCGATCCCGCCGAGCCGACGTTCATGGGCTTCACGAGCGTCGAGTGGAAGCGGCTCGCCGCCATGGGGATCTTCTTCCTCTTCGCCGCCGTCTTCTGGGGCGCGTACGAGCAGGCCGGCTCCACGCTCAACCTCTTCGGCGACCGCTACACCAACACGACCATCCTCGGCTTCACCTTCCCGTCGAGCTGGTTCGTGAGCGTGCAGGCGATCTTCGTCATCGTGCTCGCGCCCGCGTTCGCGTGGCTCTGGGTGCGCCTCGGCAAGCGCGAGCCCTCGACGCCCACCAAGTTCGCGTTCGGGCTCCTCTTCATCGGGCTGTCGTTCGTGCTGCTGCTGCTCCCCGCGAACCACCTGCAGGACTCGCCCGGGATTCGCGTGAGCCCGTTCTGGCTCATCGCGTGCTACTTCATCCAGGAGCTCGGCGAGCTCTCGCTCTCGCCGGTCGGCCTCTCGGTGTTCACCAAGCTCTCGCCGGTGAAGATCGTCGGCTTCATGCTCGGCGTGTGGTTCCTCGCGGACTCGGTGGGCAACTACGTGGCGGGCTTCGCGGCCGGGTTCATCTCGTCGGCGCCGCTCCCGGAGCTGTTCGGCACGATCGCGGCGGTGTGTCTCGGCGCATCGGTCGTCGCGTTCCTGCTCATCAAGCCGGTGAAGGGGTTGATGGGCGGGGTGCGGTAGCGAACGATGGCGCAGCGGGGCGACGGCGCGCAGTCGATTGCGCGCCGTCGCGTGCGGCTGCGAGACGGTGCACATGCACGCAGCTGTAGGGCCATTCGCACCGTGCGTTGATGTAGCCCTCGTTGCCGGCATCGTATTTAATAACAGACAAGTGTCTATTATAAAATACGAGCATCGGTACAGATGCTTGTCTGTCATCGAATACGGTCATCGAATACGGGCATCGTGTACGGGCATCGTGTACGCGCATCGTTGATCGACGGGCCTCGCCGATCGGCATTGGTACGCCGCGCTTCCGTGATCGGCAGCGAGCGCCCTACGGCAGCACCCTTCCTCGTTCCGAGACGCGCTCGGCGCCTGACCCCCCCCTCGGGTTGACATTCTACCCGAGCGGCGGTACTCTCGGGTAGAATGTCGACCCGAGACCGCACGCCGCTCCTGCAGGGGACCCTCGACCTGCTGATCCTGCGCACCATCGCCTCCGGGCGCGCGCACGGGCAGGGCGTCGCGCGCGCCATCCAGGCCGCATCGCGCGATCGGA
Source organism: Gemmatimonadaceae bacterium (assembly GCA_036381735.1). GTDB lineage: Bacteria > Gemmatimonadota > Gemmatimonadetes > Gemmatimonadales > Gemmatimonadaceae > DASSNR01. The sequence goes on along the minus strand of DASVCF010000144.1, from coordinate 5,231 downwards.
TCCTCATCGACCACGGCTCGCTCTATCCCGCCCTCCAGCGACTGGAAGAGCGCGGCTGGATCACGGCCGAGTGGGCCGCGTCCGAGAACAACCGCCGCGCGCGCTTCTACGAGCTCACGGCCGCCGGCCGCCGCCAGCTCGTGCGCGAGACGCGCGAATGGAAGGCGCTCACGCAGGCGATCGCGCTCGTCCTCGATCCCCAGACCGCCACGGGGTGACCCAACACGGGGTGACCCAACACGGGGTGACTCATTACCGGGTGACCCATCACGGGGTGACGTATGTGGAATCCTCTGCACTTCGCCCAACGGCGACGCCGCAGCGATGCGGACTTCAGCGAAGAGATCGCCGCACTCCTGCGCCGCGCCGCGCGCCGCCTCGTCCGCGCGCCCGTCTTCGCCCTCACCGCCGTACTCACGCTCGCGCTCGGGATCGGCGCGACGACGGCCGTGTTCAGCCTCGTCGACGGCGTGCTCCTGCGCCCGCTCCCCTTCGCGCACCCCGCGCAGCTGGTCGATCTCTCGCACACCATACAGCTCACGGGCGTCAGCCACATCGATCAGTCGGACGCGACGTACCTCTACTACAAGCGCGCGAATCACGTCTTCGCGAGTGTCGGCGCGTACCGTGTGGCGGCGGTGAACGTCAGCGCCACCGGCGCGGCCGCCGGCGATCAGGCGCGCGCCGAGCGCATCGACGCGGCGCGCGCGAGCGCGAGCGTGTTCGCGACGCTCGGCGTCGCGCCGCTCGAAGGGCGCGTGTTCCGCGACGATGAAGATCTGCCGGGCGCGCGCCCCGTCGTCATCCTGAGCGAGCGCCTCTGGAAGACGCACTACGCATCCGATCCGCACATCCTCGGCCGCACGCTCCTGATCGATGGCGTGCCGCACGACGTGGTCGGCATCATGCCCGCGCGCTTCACCTTCCCCGACGACGATACGCAGCTCTGGCTCCCGATCGGGATCGATCCGGCGGCCACGCGCTCGGCGGCGTTCGACTTCCGCGCCGTCGCGCGCCTGCGCCCCGGCGCCACCGCGCGGATGGCGGCGGCCGAGCTCGACAAGCTGCTGCCGCAGGTCCCCGTCGCGTTCCCGGGGCGGCTCACCGTCAACGCCATCGCCGTCACGCACATGCACCCCGTGGTGCGCGCGCTCCGCGACACAATGGTGGGCAGCGTGAGCCGCACGCTGTGGGTGGTCTTCGGGGCCGCGGCGTTCCTGCTGCTCATCGCGTGCGCGAACGTCGCCAACCTCTTTCTCGTGCGGGCCGAGGCGCGGCAGCACGATCTCACCGTGCGCCGCGCGCTCGGCGCGGGACGCGCCGCGATCGTCGCCGAGTTCTTCTCGGAGGCGTTGGTCCTCGCGGTGCTCGGCGGCGTCGTCGGCGTCGCACTCGCGTCGGCCGTGCTCGGCGCGCTGCGCGCCATGCCATCGGGCGTCGCCATCCCGCGGCTCGACGGCGTGGGGATCGACGGCGCCGTGCTCGCCGTCGCGGCGGGCGTCACGCTGCTCACCGCGCTCGTGATGAGCGTCGTCCCCGCGCTGCGCTCGTATGGCGCGCAGGTGGCGACCGTGCTCGGGCAGACGACGCGCGGCGCGACCGCGGGGCGGAGCCGGCACCGCGCGCGGCGTGCGTTCGTGGTCGTGCAGATGGCGCTCGCGCTCGTGCTGGTGACCGGCGCCGGGCTCATGGCGCGCACGTTCCAGTCGCTGCGCAGCGTGATGCCGGGCTTCGACGCCGAGCGCGCGTACACCTTCCGCGTCGCGCTCCCGCCGGCCACGTATCCCACGCCGAGCGCGACCGTCGCCTTCGTGACGCACGCGCTCGATGAGCTCTCGGCGATCCCGGGCGTGCAGGCGGCGGGCGTGATCACCAAGCTCCCGCTCGATGCGGAAGCGCGCTACGACACGGCGGTGTTCGTGGAGGACAAGCCGCTCGCGAAGGGGCAGATGCCGAACATCCATCAGGTGGCGTACGCGTCGCCCGATGCGCTCCGCGCGCTCGGCGTGCCGATCATCGCGGGGCACACGTTCGAGCAGCCCGATCCGTCGCGCGCGCGGCTCGAGGTGGTGGTCACGCACGCGCTCGCCAAGCGGTACTGGCCGGCCGGCGACGCGGTGGGCCGGCGGCTGCGCCTCGCGCCCAAGGGTCCGCTGTTCACCGTGGTCGGCGTCACCGGCGACATTCGCGGCACGGGGCTCGACGAGCCGCCCGACGAGACGGTGTTCCTCCCGCTCGTCACCGCGCCCGGCGACGCGAAGGCGGACGGCGGCGTGAGCGACGCGCGCTTCGCGCCGCGGCTGCTCGCCTTCGTGGTGCAGAGCGCGAGCGCGACGCACGATGTCACGGTGCCGGTGGAGCGCACGCTGCGCGCGATCGCGCCCGATGTCCCCGTCTACGCGGTGCGCTCGATGCGCGAGGTGCTCGCGCGCTCCACGGCGCGCACGTCGTTCACGATGGCGCTGCTCGAGATCGCCTCGCTCGCCGCGCTGCTCATCGGCGCGGTGGGGCTGTACGGCGTCGTGTCGTACATGGTGAGCCTGCGCGCGCGCGACATGGCGGTGCGCATCGCGCTCGGCGCGCAGCCCGCATCGCTCAGGCGGCAGGTGTTGACGCAGGCAGTGGCGGTGGCGGCCGTGGGCATCGCGATCGGGCTCGCGGCGTCGGTGGTGGTGACGCGCTTCCTCGCCGCGCTGCTGTTCGGTGTGACGCCCGACGATCCCGTGACACTGGCGGGCGCCGTCGCGCTGATGACGATCGTCGCCGTGGCCGCGAGCTGGTTCCCGGCGCGGCGAGCCGCCGAGGTGGATCCCGCGGTGGTACTGCGGGCGGAATGACAAATGCGTTCGTCGCACCGACAACCTGACCTCGCCATGCCTACCACGCTCAATCCGCCCACTGAATCCGTCGTCGATCGGTTCCTGCGCTACGTGCGCATCGACACGCAGTCGCGCGAGGACCAGCCGACGGTCCCCAGCACGCCCACGCAGTGGGAGCTCGCGAACCTGCTCGCCGCCGAGCTGCGCGTGCTCGGCGCGCGCGACATCCACGTGAGCGAGTATTGCATGGTGTACGCAACGGTGCCGAGTACGCTCCCGGACGGCGCGAAGGTGCCGACTGTCGGCTTCCTCGCGCACGTCGACACGTCGAGCGCGGTGAGCGGCGCGAACGTGACGCCGATCGTCCACGAGAACTATCAGGGCGGCGACATCGTGCTGCCGGGCGATCCGTCGCAGGTCATCACCGTGGCGCAGCACCCCGTGCTCGAGGAGCTGATCGGCGACGACATCATCACCACCGACGGCACCACGCTCCTCGGCTCCGACGACAAGGCCGGGGTCGCCGCGATCATGGCGCTCGTCGACACGCTCCTCGCCAACCCGCAGATCGCGCACGGCCGCATCCGCGTCGCGTTCACCGCGGACGAAGAGGTGGGCGTCGGGATCGACAAGTTCGACATCGCCGAGTTCGGCGCCGACTTCGCGTACACGGTGGATGGCGGCGGGCTGGGCGAGCTCAACGAGGAGACGTGGAACGCGCGCGAGGCGACGGTCACGTTCACCGGCGCGAGCGCGCACCCGGGGACGGCGAAGGGCGTGATGGTGAACGCGATGTACGCGATGGCCGACTTCCTGAGCCGGCTCCCGCGCGACATGCTCCCCGAGACGACGGAGGATCGCGAAGGGTTCGTGCACCCGCACACCGGCGTGCTCGACGTGGAGCGGTCGAGCGTGAAGGTGATCATCCGCGACTTCGACGTGCGGGGGCTCGACGCGAAGGAGCATCTGCTGCAGGTGCTCGCCGAGGAGACCGCCGCGCGTATGCCCGGCGTCTCGGTGCACGTCGACGTGAACGAGAACTACCGGAACATGCGGGAGGTGCTGCGCGAGCACCCCGAGATCATCGCGTACGCCATGGAAGCCGCTCGGCGCGCGGGGCTCGAGCCGTTCACGAAGCCGATCCGCGGCGGCACCGATGGCTCGAAGCTCACACTCCGCGGGCTCCCGTGCCCGAACATCTTCACCGGCGGGCACGAGTTCCACAGCAAGCTCGAGTTCAACTCACGGCGCGGGCTGGAGAAGACGACGGAGACGCTCGTGCACCTGGTGCAGGTCGTCGCCGAGCGGACGGCCGCGGACTGAGCGCGAACCGCCGCGACGCGACGCTTCGCCATCATCGCTTGCGTTTCACCGACGACGGAAACTCCTCGTGATAGCAGACGGCCGCGAGATCGGCGAGTCGCTCGTCGAGGAACGCGCGTGCGTCGGTGATGGCCTGGTTGTAGATCGTGGGCCCGAGCTCGGCGAGGATGAAGTCGAAGAGCAGGCTCGCCTTCAGGTCGCCGATCTCCTCGTCGAGATTCTCGGCGACGTACTCGCGCAGCGCGGCGATCGCGTGCTGGCGGGCGTCATCAGGGACGGTGATCGAGAGTTTGCGGGGCATGGGCGCGATGGTGCTCCGAGCGACCATCGTATTTTATAATAGACAATTGTCTATTATAAAATACGATGGTCGGCGGACGGTGGTGATACGGTCGGCGGGAGGCCGGCGCCGTGCGTCGCGGTACCGAGAACACCGCGGAGTCTGCGCCTCCCGCCCATCTCATCACTCCGACGAGATCGCCAGCTTGAATCCATCCGGGTCCTGCACGCGAAAAGCGCGTGCACCCCACGGCATGTCGGTCGGCTCCGAAAGCAGGGTGCCACCGTGCGCCTTGATCCGGTTCGCGATCTCGTCGACGCTCTGCGCCGTCGTGAACATCAGCGAGAATCCCTCGCCCTTCGCCCGGCCGAGTCCCTTGGCGCCGTCGTCCTGATTGAGCAGGATCCGCACGGCACCGGCCTTCAACGCCACGGCGTGCACCGTTCCGTTGCGCTCGTACTCACGGTCGACGGTGAAGCCCATCGCATCGCGGTACCAGGCGAGGCTCGTCCGGAGATCCTTCACGGTGAGCGACGCCCCCAGGGCGCGCGCGCGAAAGGATTCAGGCTCGGCGCGCCGGGTGGCGTCGCCGGGGTCCGATGAATTGGCACTCATGAGAGTTTCGATATTCGTTTTGTGTTGATGGGCGCATCCGACCGGTGTGATGGTAACTCCTCGACGCACGCCATTACAGTCCGCCGCTTGCACGCCCCCGCGCACCACCGCATACTCTGAACCCTGCGTCCGATGCCGAGCTGACTTGTCATCCCGAGCGCAGCGAGGGATCTCGGGCTGCGAGGAGATCCCCC
>DASVCF010000143.1:0-11272 GCA_036381735.1 Gemmatimonadaceae bacterium | reverse complement strand
GCTTTCTGCTCTCTGCTCTCTGTCGTTCCTGACCCACTGACCTACTGACTCACTTCTCCATCACGCTGTCCTACACCACGATATTGACCAACCGCCCCGGCACGAAGATGACCTTCTTTGGCACCCCGGTGACGAACTTCGCGACCGATGGCTCGGCGAGTGCCTTCTTCACCGCCTGATCCTCCGTCACATCCACCGGCACCTGCACGCGCCCCCGCACCTTTCCGTTTACCTGCACCACCAGCTCGATCATTTCCTCGGCGGCGAGCGCTTCGTCGTACGCGGGCCATCCCGAATCGAACACGCTCTCCGCGTGGCCGAGCCGCTCCCACAGCTCCTCGGCGATGTGCGGCGCGAACGGCGCGACGAGCTGCACCAACGGTTCCACCTCGGCCACGTGCGGCGTGCGCTCTCCCGCCCGTAGCACGTTCATGTACTCCATCATCGCCGCGATCGCCGTGTTGTAGCTCAACCGCTCGAGGTCGTCGCCGACCTTCTTGATCGTCTGGTGCAGCTTGCGGAGGACCTCGGGGCTCGGGACTCGAGGCTCGGGGCTCGCAGCGGCTCGTGGCGAAGCAGTCCCATCCACCGCGTCAGCTCCCGCATCCCGCATCCCGCGTCCCGCATCCCGCGCCTCATGCACCGACGCCCACAACCGATCCAGGAACCGCCGCACGCCAGAGATCCCGCGGTCGCGGAAGTCGCCGCCTTCCTCGAAGGGGCCGAGGAACATGAGGTAGGTACGGAACGCGTCCGCGCCCCACTGCTCGATGTACTCGTCCGGGTTCACCACGTTGCCGCGGCTCTTCGACATCTTCGCGCCTTCGCGGATGATCAATCCGTGCGCGCGGAACGTCTTGAAGGGCTCGTCGAAATCGACGTAGCCGAGGTCGTGCAGCACCATCGTGATGAAGCGCGTGTACAGCAGGTGCAGCACCGCGTGCTCGTTCCCGCCGATGTACGAATCCACCGGGAGCCACCGCGTGGTGAGCGCCGGATCGAACGGCACGGCATCGAACTCCGTGCTCGGGTAGCGCAGGAAGTACCACGCGCTGTCGAGGAACGTGTCGCTCACGTCCGTCTCGCGGCGCGCCATCTTCCCGCACTCGGGGCACGGTACGCGATACCACTCCTCGTGCCGCGCGAGCGGCGAGACGCCCGTGTCGTCGGGACGGAAGTCCTCGATGTACGGGAGCAGCACCGGCAGGTCCTTCTCAGGAACCTGCTGCACGCCGCACGAATCGCAGTAGATGACGGGGATCGGCGGCCCCCAGTAGCGCTGCCGCGAGATGCACCAGTCGTGCAGCCGGTAGTTGACCACGCGCTTCGCCGCGCCGTGCTCGGCCAGCCAGTCGATGATCGCCGTCTTCCCTTCCGTGACGGTCAAGCCGTCGAAGCGGCCGGAGTTCACCAGGCGCCCATCGCCCGTGTACGCGGCTCCCTCGAGCGGCGTGTCCGCACTCTGTCCCTCGCCCGCCACCACACGCACGATCGGCAGCCCGAACTTCATGGCGAACTCGTAGTCGCGCTCGTCGTGCCCCGGCACCGCCATGATGGCGCCCGTGCCGTACTCCATGAGCACGTAGTCCGCGACCCAGATGGGGATGTCCGCCCCCGTCGCCGGATTCACGGCGTACGCGCCAGTGAAGACGCCCGTCTTCTCGCGCTCCGTGATCTTTCGCGACACGAGATCCTGCTTCCCCGCGCGCTCCACGTACGCCCGCATCTCCGCGCGCCGCTCCGGCGCGGTGAGCTCCGGCACGAGCGGATGCTCCGGCGCCAGCACCAGGTACGTCGCGCCGAAGATGGTGTCGGGGCGGGTGGTGAAGACCGGGATGCGGGATGCGGGATGCGGGATGCGACCGGTGCCGGAGGGAGAGTCCTCTCCGCCGACGTCGTTCCTGCTCTCTGCTTTCCGCTCTCTGCTTTCCGCCGTTCCGCTCCCCGCATCCCGCATCCCGCATCCCGCAAACTCGATCTCCGCCCCCTCCGACTTCCCGATCCAGTTCCGCTGCGCGGTCTTCGTCGACTCGGACCAGTCGATCCAGTCGAGATCCTGCAACAGACGCTCGGCGTAGTCGGTGATGCGGAAGAACCACTGCTCCAGGAAGCGCTGCTCCACCTTCACGCCGGGATGGCGCTCACACTCGCCGGCGATCACTTGCTCGTTGGCGAGCACCGTCTTGCACTCGGGGCACCAGTTCACCGCCGCCTGCTTCTTGTAGGCGAGCCCCTTGTTCATGAGCTGCAGGAAGATCCACTGCGTCCACTTGTAGTACGCGGGATCGGTGGTCGAGAGCTGGTGCGTCCAGTCGACCATCAACCCCACACGACGCAGCTGCCGGCGGAAGTTCTCGATGTTCCGCGGAATCAGCTCCATCGGGTGGATGCCGACCTTCAGCGCGTAGTTCTCGGAGTGAATGCCGAACGCGTCGAAGCCGATCGGCTCGAAGACCCTGTGCCCCTTGAGCCGCTCGAATCGTCCATGGATGTCGTTCCCCGTGAACGCGAACACGTTCCCGATGTGGAGCCCCTCGGCCGAGGGGTACGGGAACATCATCAGCTGGTAGAACGGGCGCTCGCCCTTCCAGAGATCCGGGGAGTTGGCCCGGGTTTCCGTCCAGCGCTCCTGCCATTTGCGCTCGATGGCAGCTGGGTCGTAGCTCGCCTGCTCTTCGGGGCGCTCGGCGAGTGATTGAGTGCGAGATACTGTCATGGTGGTGACGTGAAATCTAGCGATGCATTCAGGCCAGAGAAACGCTCGGGGGGCCGCGTGCTCCCGGGCGCCCGCGCTCCATTCCGCTCCGCATGAGCTCACTCACTCCACTCCGACTGCAGGCGCTCCGCGGCAGCCTCGAGCACACCCTGCAGCGCACGGGCGAGACGATCCAGCGGCGCATCGTGGCGGCGATTGGGGCGATCGCGCTCATCGGGGTCGTCGGGCTCACGTGGGCGGGAACGTCGTGGATCGCCTGGCTGCTGGCGGGGCAGCCGCTGGAGCGCGTGCGCGGCGCGCAGACAGTGGTCCTCCTCGGCGCCGTGGTACTGCTCGTCCTCGTGCTGTTCGCGCTCTCCGCCGTCGGGCGCTTCGTCGCCCGGCACGTGACGGAGCCGGCCGCCGCGCTCGCCGCGGTGTCGGAGCGCGTGGCGAGCGGCGACCTCCTCGTGCAGATCGGCAGGACGACGGCCGATGACGATCTCGGACGCTTGAGCCGTGCGACCGAGATGATGGTCTCCGAGCTCCGCCGCCTGGTGAGCGTCATGCGCGACTCGGCCCGCGAGACCGCGGCGATGTCGGCGGAAATCACCGCGGGCACCGAGCAGATGCGCACCGCCGCATCCGAGATGGCGCATACGTCGGGCGAGCTGAGCTCGCAGTCCACCGACATGGCGCAGACGATCCAGAGCGCGGCCGAGGATGCGACGCGGCTCAAGGCGATCGTGGAGCGGGTGGCCGAGGGCACGCGCGAGGGGGTGACGCGCAACGCGCGCATCCGCACGCTCGCGCTCGAGAATCGCGGGCGGCTGGACGCGAGCTCCACGGCGCTGGAGCAGCTCGCGGCCGAGGCGCGTGCGAACGCGGAGGCCGCGACGGCGCTCGCCACCGCGTCCGAGGAGATCCGCGCGTTCGTCTACCTGGTGCGCAAGATCGCGCGGCAGTCCAAGCTCCTCGCGCTCAACGCCTCCATGGAAGCGGCGCGCGCGGGGGAGCAGGGCGAAGGGTTCGCGGTGGTGGCGAGCGAGATCCGGAAGCTGGCCGCGAACTCGACCAACGCCGCCGAGCGCACGGAGCAGATCGTGAACGACGTGCTGCTGCGCGTCGAGGAATCGCGCGCGTCGAGTCAGCGCACGGTGGAGACGGTGGCGAACGTGCAGGCCGCCACGCAGAGCGCCGTGAACAGCTTCACACTCGTGGAGCACGCCGTCATCGAGGCCGAGAGCTGGACGACATCCATCGAGCAGGCGGCCGCGGACTCGAGCGCGCTGATCGGCGAGACGACGTCGCGGCTCGACGAGCTCGCGCGCGGCACGGAGAGCTTCGCGGCCGCGATGCAGCAGGTGGCGGCCTCGGCCGAGCAGCAGAGCGCGAGCACGGAGGAGATCGCGGCGGCCGCGGGCGCGTTGGCCGAAGCGGCCCGACGCGTGTGGCAGCTGGTGTCCGCGTTCCGGCTCGACGAGAATCGTGCGGGCGCGGCGCCCGAGTCAGCGCAGCGCGCCGCGCCGGCGGCCTGAGACTCAGGCCGTCATCCCGAGCGCCAGCCGTCATCGCGCGCGGAGCCGTGGCGCGACCGGAGTAGATCGCACGATCGCGAGCGGCGGACGGGGGCGTCGCGGGTCGGGCGGCGCCGGACCGCGGCGCACCGGCGGCACCACGAGCACCGATCGCGTGCTCGGGCGCAGCACGGCGCGTGCGACGCTCCCGATCCCCGAGCCATCGTCGGCATCCACGCCGTGGCGCCCCACGACGATGATCTCCGCATCGAAGCAATCGGCGGCGACGAGTACCTCGTGCCGCGGATCACCGATCGTCACCGCGCTCGCCTCGCGTGTGGCATCGATCCCCGCCGCGCGCAAGCGCGTCCGCAGCCACGCGTGCGCCGAAGCACTCACGCCCGGCGCACCGCGCTGATCATCGTCCTGCGCGGACGATGCGCCGTCCATCGTTCCCGCGCGGATCTCGTCCTTCGCACCCGCGCATGCTGCCTTCACGGCCGCGCCGGCCGCGTCGAAGTAGTCGCCGAGCTCGTCGCGCACGACGTGCAGCGCCGTGATCGATGCGTCGCACTGCAGGCCGAGGCGCCGAGTCCATCGCAGCACATCGAGCCCGATCTCCGATTCATCCAGTGCCGCGAGGATGTTCCGCGGTGCCGCGTGCAGTGTGCGCGCGGCGAGGAGCACGGGAAGCGGGGCGCGCCGGCTCAGCCGGTCGGCGGTGGTCCCCAGCCCACGGCCGCCGCGCCGCCCCGTGCGACCGACCACGATCAGGTCGGCCTCCACCTCCACAGCGGCCTCCACGAGCTGCTCGGTCACGTCGCCGACGCGCACCGTGGTGATGCACCGCATCGCATCGAGGCTGTTCGCCAGACCGCGCAGCCCCTGCGCCGTTGCCTCGCGTGCACCATGGAGCACGCGACCCGCTGTGCCGCGTTCGCTGCCTAGGAAGCCCGGCGGTGCGGTATTCGGAACGACGTGCACCAGTGTCAGCTCGGCATCCGGCACCAGATGGCGCGCGGTCCATCGCGCCGCGCTGAGTGACGGTTCGCTGAAATCGATGCCGAGCGCTACGCGTTTGAAAGACATCGCACACCCCCCGTCGAGATCGACATGACCCGCAGCGCTCCCTAGCGCGCCGCTGATGACGCTGGCCGATCGGGGCGGCGGCGTATCGTCGCTCGATCCGCGTCACCGTCCACGTCGTGCTCGTTGAGCCGATGGTGGATCACGTGCGCCAGCCCGAGCGCGGCAACGGGTCCGACGCGCCTGGGGAGAAAGAGCTCGAATCCGAACGACGGCTCGGTGGTCGTGACCGGTGCTCGGCCAGCGGCGATGAGGCGGCCGACCGGCCGACCATCGAGCAGCAACCACTCCTCTGCGCCATCCGGCCGTACGATGATCTCCGAATCCGAGCGCTCGCCCCGCTCGGCCAGCTGCTCGCGCACCGTCCAGCGGACGAGCGCGGTGTGCGCGACGAGCGCCGCCGAGAGCGCGTCGCCCGCGCTTCCGAATCCCACGAACCCCACCCCCCTCCCTTCGATCCACCCGATCGTACGGCCGTGCGCGTGTAGCACGTAGCCGTCCGAGTCGCTGCTGTACGCCGTCAACGACATGATCGTGCCCTCTCTGACTGCCTGGGGACCCGGGGTGGCCGATGGCGCCCGACGTGGCAAAGGGAGTCGCGTGTCCAATGCCCGTGTGCTTCGAGACACCACCGGCCGTTCCTCCGGTGTTCCGCGTGCGGCGCGCGTGAACGCGATGCCGCAACGCGACGACGATCGATGCAAAACGCCCCACCTGACGTGCGATGCGCAGGTGGGGCGTGTGGTGCTGGTGGCCCGAGCGGCGGCTCATCCGCTCCCGCGAACGACCCGATCACTCATCCTGCGCATCTGCAACGCCGACGACGCCGAGCTCGCACACTCCCGCGCGAGCGGAAGCGGCGCGGCGCCGTCCGGGGCGTGCGTTCGCATTTCGGACACACGCGTCCTGCGCGCCCCCGTGCCGGCAAACCATCCACGCCCCACGCGCTCCGGCGGGCAGAACCCCACCGGTCGGCACGCCATGAACCGGCCCGTGCCGCGCGACGGATCGCTGTGTGATGGGATCGTGCCGTGAGTGGTCATCATGTCCTGACGTGGATGCCTCGCACGTCGAGCGGCTCGATGCTCGACGCAGGGTCCGAAAACACGAATCGCGCCGCCGAGCTCACCGCACCGCGCGCCTGTATCGCACGGTACAGCCCGCACACCATACGGCGTGCAAGCCAGTGAGCATCGGGACGCGACTCCCTGTAAGAACAGTTAGCCCTCGCCGCAGAGCAAGTCAAGGGCGTGCGCGCTGCGCGAGCACCTCATCGAGCACGCCGAGCAGCGCCTCGACGCCGGCCACCGTGTGGTCCCCCATGTGCCCGATGCGAAACGTGGTCGGTGCGAGATCACCGTACCCGGCGCCGAGCACGTAGCCGCGCTCGCGCATCGCGGCGACGACGCCCGGCGCATCGTCACAGCGGATGCACGACACCGTCGGTGCACGCAGCTCTGGCGACGCGAGCAGCCCGAGGTGCGCCCCCTGCTCCCGCCGCGCGCTCACCCACTGCCACGCGGCCTCGGCCATCCGGGCATGCCGCACGAAGCGCGCATCGAGCCCGTGCCGCGCGATCGTGTCGAGCTGCGCATCGAGCGCATAGATGAGCGAGATGGCGGGCGTGGTGGACGTCTCCTGCTTGTGCCAGAACTCGTCGTAGCGCACGAGGTCGAGGTACATGCCCCGATCCTCGAGTGTGCGCGCGCGATCGAGCAGCCGCGCGGAGCATGCGGCGAAGGCGAGCCCCGGCGGCAGCGCGAGCGCCTTCTGCGACGCGCTGAGGAGGAGATCCGCGCCCCAGGCATCCATCTCCACACGCACGCCGCCCACGCTCGACACGGCATCCACCAGGAGCATCGTGTCCGGCAGCTCGCGCGTGAGCTGCGCGATGGCGCCGACGTCGGCGATGACGCCGGTGGACGTCTCGACGTGCACCATCGTCACCGCATCGAACGCGCCGCGCGTCAACCGCTCGGCCACGAGCGACGCGGGCACCGTCTCGCCAGGCGGCACCACGATGCGCTCCACCTCGCGCCCGCACCGCTCGGCGATGCGCGCGAAGCGCTCGCCGAAGGCGCCGCTCACCAGACTGAGCACGCGGCGGCGCACGCCGTTCCGGATGGCGGCCTCCATCATCGCCGTCGCGGCGCACGTCGCCACGTACACCGGCCGCGTGGTGCCGAAGAGCGGTTGCAGCCGGGTGGCGACGCGACCCAGGATCGCGTGCATCTCGGCGCCGCGATGCGGAATCATGGGCCGCGTCATTGCGGCGAGAATCCCCGGCCGCACCTGCGTGGGGCCGGGGATGAAGAACGTTTCGCCCGTCACACCACGGTGCCGCGCAGCACGTCCTCGGTGGTCACGACGTTCACCTCCTGCGCCTTCCAGTCGGCGAGCAGCTTCTCCGCGTCCTCGGGATGAATGGCCGCCGTCGCATCGAGCACGAGATGGATCTTCGGGACCCCGCGCTCGATGAACCCTTCGATCGCGTACTTGTCGCACACGTCGAGCGCGACACCGTACACGACGATCTCCGTCGGGTCCCACGTCTCGAGCACCGTCTCCGTGTTCGGATTGGTGAAGACGTCGAACCAGTGCTTGCGGATGAGCACGTCGCCCTCGTGACTCCAGAGTGTGCGCGCGAGCTCCTGATGCGGCACGGGATGCGGCTCGATGATGAGCGGCGCCTCGAGCTGCGTCTCGGGGATGAGCTCGGCGCCCGGCGTGCCGCGCATGCAGTGCTCGGGGAACGTCACGCGGAAGTCCGGCGTGGCGGAGATCTCCTCGTGCTCCAGCACGTGATCGTCCGACGAGGCGACGACGTGGAAGTCGCGCGCGAATGCGTACTCGGTGAGTCGCTTGAGCTGGGGTTTGATCTCGTGCGCGCCGGGGATGTACAGCTTCCCATCGGGGTCCATGAAGTCGCGCTGCGTATCGACAGCCCAGAAGATGATCGGTCGTTTCATGTCACTGCTCCGTGCGTGCCGGCGTCGAGCCGGAGGTTCCGGTGAGCCACCCCCGGCGCACGCGGAGCTGCTCGGGCGTCGCGTTCGGCATCTCACTCACCACATATGCATGTCCGTTGCCGGTGTCGCTCACCGCGAGCTGCATGCCGGCGAGCGCGAGCGTCTCCTTCCACGGGAGATCCGCCACGCCGCCGACGTACTGTGCGAACCACGGGTGCATGTCGGTGCCCATGACCTCGCTCGCCGCCTGCACGACGTCTTCCTCCGTGTAGCCGCGCCCCTGCAGGTAGTAGCTCGCGTTCGGCGCATCCCACGAGCGCGCCTTGAGCGCGCGGAGCACGTCATCGAGCGACTTGGCGTTGTGCGTCTGCGCGCGGATCTTCAGGTCGAGGAGCATCGCGAGCGCCTCGCCCTTGATGTAGTACGAGAACCACGCGTCGCGGCGATCGGTCTCCATGGCCGAGGGCGCACCATCCCAGAACGGCGCCTCGAACGACGCCGTGCGCGCCGAAACTTCCTTGGCGCCCGGCGTGTCCTCGTTCGCGCGGATCACGCTCCCCACCACGCGGTAGTACCTGGCGGTGTCGATGATCCCCCCGCGCAGCAATCCGATCTCGCCGTAGTACTGCGTCCACCCCTCGGCCACCCACAGGCTCGGCTGGTACTGCTCGTGCGCGTAGTCGAAGGGACCGAGCGCCATCGGGCGGATGCGCTTCACGTTCCAAGTGTGAAAGTACTCGTGCGCCGCATCCGAGAGCGCCGGCATGATCGACGCGCTGTCATCCGTCCACGGCTGTCGCACCTGGATCTGCGTGGAGTAGAGATGCTCCATCCCATCGCTCCCCGGATAGCCGACGTTGAACAGGAACGTGTACATCGTGAGCGGCGGCGGGGCGACGACGCGGTTCTCGTAGCGCACGATCTTCTCGACGTCGCGCACGAAGCGCTCATGTTGACCATGCTGGGGACCGTTGTGGTGCACCATCACGCGGTACAGCCGCCCGTCGACGGTGAACGAATCGACGTCGAAGCTCGGCGCGACCTCGGTGGGCGTGTCGATCAGATGGTCGTAGTCCTCGAACGCGAATTGCGTCTGATCGGGCGTCGTGCTCGCGCCGTTGATGATGTGCCACCCCGCGGGCGGCACGATGGTGAGGCGGGTCGAGTCGGGCTTGTGCCCCACGACGTACATGAACAGCGACGCGCCGTTCCAGTTGACGTGCGCCGTGTCCGCGACGCTGAACGTGCCGGAGAGCGTGTTCGCGTACACGCGGTAGCGAACGCGCACCGCGTGCGCGCCGTGCGGATAGATGCGCCAGAGCGACCCGTTCTCGCGATCCCACTGGACGGGCGCGCCATCAGGTGTCGTGACGGTGACGCCCATGACGTTCTTCGCGAAGTCCATGCGCGCGTAGCGTCCGGGCGACCAGACGGGGAGCTGCAGCTTGACCGTGTCCTCCGCGATGCGGCCGACGTCGATCCGCACATGGTAGAAGTGCGACGCAGGCTCGGGCACGGCCAGACGATACGCGATGTCGTACGGCGCATGACGCTGCGCGGATGCCGTCGTGGCCGGCGGCGTATGCACGCAGGCCGCCGTGAGTGCCAGGATGGTGAATGCGAACGTGGTACGGTGGTGCATGAAGGCTCCGGGATGCGGGATGCGGGATGCGGGATGCGGGATGCGGGATGCGGGATGCGGGATGAAACGCGGTGTCATTCCGAGCGCAAGCGAGGAATCTCCGGCTGAGGAGGAGATCCCTCGCTGCCGCTCGGGATGACAGCGCATCCCGCCCTCACCCCATCGGGTACTCCTCTCGCTTGAACAGATACGCACACTTCTCGAGGCGCGGGCCCGTCGCGTCGGCGACGGCGAAGCGGGCGCCCTCATACAGCGTGGCGGCGCCGTAGGTGCCGTCCTTCTTCAGCGCGTAGTACTGCAGGTCGAAGCGCGGACGGCCGGTGTCGGAGAGCAGGCGCTTCTCGGTCATCGCGAGCACGCGCTTCAGCGTCGCGAGGCACGCCTGCTCGGGCGACATCCCCTGGCGCATGAATTCCACGGTAAGAAACGCACCGCACACCTTGATGTTCGCCTCGCCGCGACCCGTCGAGCCGGCGGCGCCCACATCGTTGTCGCAGTACTGCCCCGCGCCGATGATCGGGCTGTCGCCCACACGCCCCGGGATCTTCCACGACAGTCCGCTCGTCGTAGTCACGGAGCCGATGTCGCCGTTCGCCGTCACCGCATTCATGTTGATCGTGCCGTACGTGTGCGGGATGCCGAGCGAGTCGTAGAAGACGTGGATGTTCTCATCGAGGGGCTCGTGCAGGCGCGAGCGCGCGGCGCCGGCCGTCGTGCGGCCCATGCGCGATGACGTACGCCGCGACGCGCCGGACGAGTCGGGGCCCGGGAGCCAGTTGTCGTTCGGGCTGAGATGCGTCTTCCACCGCAGCCATGCCTCGCGCGAGGGCTCGGTGAGCAGGTTCTGCGGCGTGAATCCCATCTCGATCGCGAACCGTCTCGCGCCCTCGCCCACGAGCATGATGTGATCGGTGTGGTCCATCACGGCCTTCGCCACGCGCGATGGCGTCGCGATGTCCTCGATCGCGCCAACGGCGCCGGCGCGCTTCGTCGGGCCGTGCATGCACGACGCGTCGAGCTGCACCACGCCATCTTCGTTGGGCAGCCCGCCAAGGCCCACCGATTGGTCGTCGGGGTTCAGCTCGACGATGTTCACGCCGGCGACGACCGCATCGAGCGGATCGGCGCCGCTCGCCAGCAGGTCGTACGCGACCTTGATCCCCTGCTTCCCGTTGTGATCGGTCGTGTAGCCGTTCGCGGCCGAGATGACGACGGGGCGCCCCGCGAACGTCGCGCGCGCACCAGGCGCGTGCTCGGCGCGGTCGACGACATCGGCGATGACGGGCCCCGCGGTGGCGAGCGTGGGAAGCGCGAGGCCGGCGGCCGCCGCAGCGCCGGCGCCGAGGAATTGGCGGCGAGAGAT
>DASVCF010000142.1:0-2149 GCA_036381735.1 Gemmatimonadaceae bacterium | reverse complement strand
AGCGATGGTGTGCGAGCAGATCACGTATCGGGAGAAAGCAGCGAAGCGGGATATGGAGAAAGTGCTTGTGCGGGATGCGGAACTACCGGGATGCGGGATGCGGGATGCGGGATGCGCGACTGCCTCGGAGGTGGGGGCTCGTTCGCCACGAGCCGTTCCCGCTTCCCGCATCCCGCATCCCGCTTCCCGCCTCATCCGTCTCCCCCGCCACCGCTCCATCCACGTCGGCGGGTTCGTGCTCACGGAGCAGCCGCTGTCGAGCATCGTGCCCATCGAGCCGGCGTCGATGGAGGGGCGCACGGTGATTCAGTGGGACAAGGACGACGTGGATGCGGTGGGGCTCGTGAAGATCGATCTCCTGGGACTCGGGATGCTGACGCTCATCCAGGATTGCCTCAAGTCGATTCGCGAGACGCGCGGGGAGACGGTCGATCTCGCGCAGCTCGACTACGCCGACTCGGCCGTGTACGACGACATGTGCCGCGCCGACACGATCGGCGTCTTCCAGATCGAGAGCCGCGCGCAGATGCAGACGCTGCCGCGGCTCAGGCCGCGCGGCTTCTACGATCTCGTGGTCGAGGTCGCGCTCATCCGGCCGGGGCCCATCCAGGGCGAGATGGTGCACCCGTATCTGCGCAGGAGAAACGGCGAAGAGCCGGTGACCTATCTCCATCCGTCACTCGAGCCGATCCTCGCGCGCACGCTCGGTGTCCCGCTGTTTCAGGAGCAGGGGATGCAAGTCGCGATCGCGGCGGCGGGCTTCACGCCGGGCGAGGCCGACACGCTGCGTCGCGCCATGGGCCACAAGCGGAGCCGCGAGCGGATGGCGGCACTCCGCGAGCGCTTGCTGCAGGGGATGATGCGGAACGGGATCGCCGAAGCGGACGCCGAGCGCATTTACAAGCAGCTGAACGGCTTCGCGGACTACGGCTTCCCCGAGTCGCACGCGGCGAGCTTCGCCTCGCTCGTGTATGCCTCGGCGTACCTGCGGCACTACTACGCGCCCGAGTTCACCGCGGCGATCCTCAACGCGCAGCCGATGGGCTTCTACGCGCCCGGCACCATCATCGAGGACGCACGCCGACACGGCGTGATCGTGCTCCCCGTGGATGTGACGCGATCGATGTGGGACTGTACGATTGAGGCGGGATGCGGGATGCGGGATGCGGGATGCGAAGAGCGTCATGAGTCGTGGGTCATGGGTTCTGAGAGAAAGCACCCACAGCCCACGACCCACAACTCACGACCCAGGACTTCTTCCGCCTCCCTTGCCGTTCGACTCGGCCTGCGCCTCGTCCGCGGACTCGGCGCGCGGGCGCGGGAGAAGCTCGAGCGCGCGGTGACGGACGGCGGACCGTTCGACTCGATCGCCGATGTCATCACGCGCTCGGGGCTGGATCGCGGGTCGCTGCGCGCGCTCGCCGAGTCGGGGGCGTTCGATGTGCTGGTGCCGAACGAGCCGAACGCGCGGCGGCGGCGCGTGGCGGTGTGGCGGATGCTCGAGGCGGTGCGCGGCGATGCGGGACCGCTCGCGCCATCGCGCCCGCGGCCAAGCGTCCCCGCGCATCTGCCGGCCATGTCGCCGCTCGAGTTGACGGCCGCCGACTATCGTCTGACGGGAGTGTCGCTCAACGGGCATCCGATGAAGCATCTGCGGTCCCGTCTCACGCCGAACGGTGTGCGGACGGTGCGCGAGGTGCTGGCGTTGCGCGACGGCGCGCGCAACGTCGCCGTGGCGGGGCTCGTCATCTGCCGTCAACGACCGCACACCGCGAAGGGGTTCGTGTTCCTGTCGATCGAGGATGAGACGGGGATCGTGAACGTGGTCGTGACGCCGAAGCGCTTCGAGCGACAGGCCGCGCTCATCGCGCACGAGCGGCTGCTCTTCGTGCGCGGGACGCTGCAGGTGGAACGCGGCGTGGTGAATCTGCGCGGTGAAGACTTTCGCGCGCTCGACGTCGAGGCGCGGGGCGCGTGGGGACGGGGCCACGACTTCCATTGACCCCAGTGGTGCTCCGGCGGATCATCCTCAAGGCGCGGGTGACCGCGCAACTCGGTTCACGCTCGCATTGCCACGCCACCACACCGGTGCATCGGTGCATACCGGGCACGCGCCCCGCGCCCACAGGAGAACGTCATGCCTTCAGCG
>DASVCF010000141.1:0-6482 GCA_036381735.1 Gemmatimonadaceae bacterium | reverse complement strand
CGCCAAAACGGATTGCGCTGTGCCGGCGCACCGGTGGCCGGATCCTTCACGTCGTAGTCCGTCCCGAGGCTGTACCGCTGCCACGCGTCGTCGGTCAGCGCAGCCGGAATCCCACGCGTGCGCGCATTCAGGACGACGCGGGCCCGATAGCTCCCCGCACGGTACGCGGCCGCGCAGTTGTCGAGATAGCGCCCGGCGATCTCGAGGACGATCGGATCGGCGGGGTTGCCGAGCGAGGGCCAGTCGAAGACGGCGCGGTCCGTGGCGCTGGCGAGCTGGTCGAGCCAGGAGAGATCCCACGCGCCGGAGGGACTGGGGTCGAGCGCGCTCGCTGAGGGAAGCGTCTCCGACTGGGCCGTGCCGGTGCAACCCGCAATGGCCAGCACGGAGGCCGCACGGCCGAGATGCGCAACGAACGACCGACGAGAACTATGGGATGGTCCGGTGGACATGAGGGCTCGATGGTCAGGAGAAGCTATCGGCGATGTCACGCGAGCTCGCGTGTATCCAGATAGACGTTGGTGACGTGCGGGATTGGCACGTCGGGCGGAAGCCCCAGGTGGGCGTACACAGCTCGCAGTCCCTCACTCCAGCCGTCGCACGAGATCGGACCATTCATCCGCTGATCGTTCGTGAAGTACAGGAAGATGAGGATGGCCGGCACGTGCAGCGCACGCAGGAAGTGCAGATGCGCGAGGCGATTGGCGTACTGGTAGTATCCCGTGAGCCAATCCGCATCCGCACGCGCACCGAGCGCGCGCTTGGTCTCCTCGAGCGAGTGCTCGATGCGCGCTCGCGATTGCGGTGACGCGGTGCACGTCGACGCGAGCTCAGAGAGGTGCGCTTTTGCCTCGACGAGTAGGACGGTCCCCGCATCGCCTCGGCCGAGGGCGTCCCATTGTGGCCCACCACGCGGCCAGAACGTGGCGAGCGCCGGGCTTAACTCCGGATGTCCGATCTGCTCCAGAAACTCGCCGTCACGATACTCGGCCCAGTTGTCCGCCGCGCGCGGCGACACCCACATGAGTTGCTCACCGGGCTGGAGCACGCCCTTCGCACGCACGGCGTCATCGAGTAGCTGCGCGTGCGACCCAACCAGTCTCTGCATCCACTTGAGACTCCCATTCTCCCCTGCCGGCTGTCGAACGCGCACGGGTCCCCCGAGGATTGAGGTGGTAATGACAGCATGCAGCTACGCCGGAGCAACGGTCCACGAGGCGCGAAGATGCGGGGCCGCAATCACGATCGCCAGTCGTCGCTAGCAGGTAGGGTGTGCGACGGCTGCTCGCCGTGACCAGTCAGGCGAGCGACGCAGGCGCCATCACTGCGCGGTAGAGCACGGCAGCACCTACCGCTCCTTACCCGTGCCGATCGCAACAAATACGGACGGCAACTTGGCGATACGTGACCCACACGTGTATCGCCACGCGCGGACGCGCGTGCAGCCGACTTACGCTCCGGTGGCGCGCCATAACCGGCGGTTCGTCGCGCGTCGCGCCTGTCACCCAAAGTGCCAAAGACCCCCTCCAGCGCGCGTACAACGCAGCTCCTGATTCACCGCGCCATACCCTGCCCCCACGGGATCCCTCGACGGGAGACCACGTCCCTCCTCTCCCTCGACTATCAGTTTGCCGACGCCGCGACAGCCGATCGCTAACCCGTAGGCCGAGCCCCATGCCAAATGCTGGACGAGTCCATTTCGCCGTTCCGGAACCGTCGGGTATCTGCTACGCATGCCACAGAAACCTTCACGCGTACAGGATTCCCAGCCCCTCTACCAGGTCCATCTGGTGGACCAGCCTACGACCCGCGAGCGGTGGGTATCGCGGGAATACGACATAACTGGTAGGGTCCTCCGCGACACGGCGGGCGAGCGAGTGGTCACCCCGCCAACCGTCCGATGGCCTGGCGAGCCAGGACCGATTGGCCGATTCGCGCGCCGCTCGGGCGGGTACGCCGCCGCAGGTGATCGCGCGGCAACTCGGGCACGTCAACGCCGTGCTCGTCCTGAAGGTCTACGCCCAGTTCTTTCCGAATTCCGACGAGCGCGATCGCTGGGAGCGCAAGGCCGCGGAGCTCGACGCGAAGGTCGGGGTGACGCCGGAGTCGGCTGTGGTGCCGCCCGAGGACAGCATCACGCCGCAGCCGCCGGTCAAGGCATCACGCCAGAAGATCGCGTGGCCGTCCGTGGACGAGTTGCTCGAGATGCTCGCCGCCGCATCGACGAAAGCCGTCGCCGGTCGCCTCGGTGTATCGGACATCGCACTGCGGAAGCATCTCGCCGCGCGTGGCGTAACCAAATTCCCCGATGGCCGGCGCCGCGGGATCTCGCGCCCGCGCACCGAAACGAAGGGTGCTTCTGATGCTGCGACCGAGTCGACGCGCACGGCCGAATCAGCTGACGGGAGCGACCTCACGGACGCTCCGCCCTGTAAGCGCTCCGCGTGATGCCGCGATGTGCCGACTCCTGCCACGACATCTCATGTTACCGTACGCGTTACCTCTACAGCCTGGCATCACCGTTCGCCACGATGCAAAAACGGCCAACTGCATGCAGTTGGCCGTTTTAGTTGAATAGCAGGGGCGGGACTCGAACCCGCGACCCCGGCATTATGAGTGCCGTGCTCTAACCAGCTGAGCTACCCTGCCCTACGCTCATACCACGCAACCCTTCCGAGCACCCAAATCTAATCCGCACCGGTGCCGCAACAAAGGGCCGCGACTACCGCCCGACCTCCGCCCCCTTCCCTCCCGTCTTCGTCAGCCGATACAACAGTACCGCCGCGCGCTTCGTCTTCATCGGCAGCGTCTTGAGATCCGCGGTCTCCTTCGGCGAGTGATCGTCGTGCCCCGCGAGCCCGAGCGCATCGATCGCCATCGGGACCTCGTTCGCGACGAACGACACGTCAGCCGCGCCGGCACGCGACGGATCGACCGCGACCACCGGCCCGAAGCCGAGATCGCGGCTCGCGCGATCGTACATCGCGAGCAGACGCTTGTTGCCCGCGGTCGGCGCCATCGGCGGATAGCCGTCCTGGAACGCGAGCTCCGCCGTCGTGTGCGGGAGATGATGACTCACGATCGTGCGCATCGCGGCCTGCGCCTTCGACAGTTGCTCGGGGCTCAGCGTCCGCAGGTCGCCGCCCACCTCCATGCGCTCCGCGACGACGTTCTCCTTCCCCGCTGCATTCCCCGTCGTGTGCGTGGAGTCGAGCGTCACCTCTGTGCCGCCGAGCGCGACGCCTGGGTTGAACGTCAGGTACTGCTCGCCCGACAGCCGCTGGTAGAACTGATCCAGGATGCGCGCCGCTTCGTAGATGGCGCCCGCGCCCACGTCCTTCGTGAAGATCTGCGACGAGTGCGCGGTCACGCCGGTCGTCGTCAACGTCCACCCCACATCGCCGCGCCGCGAGACCACCGCGGTGCGCGGGTCGCCCGCGCCGTCCTCGAAGCCGATCGCGGCGACTGCGCCCTTGGCCGCCTCGATCAGCGTGCGCCGAGCTTCGGCGAGCGGCGTTCCCGCGTCCTCTTCATCGCCGTCGAACACGACGACAATGTGCATCGAATCGAGCGCACCGGCGTCCTTGAGCGCACGCAGTGCGTACAGCGCAATGACGTCGCCCCCCTTCATGTCGATGACGCCGGGCCCGCTCGCCATGCTGTCCGGCAGCATCTCGAACTTCTGGAACGGACTGCTCGGCTCGAATACGGTATCGAGATGACCGATGAGCAGGATCTTCGGCCCGGGTCCCGAATGCTCGGCCACGAGATGCCCCGCGCGATGGAACGGCGTACCGTCCACCCAGCGCGTGGTGAAGCCCAGCGAGTCGAACTGTGCGCGCAGGACGTCGCCCACGGCGCGCACGCCGGCAAAGTTCATCGTGCCGCTGTTGATGTTCACCAGCCGCTCGAGGAGCGCCAACGCGTCGGCGTTGTGCGCATCCACGGCGCGCGTGATCGAGCGCTCGGTGGGATTGAGCGCGGAAGCGCTCGAGGACTGTGCGGCGCAGACGGGCGCGCGCAACGCAGCGGCCGCGAGGAGCGGCGCCGCGAGCAGGGTGCAACGGGTCGCGATTCGCATGGGGGTATAATGTACGCGGAAACGCGGAACGCCGGACCTGGAATTCCAGATCCGGCGTTCTCGAGTAGCGGGGGCGGGATTTGAACCCGCGACCTTCGGGTTATGAGCCCGACGAGCTACCAGGCTGCTCCACCCCGCGTCAGTGGTTTGAATAATACCAAAACGCGCCAATAAGTCAAGAAACAGCGGGGTACCAACCTGACGGCCACTCTCTCACACCTTCGTGCGCACCGCGGCACCAGCGTGCGCTCAGTGCTTCCCCGTGTCCTCCGGTTCGGCGAACCGGTAGAGAATCTCCTTGTCCCCGCGCACCATCCCGAACTCCTCGCGCGCGATCCGCTCCTGCACCTTGGGATCGGTGAGCACCGCCTGCTTCACCCGCTTCAGGGAATCGACCTGCTGCTGCAGCGTGGCGATCGTCGCCGTGAGCCGCTTCTTTCGCATCCACTGATGCACGAGGTCGCTGGTCCCGTACTCGCCCCCTTCAATGGCGAACACGACGACGGCGATCGCGAGCAGGGCGAGAAGCGCTCGCCGCGCCGTTTCACGCGCCATCAGAGGCCGTAGATAGCGCCGCCCGGATACTCCGCCGAATCGCCCAGCGCCTCCTCGATGCGGAGCAGCTCGTTGTACTTGGCGACACGCTCGCTTCGCGACACCGAGCCGGTCTTGATCTGACCAACGCCGGTCCCCACCGCGAAGTCGGCGATGAACGTGTCCGACGTCTCGCCCGACCGGTGCGAGATGACCGAGAGATACCCGGCCGACCGCGCGAGCTCGATCGCCTCCAACGTCTCCGTGACCGTGCCGATCTGGTTGAGCTTGATGAGGATCGCGTTCGCGACGCCGCTCTCGATCCCGCGCGCGAGGCGCTCCGTGTTCGTCACGAATAGATCGTCGCCCACGAGCTGCACACGGTCGCCGAGCTGCGCGGTCAGCTTCTCCCACCCGCTCCAGTCGTCTTCGGCCAGCCCATCCTCGATCGACACGATGGGATATTCGTCGAGCCACTTGGTGTAGAGCTCGATCATCCCGTCCGCCGTGCGCGTCCCCGCCCCGCTCTTCTTGAACACGTACTCGCCGTTCTTGTACAGCTCGCTGGACGCCGCGTCGAGCGCGATGGCGACCTCGGTTCCCGGTGCGTACTTCGCCGCCTCGATTGCTTCGATGATGATCTTGATCGCGTCCTCATCGGTCTTGAGGTCGGGCGCGAAACCGCCCTCGTCCCCCACCGCCGTCGACATCCCGCGCTTCGACAGCACCTTCTTCAGCGCGTGGAATACCTCGGCGCCGGTACGCAGCGCTTCGCCGAAGCTCTCCGCCCCGACGGGGACGATCATGTACTCCTGCAAGTCGAGCGTGTTCGCCGCGTGCGCGCCACCGTTCACGATGTTCATCATCGGCACGGGGAGCGTGCGCGCGAGCGGCCCGCCGATGTAGCGGAAGAGCGGGAGCTTGACGCTGCGCGCTGCGGCACGCGCCACCGCCATCGACACCGCGAGAATCGCGTTCGCGCCGAGCCGCTCCTTGTTCGGCGTGCCATCGAGATCGATCATCGCGCGGTCGATCGCGATCTGGTCGACGGCCGGCATCCCGCGCAGCGCGGGCGCGATCGTCTCCTCGATGTTCTGCACGGCGCGCAGGACGCCCTTCCCGCCGTAGCGCTCGGGATCCGCGTCGCGCAGCTCGATAGCTTCGTGCTCACCCGTGGATGCGCCGCTCGGCACCGCCGCGCGCCCCATGACGCCGTTGTCGAGGTACACGTCGGCTTCCACCGTGGGATTCCCACGGCTGTCGAGAATCTCACGGGCGCGGATATCGGCTATTTCGGACATGGATTCGGATCGAGTTGAATAAGGCATGGCCTGCAAGTGTCACTGTCATCCCGAACGGCAGCCTGTCATCCCGAGCGTGAGCGAGGGATCTCGGGCTGCCGGTGAGATCCCTCGCTCACGCTCGGGATGACAACGGGCGCTCTAAGCTATGCTGCGCTCGTCGCCGTGTCTATCGCGCTCCCGTCACTGTGCACACCGTAGCGCGACTCGAGTGCGGCGGCCATACGCTGCCACACCATCTGCATGAGTCGGTCCCGGTCGTCGTAGGTCATCCCGGTCGTCGGGACGGGCTCGAGGAAGGTGAGCTCGGCCGTGCCGGCGTGGACGCCGAGCTCCCCCTTCCCCTGGATCTCGCGCGTCCCGTGGATGATCACCGGGACGATGGGCACCTGTGCGGCGATGGCGAGCACGAAGGGCCCCTTCTTGAAGGGACGCAGGGCGTACGAGCGGCCGCGCGTCCCCTCGGGGTAGACGACCACGGACGTGCCCCCTTCGATCTGCTTCGCCGCATCAGCGTAGGTGTCGAACGCGGCCCGCCGGTTCTGTCGATCGATGAAGATCGCGGC
>DASVCF010000140.1:0-8121 GCA_036381735.1 Gemmatimonadaceae bacterium | reverse complement strand
GATGACGATGACGTTGGCGATGATGTACCCGGTCGACACCCAGGCGATCTCATCGAGCGTCGCGCCGAGGTTCCCCATCATGTGCGGGATGGCGACGTTGACGATCGAGGTGTCGACGAGCTCGAGCATCGACGCCAGCGTCACGGCGGCCGCGATCAGATACTTGTGCGCGTACGGATCCGCGACGGAACTCGCCGCGGCGTTCGCCCACTCACGTTCGATGGTGGCGCTCATGGGGCGGCGTGGGACTCCTGAGGGACGGGGAGAGAGTGGGTCAGTGAGTCAGTGAGTCAGGAACGACAGGGAGAAGGGAGAAGCCGGCAGAGGTCATCCGGAGCACAGCTGTCATCCCGAGCGGGAGCGAGGGATCTCGGGCCGCCAGCGAGATCCCTCGCTCCCGCTCGGGATGACAAGCCGGTCGTTCCTGCTTTCTGCTCTCTACTTTCTGCTCTCCGCCGTTCCTGATTCACTGACCCATTGACCTACTGACTCACTTCGTTGCCACGTGCACCGTCACCGACATCCCTGGCCGCAGCGGACGGTCGGGGCCGAGCCCCTTCGTCACGCGGACGCGCACCGGGATGCGCTGGACGACCTTCGTGAAGTTGCCGGTCGCGTTGTCGGGCGGGAGGAGCGCGAAGCGCGCACCGGTGGCCGGGCTGATGCTCTCCACCACGCCCTGCGCGACGGCGCCGTTGTACGCATCCACGCTGAACTCCACCGGCGCTCCGACGTGGATGTCCGCCATCTGCGTCTCCTTCATGTTCGCCGTCACCCACACGCCGGTGTCGGCGACGATCGCCATGAGCGGCTGGCCCGGCTGCACGAGCTGTCCGACCTCCACGTTCTTCTTGGAGACCTGCCCGCTCTCCGGTGCCATGATCGTCGTGTACGAGAGCTGGAGCTGCGCGTTGTCCACCGCGGCCTGCGCGGCCTCGAGCTTGGCCTCGGCCAGACGCACGCCGGCCTGCGCGGTGCTCACCGACGCGCCCGCCGCCGCGGCCTGTCGCTGCGCGGCCTCGAGATTCGCCTGCGCGGCGTCCGCCGCCGTCTGCGCCGCGTCGAGCTGCTGCTGCGAGACGATGTGCTGCGCCGCGAGCTGCTTCATGCGGGTGAGGTTCGCCTGGGCGTTGTCCGCCTGCGCGCGTGCGGCATCGATCTGTGCCTGCAGCGCGGCGCGCTGGCTCGCGGCCGACTCCACCTGCGACTGCGCCTGCCCCGTGAGTCCCTTGCCGCCGGCTGCGGCGCGCGCCGCCGCGAGATCCGCCAGCGCCTGCTCCAGGTGCACGTGCAGTTCGGCGCTGTCGAGCTGCACCAGCACTTGTCCATCCTTCACGTGCTGATTCTCGACCACGTTCACCGTCTGCACGTATCCGCCCACCTTCGCGAGCACCGGGATGACATGCCCATCCACCTGCGCATCGTCCGTGCTCTCGTGCGTGCGCGAGTAGTTCCATTCGCGCACGCCCCACACGATCGCGATCACTGCGACGATCGCGATGATGGGAAGAAGAAATTTGCGGGAGCGCTTCGGCGCGCGTGGCTCCTCCGTCCGCTCCTCGCGCGTGCGCTGCTCCGTCTCTTGATCCAACACCGTTGCCATCGTTCGTTCCTCAGAATTCGAAAGTGCCGCTCATGCAGCCATGAAGGTCTTGCGAGGGTCGTGCCCAGCACCGTTACGGGAGCGTCGTCACCGCACCTTGCGCCTGCGCCAACGACACGCGCGCCGATTGATATGCGGTGAGCGCGTCGATCACCTGATTGCGCGAGCTGTTCAGGTCGAGCGACGCGGTGATCACATCCGCGTTGCCCGCCACGCCCGCGCGAAAGCGCTCGCGCGCCTGCGCGACTTCCTGCTCGGCGAGCCGGAGTCGCTCGCGCGCGGCATCGAGCTGCTGTCGCGCGGAATTCATGTCGAGCAGCGCACCGCGCACCTCCGTCGCGATCTGTTCCCGAAGGTCACGTCGGCGCTCATCGATCTCCTTCTCGCGCGCCTCCTGCTCCTGCACGCGCCCCGAGCGGCGGAGGCCGTCGAAGACCGGCACCGAGACCTCGAGGCCCCATGTGTACGTGTTGAGCATGTGGCTCATGTCGCCGCCGAGGAATCCCTCGTTTCCGAATGCCGCGAGCGACGGCAGCCGCTCGGACCGGATCGCGCTCACGGTCTGCTGTGTTGCGAGCAGCTGCCGGTCGATCGCGACGAGATCGGGACGCCGCTGCATCGCCCGCGCGACCGCGGCCCGCTCGCTGGGGAGCGTGTCGAGGATCGGGAGCGCGCCGAGCGAATCGACGAGCGAGAGCTGCGCGTCGAGCGGGAGCCCGAGTGCGCGCCGCAGCGTGAGCTCGGCGCGGTCGCGCTCGTTGCGCGCGGCGATGAGCTGCGCCTGCACGGACGCGACCTGGGCTTCCGCGCGCGTCAGGTCGAGTGCGACGCCGACGCCCGCGCGAATCTGCGAGCGCGCGATCTGCAGCAGCGAGTCCGCGAGCACGGAGTCGGCGCGACGCGCATCGACCTGGGCGGCGGCGCGCTGCGTGGCGAGGTACGCGCCGGCCGCGGCCGCCGCCGCCTGCTGTGCGGCAGTCGAAGCCTGTGCGTCGCTCGCGCTCGCGTTCGTCTGCGCGCTGTGCCACGCGCGAATGCTGGAGAAGTTGAAGATCGGCACCTGCGCGGATGCGCGGACGTCGACCGTGTTGACCGGACCGATCACCGTCCCCGTGGGGCTGAAGCCGGGGAACGGAATCCCGAACGTGACCGTGTTGAACGTGTTGCCGCCGCGCGTGGCGTTGGCCGAGAGGCTGGGGAGGAGCGCGGCCCGCTGCTGGTCCGCGCGCGCGCCGGCCTGCTCGGCCTGGAAGCGCGCGGTGAGCGCGGCGCTGCTCTGTTGCGCGGCGAGACGCGCCGCGCCGCCGAGCGTGAGCGCGCGCGGGATGGTGTCCTGGGCGTTCTGCGCGCGCGCGGCCAGCGGCAGCGCGAGCATGGCAAAAACCGACAGTGCGGTGCACCCGCGCCGCACGAGAGGGGAGGTCGAAATCATGCGAGGTAAGTGAAAATCATGTGCGCGAAGTTCCCGCCTCGAGATCGGCCGGATCGGGGCGCAGCGCGTGAAGATAGAAGTCGATGATCTTGTCGACACACTGCTCGTCCGTCTCGTTCGCGACGTGCGGAAAGAAGGAGCGCCTGCTGCACCACACACCGTGCGTGAGCATGATGGAGCCGAGCATGCGCGCGGCAACGGTGGGGTCAATGCCGCGGAACTCTCCGTTCGCCGTTCCGCGGCGGACGATCTCGCCGACCAGCTTCATGCCGCGCTCGATGACCTCTCGCGAGTAGAACTTCGCGAGGTCGGGGAAGTGGTGCAGCTCGCCGTGCACGAGGCGGTAGATGGTCGCGAACGCCGGGGACCGAAGAAAGGCCCAGTAGCCGTGCATGAAGCGCTTGAGCTGCTCGGTGGCCGTGCCTTCGGTGAGGCGTTGCTCGGCGGCCTCGATCTCCTCGATGACCTTCTGCCGGACCATTTCCCGGAAGAGGGCTTCCTTGTTGGGGAAGTAGAGGTAGATGGTGCCCTTGGAGACGCCGGCGCGTTTGGCGATGTCCTCGAGTCGTGCCCCGGCCAGTCCGTGCTCGCCGAAGACCTCGAGCGCGGCATCGATGAGCTGGCGGGGTCGCTCCTCGGGGAGCCTGCGCCAGCGGGGTTCCTGTCCGGTTGAAGGTTGGGACACGGCTCGTCTCGACTAAATTACCGACTCGTCAGTCATTTAACCCACAATGAAAACGCGCCACACTCGGCGCGAGGGTAAATGACTTCTAGGTCAGTAATCTATCCGGCGCGGGGGGAGAGTCAAGGGGGGCGAAAGAGTGAGTCAGTGGGTCAGTGAGTCAGTGGGTCAGAACAACAGGGAGGAGGGAGGAGGGAGAAGGGAGGAGCCGACGGGGGGGCATCCCGAACGCTTGTCATCCCGAGCGGAGGGGTGTCATCCCGAGCGCAAGCGAGGGATCTTGCTCGCAGCCCGAGATCCCTCGCTTGCGCTCGGGATGACGGCCGTCCCGCAGTCGTTGCTCCTCCCTCCTCCCTTGCCCACTGACCCACTGACCCACTGCTTCACTTCGTCGCCGTTGCCGGCGCTTTCGCTTCCTTACTGTTGTAGTGCGCGTTCGTCAGCTTCACGATCCCGGTGAGTACGACGAGCAGGAAGATCGCCGAGACAACGAAGCCGACCGTGCCGGCGCTCCGGTCACCAGGCTTGGGGGGTGCCATGATCTAGTCGTCCTTTGCTGAAGTTCAGCGCGCCTATGCGACGCGCACCGTGGTCATCACATCGTTCGGCTTGATCTGCCGAACGACATCCATCCCCTGCGTCACCTTGCCGAACACCGTGTGCACGCCGTTCAGGTGGCGAGTATTGGGCTCGCTCAGCACGATGAAGAACTGACTGCCGCCGGTGTCCTTCCCCGCATGCGCCATCGACAGCGCGCCCTCCTCGTGCGTACGCGGGTTCCCCTTCGTCTCACACTTGATGTGGTAGCCGGGGCCGCCGGTGCCGATGCGCCGATCGCCTGGTGGCAGATCGCGCGACAGCGGGTCGCCGCCCTGCACGACGAAGTCGGGGATCACGCGGTGGAACTTCACGCCATCGTAGAATCCCGAATTCGCGAGCTTCTCGAAGTTGGCGACCGTCCCCGGCGCGTCCTTCTCGTACAACTCCGCGGTGATCGTCCCGCGGTTGGTGTCGAATGTTGCGTGCTTGGTCACGGATGCTCTCTACAGATGAAGGAACGTGCGATCGATCATCTCGCAAAGCTAGCACGTTCGCGAGGAGGACGCAGGTCTCACGCGGCGGTCGCGCCCTTCAGCCCGAGCCGCTCGATGATCGCCCACTCCTTGGCCGACACGGGCTGCACGGAAAGCCGGCTCCCCTTCTGCAGGAGCGCCATCTGCTCGAGCCCCTTCACCGTCCGCAACTCGGCCAGCGTCACTGGACGCGTGAACGGCGTCTTGGCCTTGATGTCCACCATGTACCAGGTGGGCTTCTGCGGGTCGCTCTTCGGGTCGAAGTGCTGTTCCTTCGGATCGAACGCCGTATGGTCGGGATACCCCTCGCGCACGACCTCGGCAATGCCGACGATCGCGTTCGGGTCCGAGTTCGAGTGATAGAAGAAGACGAGGTCGCCCGTCTTGATCTCGTCGCGCAGCATGTTGCGCGCTTGATAGTTCCGCACGCCGTCCCAGAACGTGGTCTGACGCGGCTGCGTGACGAGATCATCCCAGGAAAAGCAATCGGCTTCGGACTTGAGGAGCCAGTAGCGGGTGGGCATGTCGATCGTGCGAGTTGTTGAAGATGAGGGTGACGGTGATGCTCAGTGCTGCCGCCTCGATGGGCAGAGATCCGCGACGACGCACACGTCGCACTTCGGCGCGCGCGCGTCGCACACCGTGCGCCCGTGCTCGATGAGCAGGTGCGAGAGGAGCGTCCACCGCTCGCGCGGGAAGAGGTGCATGAGGTCGGCTTCGATCTTCACCGGGTCCTTCTGCGTCGTGAGCCCCAGGCGGTTGCTGAGCCGCGTGACGTGCGTGTCGACCACCACGCCCACGTTCTCTCCGAACGCGTTCCCCAGGATGACGTTGGCCGTCTTGCGCCCGACGCCGGGGAGCTTCGTGAGCTCTTCCATCGTGCGCGGCACCTCGCCGCCGTGCCGCTCGACGAGTGCGGTCGCCATCCCGATGAGGTTCTTCGCCTTGCTGCGGAAGAACCCCGTGCTGCGAATCACCTCTTCCAGCGCTTCCTGCTCCGCATCGGCGAGCGCCTGCGCGGTCGGATACTTCGCGAAGAGCGCCGGCGTCACCATGTTGACGCGCGCATCCGTACACTGCGCGCTGAGGATGGTCGCGACGAGCAGCTGGAACGCCGACGCGTGGTTCAACGCGCAGTGGGCATCGGGGTACGCGCGGCGGAGGCGGTCGAAGAGCTCGGCGGGATGCGGGACGTGGGATGCGGGACGCGACACCGCGCTTCGCGCGGACGCTTTGCGCGCAGTCGCGGCCGGCTTCCGTTCACGTGTGCGCGCGGGCCCTCGCTTCCCGCTTCCCGCATCCCGCGCCCCGCGCTTCATCCTTCCCTCCGCCGCTTCGCACGCGCGAGGATCGCCTCCGCGCTCTGCGTATTGAGGATGTCGCCCGCCTCCAGCCACCCCTTCCGCGCGATGCCGACGCCGAACTCCACGTTGTCGAGGCCGTGTGTCGAATGCGCGTCGGGGCCGATCTCGATCGTCACGCCGAGCGACTTCGCGTGGCGGCACGAGCGCCAGTCGAGATCGAGGCGGTGCGGGTCGGCGTTCAGCTCGACGGCGACACCGAGCTCGGCGGCCTTCTCGAGCACGGCGTTCATGTCGATGGCGTACGGCTCGCGCGTGAGCAGCAGCCGGCCCGTGGGGTGGCCAAGGATCGTGACGTGTGGATCCTCGAGCGCGCGCAGCACGCGGTCGGTCATCTGCCGCTCGTCCATCGCGAAGCGCGAATGCACGGAGGCGATCACGTAGTCGAAGGAGTCGAGGAGCTCGGGGTCGTAATCGATGCGACCATCGGGGAGGATGTCGGCTTCGATCCCCTTGAGCACGCGGAAGCCATCCATCTCCTCGTTGACGCGGTCGATCTCTTCGTGCTGCGCGCGCACCGCATCGCGCGAGAGGCCGCCGGCATAGAACGCCGATTGCGAGTGGTCGGAGATGCCGAGGTAGCGCCATCCTCGCTCCTTCGCCGCGGCGGCCATCTCGCCGATCGTCGCCTTGCCGTCGGAGTACTGCGAGTGGCAGTGCAGGACGCCCTGGATGTCGCGCGTGCTGACGAGCGATGGGAGTGCGTGCGTGGCCGCGGCCTCGACTTCGCCGCGTCCCTCGCGCAGCTCGGGTTCGATGTACGAGAGTCCGAGCGCCTGGTAGAGCGACGCTTCATCGCGAATGGCGGCGTGCGCGCCCGCGTGCTCGTGGTCATCGAGCGCGATCCCCATCGACTCGGCGCGTGTGCGGATTTCGCGCTCGTGCTCCGCGCTCCCCGTCGCCCGCCAGAGCGCGAGGCCGAACTGGTGTGGCTCCACGCAGTGCAGATCGAGGAGCGTACCGTCCACATAGCGGATGGTGACGGAGCGCGAGCCGACGCCGACCGCATCACGCACGCCGGGCACGCGCGCGAACGACGCGGCGACCGTCGCTGGATCGGCGACGCACGAGGCCACGACGTCGATGTCGCGCACGATCTCGCGCCGCCGGCGCACGGAGCCCGCGATCATCGCGCGCTCGACATCCGGGTGCTGTACGATCCCCGCGAGCAGCCGCTCCGCCTCGGCCGCGGCCTGCGGATACAGCACGAACGCGCTCGTCTCGCGCAGATACGCGATTCCGCGCAGGATCTTCTCGGCGGTCTTCGCGCCGAAGCGCGGGAGCTTCGCGAGTCGGCCATCGCGCGCGGCTTCCTCGAGCTCCTGCACGGTCTCGATCCCCAGCCCCTCGTGAATCTGATGGATCTTCGACGTGCCGAGCCCCGGGATGCGGAGCATCTCGAGCAGCCCTTCGGGCGTGTCTTCACGCAGCTGCTCGTAGTAGCTGGAGTCGCCCGTCTCGACGAGCTCGCGGATGACACCGAGCGTGGCGGGGCCGAGCCCCTTCAGCTCGGCGAGCCCGCCCGAGCGGTAGAGCGCACCGAGATCGTCGGTGTCGAGGGCGAGCACCGCGCGCGCCGCGTTCCGGTAGGCGTTCGTCTTGAACCGGTTTTCGCCGTGCAGCTCGAGGAGATCCGCGATCCGATCGAGCACGTGGGCGGCGGTGCGAGGATCCATGGAAGGAAGATAGTGGGACGGGAGAAGGGCGGGAAAGAGGCGGTGAGTCAGTGGGTCAGTGAGTCAGAACGACAGGGAGGAGGGAGAAGGGAGGAACCGGCGGGGGGGCATCCCGAGCGCCCGTCATCCCGAGCGGTTGTCATCCCGAGCGCAGCGAGGGATCTCCTCATAACGGCCCGAGATCCCTCGCTCCGCTCGGGATGACAATTCTGCTCTCTGCTCTCTACTTTCTGCTCTCTGTCATTCCTGCCTCACTGACCCACTATCACGTGCTCCAACCTCGTCTCCCCTTCT
>DASVCF010000139.1:0-5583 GCA_036381735.1 Gemmatimonadaceae bacterium | reverse complement strand
GCCCCGAGCCCCGAACCCCGAGTCCCGACTTCCATGACCTACGACCTCTCCTCCCTCCGCAACCGCGAATTCCCCTGGGCGGCGCGTGGCGACGCGATCTATCTGAACAACGCGTCCAGCGGACCACTCCCCGCGCGCACGGTGCAGGCGACCTCGGCCTTCACGGCGCTGCGCGCCGAGCCGTTCCGTCTGAGCGATCAGCTGCAGTTCGAGACCATCCGTCACTCGCGCGACCTCGCGGCGCGGTTGATCGGCGCGACGGCGAGCGAGATCGCGCTGATGGTGAACACGACGTACGGCCTCAACCTCGCGGCGCGCGCGCTGCCGCTCCGGAAGGGCGACGTCGTTCTCACCTTCGATCGTGAGTTCCCCGCGAACGTGTATCCGTGGATGGCGCTCGAGCGGATGGGCGTGACGCTGGAACGGATCCCGTGTGTCGACGGTCTCCCCGACGAAGCGGCGCTGCTCGCGGCGATGGATCGCCCTGGCGTGCGTGTGGTCACGACGTCGTGGGTGCAGTTCGCGACCGGCTATCGCGCCGACCTCGAGGCGATCGGCCGCGCGTGCAAGGCGCGTGGCATCTTCTTCGTGGTCGATGCGATCCAGGGGCTGGGCGCGGCGCAGCTCGACGTGAAGCGGTGTCACATCGACCTGCTCGCCTGCGGCGGCCAGAAGTGGTTGCTGTCACCGTGGGGGACGGGGTTCGTCTACGTTCGCGACGGGCTCGTGCGCGAGCTGGAGCCGAGCGTGGTCGGCTGGATGGCCATGCGCGCGTCGGACGATTTCTCACGACTCGTCGACTACGACTTCACGTATCACGAGGACGCGCGCCGCTTCGAGGTGATCACGCTCCCGTTCCAGGACTTCGCGGGCTTCAACGCGAGCGCGGAGCTGTTGCTCGAGCTCGGACTCGACCGCGTCGAGGCGCACGTGCGCGAGCTCGTGGATCGCGCCGTCGAATGGACCGCGGGGCGACGCGACGTGCGTCTCGTCACGCCGCGCGAGCCGGCGCATCGCGCGGGGATCGTCTCGATCGCGCCGGCGGATCCGGCGGCGGCCTCGGCGCGACTCAAGGCCGCGGGAGTGCAGCACTCGCTTCGCGAAGGCGCGGTCCGGCTCTCACCGCACTGCTACAACGCGTGCGAGGAAGTCGAGCGCGCGCTCGCGGTC
This sequence comes from Gemmatimonadaceae bacterium, assembly GCA_036381735.1. GTDB lineage: Bacteria > Gemmatimonadota > Gemmatimonadetes > Gemmatimonadales > Gemmatimonadaceae > DASSNR01. The sequence continues at coordinate 4,413 of DASVCF010000139.1, read as the reverse complement.
ATGGTCGGCGAGGCGTAGCCGCGCCGGCGCTCGCCTCGGCCGCGCGTTGCGCGGTCTCGCGGTCCAGCAGCTCGCGGATGGCTTCGATGAGGGGATCGCCCGTCGTGAACCGCTTCCCGTACTCCAGGTTGAAGCGGTAGTCGAAGTCCGCCGGGTTTCGCCCCTGGTTGTGCTGCATGATGGTTTCCATCTTGTCGAGCGCCTTCGCGAGCCTCGCTTCGGGGGAAACGGCCGCCTCGTATTCATCCCACAGCGCGGTGATCTCCTGCTGCAATCGCTCAGGGAGCGGCTGCAGGAGCGTACAGAGATCCTCGCGCTCCTTGGCGGCCTTGCTCGTCCCCGGCACCTGATCGACCGCCGGAATGTCGCCGCCGATCGCCTCGCCGAGATCGTGGATGATGCAGATCTTGACCAGCTTCGCGAAGTCGATGTCGGGGTAGCTCGGCGCGAAGATCATCGCCATCAGGCAGAGCCGCCACGTGTGCTGGGCGACGCTCTCCGGCTGTCCTGCCGAGGTCCATGAACTCCGCAGCGTGTTCTTGAGCTGCTCGGTGGAGCGGAGAAACTCGAGCACGCCATCGATTTCGGATTGCTGCATCATCGATCTCCTCGTCGAGACGGTCCGCGTGCTGGTTGGAGAACCCGCGCGAACACCTCCCGGTCCACGTTCCCGCCGCTCAGCACGACCCCCACGCTCCGACCTCGCACCGCCGCGCGTTCCCGCAGCAGCGCAGCCACGCCGGCCGCGCCGGCGCCCTCGGCCACGTTGTGCGTATCGCTGAAGATCACACGCATCGCCGCCTCGACGTCGTCGTCGCTCACCTCGACCACACGCTCCACGCCTCGCGCGATGATCTCGAGCGCCTCCGGCACGGGCGTGCGGCACGCCATGCCATCCGCAATGCGCGTCGTCGCCGCGTGCGACACCGCTCTCCCCGCCTCGAGCGATCGCGCATACGCCGGCGCCTGCGCCGAGACGACGCCGACGATCTGCGTGCGAAGACCGAGCGCATCGCGCGCCGCGATCATCCCGCAGATGCCGGAGCCGAGCCCGATCGGCACGTAGATGGTGTCGAGATCGGGGACGGCGCGGAGGAATTCGAGCGCGTACGTCCCCACGCCGCGAACGAGCATCGGATGAAACGATGGCAGTCGATGCCACCCGCGCTCGGCGGCGATCGCATCCGCTGCCTCGACCGCCGCCTGAAAGTCGTGGCCGTCCTCGATCAGCTCCACACCCAGCGCGCGCATGGCCGCGTTCTTCTCCACGCTGTTCCCGTGCGGAACGATGACCGTCACGCGGAGCCCATGGCGCTGCGCGGCGAATCCCACGGACTGCCCGTGATTGCCGCGCGTGGCGGTGACGATGCCGGCGATGTTCGGCTGTGTGCGGCGCAGGTGCTCGAGATACACGAGCCCGCCGCGCACCTTGAAGGCGCCGGTGGGCGCATGGTTCTCGTGCTTCACCCACACCGCCGCGGCTACGCGTGCCGACAGGAGCGGCCACTGATACTGTGGGGTGGGCGACATGGACGCGTGGACGAGTGATGCCGCGGCATCGAGCTCGTCGAGCGATGGGAGGGCGCCACTCGTGCGCCGCTTCGTGTATCGCGTGTCGCTCATGCGCCGCCTCGCGCGTCGCGCGCCGCACGAATCACGTCCGGCGCGTTCGTGATGATCCCCCTGACGCCGATCCTCCACAACCGCCGCGCGATCGCCGGCTCATCGACGGTCCACACATGGGTGGGGCACCCGGCCCGCCGCGCGGCCTCGACGAATCGCCGCGTGACGACCGGCAGCGCACCGTACCGCTCGGGCGCGGCGATGGCGCGATAGCTCAGCGATCGCGGCCCGCGTCCTACTATGGAATGGGCCAGCATGCGCGCGATGTCCGCACGGCACGCGCCGCACACGACCTGTGTCCCGCGCAGTTCGTCGAGGGCCCGCGTGTCGAACGCCGCCACCACGCATCGTGCTTCGGCTCCGTGCTCCGCGAGCACACGCCGCACCGCGCGCCCCGCGCCCGGCGCCTTGATCTCGATGAGGAACGGCACCTCCGGAAACTGCTCGAGCGCTTCGGCGAGCATGGGGATGCGCACGCCGCGCTCGCGCCAGGGGAAGCTGCGCCCCCGATCCGGCGTGAAGCGCGCGCCTGCATCCGCCTCCCGGAGCTGCGCGAGCGAGAGCGACGCCACGGCGCCGTGTGCACTCGTGGTGCGATCGAGCGTCGGATCGTGGATGATGACAGGGATCTCATCCGCGGTCACGTGCACGTCGCACTCGATCGCCTCGGCGCCCTGCTCGATCGCGAGCGCGAACGACGCCAGCGTGTTCTCGGGCGCGTACCGCGCGGCGCCCCGGTGCCCGATCACCGGATGCGCATCGAGATCGAGCAGCAGATTCATGGTCGAGTCCGCCGTTCCGCGCGACCCGCTGCCGGGCTCACGCTGCCGGGCTCACGCCGCCGCCGACCCGGCCGGCGACACCGCGACGAGCGCGTACTCGCGCGCGCCCTTTCGCAGCAGGAGATGGCCGCCCGCGAGCAGCGCGCTCGTGGGGATCGCGCGATCGTCCGCGCCGAGTCGCCGCCCATTCACGTAGAGCCCGCCCTGTTCCAGCAGTCGCCGCGCCGCGCCCTTGGACGGCACGAGCCCGGCCGCCGCGAAGAGCTCGAGCGTGTCGAGCGTGCCATCCATCGGTGCGGGCACACGCGCGAACGGCACTTCGGCGGCCAGCGCCGCGATCGCGTCGTCGGAGAGCGTGCTCACATCCAGCTTCCCGAACAACAGCGCCGACAGCTCCGCCGCGATGCGCGCCGCGCGCTCGCCGTGCACGCGTGCGGTCACATCGACCGCCAGCGCCTGCTGCGCGGTACGGCGCTCGGGGTGCTCGGCCGTCTCCGCGTCCAGCGCTTCGATCTCCTCGTGCGAGAGCAGCGTGAAGAAGCGCAGGTACTTGCCGACGTCGCGATCGTCCGTGTTGATCCAGAACTGGTAGAAGCGGTACGGTGACGTGCGCTGCGGGTCGAGCCACACCGCGCCCGCTTCGGTCTTCCCGAACTTCGTCCCCGACGCCGTGGTGACGAGGGGGAGCGTGAGCGCCTGCGCTTCCGCGCCCGTCACGCGGCGGATGAGCTCGATTCCCGCGGTGATGTTCCCCCACTGGTCGCTCCCGCCGATCTGCAACGTCACTCCCTCGCGCCGGTTCAGCTCGAGGTAGTCGTACGATTGGAGCAGCATGTAGCTGAACTCCGTGTACGAGATCCCGCCCTCGATGCGCGACTTCACCGATTCCTTGGCCATCATGTAGTTCACGGTGAAGTGCTTCCCGACGTCGCGCATGAACTCCACGGCGCTCAACGGGAGCAGCCACTCCGCGTTGTTCCGCATGCGCGCCGCGTGCGGGCCGCTGAAGTCGAGGAAGTGCTCGAGCTGCGCGCGAATCCCGCGCACGTTCTCCTCCACCACATCTGCGGTGAGCAGCTGCCGCTCCGTGGTGCGCCCGCTCGGATCGCCGATCATCCCCGTGCCTCCACCGACGAGCGCGATCGGGCGGTTCCCCGCGCGCTGCAGGTGCACGAGCCCCATGATCGGGACGAGGCTGCCGACGTGCAGGCTCGGCGCCGTCGGATCGAAGCCGCAGTACGCCGAGATCGGGCCGGCGGCGAGGGACCCACGGAGCCCTTCGGTGTACTGGTAGAGCAAGCCGCGCCAGGCGAGCTCGTCGAGCAGGGAGTGAGGTGCGGTCATGCGTCAAAGATAGGCCGCCCGCTCGAACGTGTCACCGCCCGCGCGTTGATGTCATGGGGGGCGGACGGTACATTCAGGCGGGATGCGGGATGCGCTATGCGGGAGGCGGGAACGGCTCGTGGAGAGCGAGCCCTCGCCCCCGAGGCAGTTCCGCATCCCGCATCCCGCATCCCGCATCCCGCACTCATGCCCCTTCTGTCGTACCCGCGCCGTCTCTGGCGGGTGAATCGCCGGTTCTGGCGCTCCCACCCGCGGCTGAAGCACGCAACCCTCCTCGCCGTCGTCTTCTGCACCACGTTCGCGGCCGGCATGGCGTACGCCGCGTGGACACTCGCCTGCCGCGGCTCGGCGTGCCCGTCCATCGCCGTCCTCGACCAGTTCACGCCGCGGCAGACCTCCAAGCTGTACGCGGCGGACGGCCGCTTCATCACCGAGATCGGTCTCGAGCGCCGGACACTCGTCAAGCTCGACGAGATTCCGAAGACGGTGCGAGACGCGTTCGTCATCACCGAGGACAAACGCTTCTACCAGCACCACGGCATCGACTGGATTCGCGTCTTCGGGGCGGGGCTGCGCAACATTCGCGCGGGTGGCTACGCGCAGGGCTTCTCGACGCTCACCATGCAGCTCGCGCGAAACATCTTCACCGCGAAGATCTCGCGCG
>DASVCF010000138.1:0-2032 GCA_036381735.1 Gemmatimonadaceae bacterium | reverse complement strand
CCGCGACCGCCGCCATCGACCACGCCGCCACGGTGCCGCGTCAGCAGCTCGTCGTGATGCTCGTGGTCTTTCTCGCGTCGCTCGTGACGCTCATCGTGCTGGCCATCGAGGTCACGCACCACGGCTCGCTCACGCTGCTCGACGACGCGATCGCGGCCGAGTTCCATCGCATGGGGACCGCGCAGGGCTACGCGATCTTCGGGTTCGTGACCGACCTCGGCGCGCCGGCGACGGTCGGGTTCGTCGGCCTCATCGGGATCGCCATGCTGAGCGCGCGCCGTGAGTGGGTGGTTGCGTCCGGATGGGCAGTGGCGCTCGGGGGCGGCGCGGTGATCGACGAAGCGTTGAAGTACGCGATCGCCCGGCCGCGACCCGTGTTCGCCGCCGAACATCTCACGCACCTGAGCTACAGCTTCCCGAGCGGCCACTCGATCGGTTCGTGCGTGGGGTATGGAATGCTCGCGTACGTCATCCTGCTGCGAGTGCACCGGCGCGACGCGCAGGTGCTCGTCGTCGCGCTCACCGCGCTCCTCGTGCTGGCCGTCGGTTTCAGCCGACTGTACCTCGACGTCCACTACTTCAGCGATGTGCTGGGGGGCTACGCGGCGGGCTCTTGCTGGCTGTGCATCGTGGTAACCAGCACCGACGTCGTGCGACGCCGTGTGGTGCCCAGACGGGGGCGCGGCTCGGCCGCGGCCCCTCGCTGAGACAGCGCGCCGCCTATCGTCCGCTTCACGCCATCACGCCAATCTGCTGTCCATCGCGGTCCCCACGTCTTCGACGGAGGCCCGGTCATGCGGTTCGTGCTGCTCACTCTCCTGGTGGCCCTCGCCGTCATCCCCTCGCGCCTCGCTGCCCAGGATGGCGTGCCGGCTGATGACGTGATCACGATTCGTGCACGCCGAGTGATCGACGGCACCGGGCGCGTGCTCGAGCACGCCCGCATCGTGGTGCAGGGCTCGCGCATCGTCCGCGTGGATGCCGACACGTCCGCCGCCGTCGGCGACCGCGTCTACGATCTCGGCACGCTCACCGTGCTCCCCGGACTCATCGATGTGCACTCGCACGTCGTGTGGTACTTCAATCGACGGGGGAGACTGCACGAGCGCGGGGATGGCGACGGTCCGGAGGAGGAGACGCTGGGCGCCGCCGCCAACATGTACCGCACCCTCATGGCGGGGTTCACGACCATCCAGAGCCCCGGCTCCCCCGAGGACAGGTCGCTCCGCGAGTCGAGTGCGCGCGGCGAGATCCCGGGGCCGCGCATCCTCACGTCGCTCCGTCCCATCACCTCCGGCACGCCGGACGAGATCCGCGCCACCGTGCGCGAGCGCAAGGCGCAGGGCGCCGACTTCATCAAGATCTTCGCGTCGAAGAGCATTCGAGAGGGCGGGGCGCTGAGCATGACCGACGCGCAGCTCGAGGCGGCGTGCGGCGAGGCGAAGCGGCTCGGCCTCCGCACGCTCGTGCATGCACACAGCGCCGAGAGCATCCGTGCGGCGGTGCGCGCGGGGTGCACCGAGATCGAGCACGGCATCTTCGCGACGAACGACGAGCTCCGCCTGATGGCCGAGCACGACGTGTGGTTCGACCCGCAATGCGGCCTCGTCTTCCACAACTACCTGGACAACCGCCCGAAGTACGAGGGGATCGGCAATTACAACGAGGAAGGCTTCGCGTCGATGCAGCGCGCCATCCCGCTCGCCATCGACGTCATGAAGCGCGCGCTCGCGACGCCGGGGCTGCGCGTGGTGTTCGGCACCGATGCCGTGGCGGGCGCGCACGGCCGCAACGCCGAGGACCTCGTGTGTCGTGTGCGCGAAGCGGGCGACACGCCGATGCACACGATCCTCGCCGCGACCTCGCTCGCCGCCCAATCCCTCGGCCTGCAGGACACCATCGGCCGCGTCGCCCCCGGTCTCGAGGCCGACCTCATCGGAGTGGATGGCGATCCGCTCCAGGACATCACCGCGCTGCAACGCGTGGTGTTCGTGATGAAGGGCGGGGTGGTGTACAAGAACGTGGCGTGTGA
>DASVCF010000137.1:0-5393 GCA_036381735.1 Gemmatimonadaceae bacterium | reverse complement strand
ATCTCCACCGCCCACGCGATCGACGATGTCCGTGATTTCGTACTTGCGACTCGCCAGAAACGCGCTCCGGTTGTGCATCACGGCAGACCAGCCGTTGTGATCGGCACTCCGGCTCTCGCGCAACGTGATCACCTGCTTCTCCAGGTTGGGGAACGCATCGAGCACGCGCTCCGCAAGCGCTCGATACTTGTCCTCCGCCAGCGCACCGGCGCCGACGTCCACGTCGGTCTCGAGTCCCAACGCCTTCTGGCAGTCCTCCTCGTTGGCGATTCCCACCTGGACGCACCGCACCAACTCGCGCATCACCTCCGGCGCGCGCTTGCCGTACTTCCACAGATTCTTTCGGTAGTTGTAATCGCAGGAGACCGTGAGCCCATGCGCGCGCGCCTTGCCAATGGCTTCGGCGCACAGCTCGGCGGCCGACGCGCTGATCGCGGGGGTGATGCCGCTGACGTGAAACCAGTCGGCACCTTCGAACACAGCATCCCAGTCGAAGTCACCCGAGCGCGCCGTGGCGATGCTCGATCCCGCACGATCGTACACGACCTTGGAGGGCCGTTGGTTGGCGCCGGCTTCCAGGTAGTAGATCCCCACCCGATCGCCCTGTCGACGAATCTGGCCCACGTCCACGCCGAAGCGGCGGAGCTCGCCCAGGCACGCGTCGCCTACGGCGTTCGCGGGGAGCGCGGTCACGAACGTGGTGGGCACACCGTAGTTGGCCAGCGACACGGCCACGTTCGCCTCCGCGCCGCCGAACGTGGCTTCCAACGTCGATGATTGAAACAGCCGCTCCTGGCCTGGCGCCTTGAGCCGCAGCATGATCTCCCCGAACGTCACGACTCTCGTCATCGTCATGCTCCTCCCGTGAGTTGCCGCACCGTCTGCACTGCCCGCTCGGTCTCCAGTCGAATACGGTCGAACTCCCTGGCGCGTACCCATTCACGGGGCGCGAGCCAGGAGCCGCCGCATGCCAGCACGCACGGGAGCGAGAGATAGGCGGACAGGTTGTTCAGGTTGACTCCGCCGGTGGGGATGAACTTCACCATCGAGTACGGCGCCGAAATGGCCTTCAGGAATGGCGCGCCTCCCATCGGCTCGGCGGGGAAGAACTTCAGCACAGCAAGCGCATTGCTCAATGCGGCATCGACTTCGGTAGGCGTGCACACGCCGGGGAACACCGGAATCGCGTGGTCGATGCAATAGTCCACGACCGTCGAGTTGAAGCCGGGAGTCACGATGAAGCGCGCGCCGCTCTCACATGCCTGCGCGGCCTGCTGCACCGTGAGCACGGTGCCGGCACCGACGACGACGTCCGGACACTCCTGCGCAATGACACGAAGCGCATCCGCCGCTTTCGGCGTGCGGAACGTGACCTCCGCACAGGGAAGCCCGCCCTCGAGCAGCGCGTGCGCGAGCGGGGCAGCATCGCGAGGATCATCGATCACGATCACGGGGACGATCCGCCAGTGTCGCAGCTGCTTCACCAGCTCGTTCATGGGGTCGGAGGTGTCGGGCATTGGAGTTCGGTTGTTGAGATGGAGGACGTGAGCGCTTCCCACAGCCCCTGGATGTACATGGCACCGAGCGCCCGATCGTACAGGCCGTAACCCGGTCGCCCCGTCTCACCCCAGATCATGCGGCCGTGGTCCGGCCGCATGGGGCCGTCAAATCCGGTCTCGCGGAGCGCACGGAGCACTGCCAGGAGGTCGATGCTTCCGCGGGCGCGGAGGTGCGGGCTTTCGTGAAATTGTCGATCGCCGGTGATCTTCACGTTCCGGCAGTGCACGAAGTGGATGCGGCCGAGCTCACCCAAACGCCGAGCGATGGCGGGGACATCGTTTTCCGGCGCGGCGCCGAGCGAGCCGGTGCACAATGTCACGCCGTTCGCTGGGCTGTCGACAAGGCCGATGAGTCGCTCCAGCGCTGCGCCCGAGGTGAGAATCCGCGGCAGCCCCACGATGGGCCACGGGGGATCATCCGGATGTGCGGCCAGCTTCACTCCGGCCGATTCCGCGACGGGGACGACCCGCTCCAGGAAGTACGCGAGATTGTCCCAGAGCTGTTCCGCATCCACGTCGTGATAGGCGGCGCGCAGCGCGCCAAGCTCGGTCGCATCGTACGCCGCTCCCCAGCCCGGCAGGTCACCGGTGCCACGCGAGAGATCGCGCGCCTGGAGCGCGCGATGATCGTAGGCGAGCGCAGTGGACCCATCGTCCAGCTGCATCGCCAGCGCGGTGCGCATCCAGTCGAAGATCGGCATGAAGTTGTAGCAGAGCACCGCGATGCCGAGCGCACCCATGTGCTCGACACTCTCGCAATACTGCTCGATGAGTCGATCGCGCGTGGGGCGACCCAGCTTGATGTCCTCGTGGATGGGAATGCTCTCCACCACGGCGAGCGCAAATCCCGCGGCGCTCACCTGATCCTGGAGATGCGCCAGCGACGACCTGGGCCATGCTTCACCGATCGGCACATCGTGCAATGCCGTGACGATGCCCGTGATGCCGGGGATCTGCCGGACGGACGCGAGCGCGATCGGATCCATCGGGCCGAACCAGCGAAAGGTCATCTGCACTGGTGACTCACTGCCGATCGTTCCGCTCCGCGCCCGCGCACGCGCGCCGGTCCCATCACGATACTGGCTCCGGCGTGCGATCCAGCCGATACGTCTCCCTCGCCAGCTCGTAGGCGAGCGCGCGCGCCATCTGCCGGGCATCGTCGAGGTCGATGATGTGCCGCGCGACCAGACGTCCGAGAAAGTTTGCATCCATGCGGCGCGACAAGTCGTGCCGCGCGGGGATCGAGCAGAAGGCGCGCGTATCGTCGTTGAAGCCCGCCGTATTGTAGATGCCGGCCGTCTCCGTCGTCTGCTGCCGGAAGCGCATCATCCCTTCCATGGAATCGTGGAACCACCACGGCGGACCCAGACGAAGCGCCGGATAGTGACCGGCCAGCGGCGCCAGCTCGCGCGCGTACGTCGATTCATCGAGCGTGAAGAGCACGAGCGTGAAGCGCGCATCGTTCCCGTACGCGTTGAGCAATGCACGGAGGTTGCGGGTGTATTCGGTGGCCACCGGGATGTCGCCGCCCACGTTCGGGCCGAAGCGCTCGTGCACCGAGCGGTTGTGGTCTCGGAACGCGCCGGCATGGATCTGCATCACCAGCCCGTCTTCAGTGGACATGCGCGCCATCTCCATGAGCAGGTGCGCCTCGAAGCGCCGCTGGTCATCGAGCGTGGAAGGCCCGGAGAGCGCGCTCGCGAAGAGCTGCTCCGCCTCGTCAGCCGGCAGTCGCTCCGTGTACGGCTCCGTCACCCCGTGATCGGTTGCCGTCGCACCGAAGGACTTGAAGTACATTCGACGCTCCGCCAGCGCGCGAAGAAAGCTCGCGAAATCGCGAATGTCGTATCCCGCCACACGCGCGAGCGCCTCGAGCTCGGCGCGCCAGCCCGGTTGCGCGATCTGGAAGAGCGCATCGGGTCGGAACGTCGGGATCACTCGCGCGCCGCCCCGCCACGCCGAGTCACGAATCGCGCGATGGTGCGCGAGCGAATCCGTGGCCGCATCGGTCGTGGCCAGAGCCTCGATGCGGAAGCGCTCGAAGAGCGCGCGTGGGCGAAAGTCCGGGGAGGCGAGCTTCTCCTGCATCTCATCGTAGATCGCCTGCGCCGTCGCTCCCGAGAGCTTCGTGCGAATGCCGAACAGCTCGTACAGCTCGTAGTCGAGCCACACGCCGGTCGGTGTGCCGTGGAACAGGGAGTAGTGCTCGCCGAAGGTTTGCCAGATCCGGCGCGGGTCGCGTTCGACCGGGGTGCCATCGCGCCTGGGAATCCCCAACGCTTCCAGCGGGACGCCGCGCGAGTACAGCATGCGGAGGATGTAGTGATCGGGCGTGACGATCAGCGCCGCTGGCTCCGGGAAAGGCGCGTCCTGCGCGAGGATCTGCGGGTCCACATGGCCATGCGGGCAGATGAGCGGAAGGCTCCGCGTCTCCTCGTACAGCACGCGCGCCACCCGACGAACCGACGGCTCGGGATCGAAGCACCGATCCTCGTGCAGCTCCAGCGCAGTGTCGCGCATCGCTCTCGATCCCATCACGCGATCAGCTATCGGACCGCCTGCAGCGCGGCCCGCATGTAGCCGAGCGCGTACGCCATCCCCGCGTGCCACGGCGCCGCGCACGTCATCTCCGGCGTGTGATCGGGGATCAATACGCCATCGTACCCGACGTCCTTCAAGACGCGCAGCACGCGTATCATGTCGAGGTCGCCCTCGTCGACGAACACCTCCTGGTAGTATGGCACCTTGCCGCGCACGTTCCGGAAGTGGATGTAGGCGAGCTTACCTTGGCGGCCGTAGCGCTCGATCGCCTGATAGACGTCGCCATCACGCATCTCCTGCAGCGAGCCCAGGCAGAACTCGAGCGTGTTCGCGCGGCTCGGCACGAGGTCGAGCACGCGTTGGTACTTCTGTGGCTGGTTCACCAGGCGCGCGGCGCCGCGCAGCATCTCCGCGGGCGGATCGTCCGGGTGAAGCGCCAGCTTCACACCGTTTTCCTCGGCCACGGGAAGGATCTCGCGCAGGAAATACTCGAGTCGCTGCCACAACTCGTCCGCCGACACCTGCGGCACCGTTCCGGCCGGCGCGCTTTCGTCGTACACCATGTTCCACACCATCCCGTTCGGGATCGGGAGGGCCGGATCGATCTGCGATTCGTCGTACCGCACCGACAGCGCGCCCCCGCGGCCGAAGGGCCCCTTCGTCCACCCCCACACGCCGGCGATGCTGAAGTTGTAGCCCATGATCGGGATGCCGACCTTGCCGATCACCTGGATCGTCCGCTTGAGATCCTCCATCTGCTGGCGCTTCTTCGGGCCGTCGAGCAGCACGTCGTGCCAGTGCGCGGGATCGAAGTTCTCGATCGCCTCCCACACCAGGCCGTGCGCCTCGATGCGCCGCTTGATCGCGATCAGATCGTCGTAGCTCCAGAGGGCGTCGCGCCCGGGCGTGACGCCCCAGCCCATGTTGGGGGGGCCGCTGTCGAGCGAGGGGTTGGCGCCCGCGAAATAGTTCACCAGGTGCACCACCAGGTGGGTGACGCCTGCCTGCTGGGCGAAGCGGAAGTTGTCTTCGGTGAGCAAACCGCGATACAGTCCGAGTCCGAGCTTCATGGAATTGAGTGATCGTTGAGCCGAGCGTCTACCGGTCGCACGCTCAGACGCCGCTGAAGGCGCTGAAGCCGCCATCGATCGGGATGACGACACCGGTGACGAAGGAAGCCGCATCGCTGCACAGCCAGCGGATCGCGCCGTTCAACTCGTCCGGCGTGCCGAAGCGGCCCATGGGGGTGCGGTCGATGATCTTGCGGGCGCGGTCCGTGTAGCTGCCGTCCGG
>DASVCF010000136.1:0-3004 GCA_036381735.1 Gemmatimonadaceae bacterium | reverse complement strand
GCTCGGCGCGGCCATCTTCTCCGCCTTTCACTACGTGGGCCCGTACGGCGACGCCTTCCAGCTCCAGTCGTTCGTGTTCCGGATGATCGGTGGCGTGTTCTTCAGCGGGCTCTACCTGCTCCGCGGCTTCGGCGTGGACGCATGGACGCACGCGCTCTACGACGTCTTCCTCCTCCTCCGGTGACCGCGCCACAAGGCGTATCTCGCTACGTGTGAGTGGGCACCGGCTGCCTGATCCCTGTCCCGCCGGTTCGCCCTCCGCCTCGGACCCAGCGCCCGAGCCCGCCCTTCCCCTTGACATTCGATGTATCCAATCGCACCATATGCCCCGCATACATCGAATGTCGATGGGAGACAGATGACGAAGACACCGATCGATCTGCTGCAGGGAACGTTGGATCTCCTCGTCCTCAAGACGCTCTCCTGGGGACCAGCGCACGGCTACTCGATCGCGCAGTGGATCGAGCAGCTCACCGGCCAGGTGCTTCAGGTCGGCGAGGGCTCGCTCTATCCGGCGCTGCATCGCCTCGAGGAGCGCGGTTGGGTCGAGGGCGAGTGGCGGCTCTCGGAGAACAATCGCCGCGCGAAGTTCTACCGCCTCACGTCGCTCGGGCGCTCGCGGCTCCGCACGGAGGCGGTGACGTGGGAGCGCTTCGTGGACGCCATGGCCAAGGTGCTCCGCGCATCCGAGCAGCCGGCGTGAGGCGCGTGCGGCCGTGACCGATGCACCGGTCTGGCGGCGCTACTTCCGCCTGCTGCGCCCCGACAGCCGCGCCGACGTGGACGACGAGCTCGCGTTCCACCTCGAGATGCGCGTCCGCGAGCTGGTCGAGCGCGGTATGTCTCCGCCCGCCGCGCGGGCCGAGGCCGAGCGGACCTTCGGTGACATGCGCGCGATCCGCGACGCATGCGTCACGATCGACGAACGGCGCCTGCGCAGGCACGAGCGCCGAGAAGGAGTGGACGACATCATGCGCGATATCAGCTTCGCGGCGCGCTCTCTCCGGAAGAGCCCCGGCTTCGCCCTCATGGCCGTCGTCTGCGTGGCGCTCGGCGTCTGTGTTACGACCACGATCTTCAGCGCGGTGGACGGGATCCTCCTTCGTCCACTCCCCTACCCCAACGCCGACCGGCTCGTCGCCGTCTACTCGCGGCTCGCAGCGAAAGGTGCGACCGGCATCAACATCTCGTACGAAGACTATCTCTCGTGGCGCGACGAGAACCGCACCTTCTCCGAGCTCGGCATCTGGACGTGGACTAACAACACGCTCTCCGGCGAGGGCGAGGCGGAGCGTGTGGAAGGTGCCGGGGTGACGGCGAACCTCTTCCCGCTGCTCGGCGTGCGACCGATCATCGGTCGCGCGTTCACGCCGAGCGAGGAGCTGCCGGGGAAGGACCGCGTCATCATGCTGAGCTACGGGCTCTGGCAACGCCGCTTCGCCGGCGACCCAGGGATCGTCGGGAGCCCGATCCAGGTCGATGGACTCCCCTACACGGTCATCGGCGTGATGCCGCCGCGCTTCAACTTCCCCGACCGTGGGCAGGTGTGGGTGCCGTTCCCCAACGATGAGTGGCGCTCCGGGCGTGGGAACCGTGGTTACGCGGGCGCGATCGGACGTCTGAAGCCCGGCGTCACGCTCGCACGGGCGCAGGCGGATCTCGACGTCATCTCGCGGCGGCTGCAGCAGGCCTACCCGCGGGACAACTTCGGGTGGGACGCCGAGGCGGTCGCCCTGCGCGATGATCTCGTGGGAAATCTCCGCAAGCCACTGCTCGTCTTCCTCGGCGCGGTGGGCTGCGTGCTCCTCATCGCGTGCGCGAACGTGGCCAACCTGATGGTCGCACGTGGCGCGGCTCGCCAGCGGGAGATCGCGGTGCGCGTCGCGCTGGGAGCGGGGCGGCGGCGCCTCGTGCGCCAGGTGCTCACCGAGAGCATGATCCTCGCGCTGGTGGGAGGCGCGGTCGGCGCGGTACTCGCCAGCTTCGGTATCCGACTGCTCAGGTTCGCGTTCCCCAATGGAGACGTGCCCTTCTACGTCTCGCTCGACATGGACGGCCGCGTGCTGCTCTTCGCCGTGCTCGTGTCGGCGATGACGGGGTTGATCTTCGGGCTCGTCCCGGCGCTGCGCGCGACGAGCCTCGACCTCAACACCGCGCTTCGCGACGGGGGCCGCGCCGAGGCGGGCGGGCGCGGCGGGGGCCGGCTCCGCAACTCGCTCGCCGTCGCCGAAGTGGCGCTTTCCGTGGTGCTGCTCGTGGGCGCGACGCTCCTCCTCCGCAGCTACGGCGCGCTCATCGGCACCGATCTCGGCTTCGATCAGCGCGGAGTTCTCACGGCGGCCATCTCGCTCCCCGCCACGACGTACGACAACGACGAGAAGCAGCGTGCTTTCTACGAGCAGCTCTATGCACGGCTCGCGGCGATCCCGGGAGTCCAGTCCGTCGGCTCGGCCAACGGGATCCCGTTCAGTGGATGGGACGTGCAGTCGCACATGTCCATCGAGGGGCGTCCCGCGCCCGTGCAGGGGAACGAGCTCGACGTCCACTACCAGAACATCAGCCCCGGTTACCTGCCGACCATCGGCGTGCCGATCGTGCGCGGGCGTGGGTTCACGGCCGCCGACCGTGATTCGTCGGTACACATCGGGGTGATCAACGAGGTGCTCGCGCGGCAGGAGTTCGCCGGCATCGACCCGATCGGCAAGCGCATCCGCTTCGGCGATGCCGGCTCGGACTCCCCCTCCCCGTGGATCACCATCATCGGCGTGGCGAAGGAGTTCAGGCACTACCGCCTGCCGCGGCCGATGGGGCCCGCGATCTATTTCCCCCAGCTCGCCACGCCGTCGGCGTCGCAGACGCTGGTGCTGCGCACCTCGCTCCCCGATCCGATGGCGCTCGCGCCCGCAGTGCGCGAGGTGCTGAAGGAGCTCGACCCCGACGTCCCGGCGTTCCAGGTGCAGACGCTCGAGCAGGCGGTGTCGCGATCGCTCTGGCGGCAGCGCTT
>DASVCF010000135.1:0-12396 GCA_036381735.1 Gemmatimonadaceae bacterium | reverse complement strand
AGCGCGAGCGGGTGCGTGTCGAGGTAGTAGAGAATGCGGAGCACGAGTGCCTGGAGCTCGCTCGTCGTCGCGAGGGTCTTGTAGCCCTTGCGCTCGCCGCCAGGAATGGTGTTGGAGAACGCGGGAGTCTCTTCGCGCCATGGGGCGTTGGCGCACTGCGCAATCTGATGCGGATCGAGATCGGTGCGGTACGAAACGAGCGAGATTCCGGGCCGGTCCGCACGGAGGCCGAGGACGAGCTGTACGCGAACGTGCGCGCCGCCCTGCGGTGCGGGCTCCGTGTCATCCACGACGACGAAGCATCCATCCACGGGCTCGAACGGGGCATCGGCCGCCACGCGTGCCCAGAGACGCTGATACGGGAACTGGATGTAGCACGCCGGTGGTGCGGCGAGCTGCCAGTCGTCCACGTCGAACACTGGCTGCGTGAGGTGCGCGGCGACGTCCTCGGTGAGCACGTACAACCGGCGGCCGAACGCCCAGAACTGATACGCCTGATACAACAGCTCGCCGTACTCATCCATGGCATCGGGCGGCGCGGTCTCGGGGACGATCTCCTTCAGCGTCGCGCCGACGGCGCCGAGCAGCAGGAACTGATCGCGCCGGCGCGTGTCGCTGCCGCGCTGCTCGGCTTCCGCGCGGATGGCGGGGAAGGCAGTGGACTCGAGCGGCTCGATGATGATTTCGTACGGCGTGACGCGCGTGGTCATCGCTCGCTCACACTGTTTGCGTCACGAGGTGATTCGTCTCCTCGAGGAACGCGCGCACGGCGCCGAGGAGCGCATCGGTCGCTTCGACGTAGGGGACGTGACCGCTGTCGGGGATCGTGACGAGACGCGCGTTGGGGAGCGCTCGTGCCGTGGCCTCGGATGATGCGAGCGGGATCGGATCCTGCTCGCCATGCACGATGAGCGTCGGCGCGCGCACGACGCCCAGCTCGCGCGTGAGGTCGAAGCCGTCGAGGCTTTCCCACACGGACTGCTGCACGCGTCCCGTGACGCGAAAGGGCGTGAGCGCGCGGGCGTTCTCGGGGTGCGCGAAGTAGCCCGCGACGCTCAGCTCGAACAGTCGCTGCCGATACGCGTCGTAGTCGCGCTCGCGGAGTCCGGATGCGGCGAGCTCCTCGCGCAGGCGCTGGATCTCGGGGCTCTGCTGCCGGCGCGCGAACTCCTGTTCGAACTGTGAGCGGAACTCGCCCGTGACCGGCGCCGGATCGATGAGGACCATGCGCCGCGGTGGTGCGGCCCCCGCATCGCCGTCGCTTCCGCCGCGTCGGTCGCTCGTGACGATGGCGTAGAGCAGCGCGAGGAGCCCGCCCCACGAGTAGCCGACGAGCGAGAGCGGCGTCAGACCGAGCTCGCGAATGATGAGACTCAGATCGCCGACGTGCGTGCGCCAGGTGATCGGCGATCGATCCGAAGTGGTCGAGCGTCCGCCGCCACGCTGGTCGTAGAAGATGAGCTCGTAGTCATCGGCGAGGCCGAGCATCTGCGGGAGCAGATAGTCGTGGTGCGCGCCGGGCCCGCCGTGGAGGACGAGCAGCTTCGGCGCACCCGCCGGCCCGTAGGCCACCCAGTACAGCGGAACGGGCGTCGAGGTGGTGTAGCCGGAAGCGCGTGGAGGCGGAAGGGCGGGGGGCATGTCCTGTAAAGTTAATAGGAAAGAGGGGGTGGTGAGTTCTGGGTTGTGGTTTCTGGGTCGTGAGTGCGGTTGTGAGTTCGAGGCTCCCTGGATGATCGGGCTCATGACCCCGCGCACAACGACTCACAGCTCAGAGCTCATAGCTCAAAGCTCATGCCTTGTCTATTTTCCCTTTCCACATGCGCACCCTCGCTCTCGCGCTCATTCCGCGGGCCGTCGCGCTCAATCTCGCGCTCGGCGCGGTCGTGCAGGCGCTCAAGCTCCCCGTCTACCTCGATTCCGTCGGCACGATTCTCGTCGCCGCGCTCGTGGGGCCCTGGGCGGCGATCGTGACGGGGGTCGTCTCCAACGCCGTGCTCGGGCTGCTCAGCTCGCCGACGCTCTTCGCGTTCATCCCGGTTGCGGCGGTGATCGGGGGGCTCGCGGGTGTGGCGGCGCGGCTGGGGGTCTTTCGCTCGGTGGCGGCCGCGACGGTGACGGGCGCGGTGATCGGCGCGGCGGCGGGACTTGCCTCGGTTCCGATCCTGCTCGCGCTCTTCGGCGGCGTCACGGCGAGCGGGACCGGGCTCATCACGCTCGCGCTGCGCGCGATGCATCTGCCCCTCCCCGTCGCGGCCGCAATCGCGAGCACGTCGACGGACGTCGTCGATAAAGCACTCTCCTGCGCGCTGGTGGCGCTCGTCATCGCTCGGCTCCCCCGGCGCCTCACCGCGCGCTTTGGCGTGGCGCATCCCGGGTGAGCGACGCACTCGCGCGGTGGAATCCGCTCACGCCGCTCGTGGCGGCGCTCGTGCTCGTGGTGTTGGCGTACGCGGGCCCCGCTCCCGTGAGTGCACCGCTCGCGCTCGTCGTCGCGCTCGCGCTCGCCTGGCGCACCGGAGTCGGCGCGCGCGTCACGTGGCTGGCGCTGATCGTCGGCGTGCCGACGTTCGCGCTCCTCTGGCTCATGAACGGGGTCATCGCGCCGGACGGTGCGCGGGTCGGTGGCGCGCTCCCACTTGCCGCGGCGGCGCG
Organism: Gemmatimonadaceae bacterium; assembly: GCA_036381735.1. GTDB lineage: Bacteria > Gemmatimonadota > Gemmatimonadetes > Gemmatimonadales > Gemmatimonadaceae > DASSNR01. Next base: position 9,741 of record DASVCF010000135.1, on the reverse strand, counting down.
TGACGCGAATGCCATCGCGCTCCCGCTCACGGCCGCGATCGCCGCGCTGGGGTGGACCGTGGTCGGGATCGCGCCACGCCGGCTCACGCGCGCGCTCGCCGCGCGCGGGCTTCCCGCGTGGAGCGCGTACGTGCTCGTCGCCTCGCTCGAGGCGGTGCCCGAGGCGCGGCGCCGGGCGCACGAGGTGCTCGATGCGCAGCGATGCCGAGGCGTGGCCGTGCGGGGCGGCGTGCTGGGGCGGCTGCGGAGCCTGTTGCCGATGGCCGGCCCGCTCATCGTCTCGCTCGTCACCGAATCGGAGGAGCGCGCGCTCGCGCTCGATGCGCGCGGCTTCGAGCCGCGCCGGCATCGCACCGCGATGGTGCCGATCGAAGACCCAGGTACGGAGCGCGCGATCCGCGCCGCGCTGTGGATCGTGCTCGCGGGGATTCTCGCGTGGCGGTTCATCCATTGATCGACGCGCCATGACGCCGGTCCTCACGCTCGACATTCGTCGGATTCGCTACGGCCGGAACACGGTCGCGCTGCGCGATGTCGCGCTCGAGCTCGAAGCCGGCGAGATCGTGGGCGTGGCCGGGCATGTGGGGGCAGGGAAGACGACACTCGCGCTCGCCGCCGCCGGTCTGCTCGGCCGCAGCGTCGCCGCATCGATCGATGGCCGCATCGTGCATCACGGCGGTGGACATCCGTGCGCCGGCTTCGTGTTCGCGAATCCGTGGACGCAGCTCACCGAGCTCGGCGGGACGGTCGAAGAGGAGGTCGCGGTTGGCCCGGAGAATCAGGGCGTGCCCAGTGCCGCGATCCGCGCGCGCGTCGATCGCGCTCTCGCGCTGGCCGACGCCACGCATCTCGCGCAGCGGGTGCCCCGCGATCTCTCGGGCGGCGAGCTGCAACGCGTCGCGCTCGCGTCCGCGCTCGCGCTCGACGCGCCCCTTCTCGTGCTCGACGAGCCCACCGCGCAGCTCGACCCCGAGTCCACGGACCGCTTCGCACAGGCCGTGCGATCGCTGGCCGCCTCGGGCACGGCCGTGCTCATCGTCGAGCAGAACCTCGAGCTGTTGCTGACGCTCGCGACGCGCGTACTGGTGCTCGCCGACGGCGCGCCGCTGGCGACGGGCAGTCCGAGCGAGGTGCTGGACCGCTGGCCGCCACTCGACGCACGACTCGGCGCCCCGGCATCCGTGGAGATTCGCGCTCGACGCGAGATGCGCGATGGTAGGGACGACGCGTACGCACACGCCGGCCGCTGCGCGCCGGCCGCGCGCGCCCCGCTCCTCTGCATCGATGACCTCTGTGCGGGCTACGGTGCCCGCGACGTGCTGCGCGACCTGTCGCTCACGATCCCGAATGGGAGCATCACGGCGTGGCTCGGTGCCAACGGCGCGGGGAAGAGCACCCTCGCGCGCACGATCATGGGACTGGTTCCCGCGCGACGCGGTGCGATCCACCTCGGCGACATCGCGCTCGATCCGCTCCCCGTCGAGGAGCGCGCGCGCCACGTGGGATTGGTGTTCCAGGATCCGAGCCGCCAGCTGTTCTCTCGCACGGTGCTCGAGGAAGTAATGGTGGCGCCGAGTGCGCTCGGATACCCGGCGCGCGACGCCGACCACCGTGCCCGGGAGGCGCTGGAGGCCGTGGGGCTCGAGCACGAGCTCCGCGTGCACCCGGGCGATCTTTCATCACAGGCGCAGCGCCGGCTGGCGATCGCCGCGGCAATGGCTGCGGGCCCGCGGCTGCTCATCCTCGATGAGCCGACGGCGGGGCAGGACGCCGAGGGGCGAGCGCACATCGCGCGGGCGCTCGAGCGGCAGCGCGAGCGCGGGGCGGCGGCCGTCATCACGCACGATCTGGCGTTCGCGCACGGCGCGTGCGATGGGGGCGTGACGATCGATGCGGGTCAAGTGTCTTTCATCCGATGGAATACTCCCTGACCGTCGCGCGCCACTTCGCACAGCTCGTGTGGCTGCTGCTGAATGAAGCGTCCGCGTACGACACCCAGCTCGCCACGCTCCGTCTGCTGACCAACGCGACGAAGGACGGCTCCGCCACGATCACGACGCGCGAGTGGCGCCTGCTCGTGAATGGTACGCCCGCGCCGGATGCGTTCCCCGGCGCGCAGGCACTCGTCACGCAGCTCATCGGCCATACGGTCACCGAGCTCAAAGTGGAACGCGGTGCGACGCTCGCGGACCTGATCTTCGCCGCGCGCATGCTCGCGTGCGATCCACTACCCGGCGATCGGGGCCGCACCATCAGTGCGGGGCTCCGCGCGCTCGACGTGCGCACTGTGCGAATGACGGTCGCGGCGTCGGGCACCGGCGACGCCACCGCAGCGAACGCAGCGGCCACGGCGACCCCGGGCACCGCAGCAGCCCCGACCGCCGCGCCGTCGGAGGAGCCCGCGATCCCCGGACTCATCCGCGACGTCGCCATGCCGCTCCCGCTCAGCGACGAGGAGCGGGAGGCGGAGGAGATGCTGCAGTCGCTCGCGAACGTCGAGACGCCCAAGGGCTCGATGTTCAAGCTGCTCGAGCAGCTCGATGCGGCAAAGACATCGCCAGCCATCGGCGCGCAGCTCGCGGGGCTCGTGAAACTGGCGCTGGAGTCCGCGCATCGGGAGCGGATGGATGTCGTCGCCGACATCTTCGCCGCGCTCGTGCAGCGCGAGAAGTTTGCGCCCGATGGGCCGCTGCGCCGTCACCTCGCGATCGCCATTCGACGGCTCTCCGTCTCGCCCGTGCTGCGCTGCATCACGGCGCTCCTGCCGCAGCGCATGGAGGACTACGAGCGATTCCTCCCGGTGTTCGCGCGTACCGAAGAGGAGGGCGTCGAAGCGCTGGTCGACGCGCTCATCTCCGCGCCATCGATCGCCTACCGCCGCATCTACTTCGACACGTTGATGCGACTCGGTACGGGCGCCCGCGCGCTCATCCACATGCTCGGTGACTCACGTTGGTTCGCGGTGCGCAACGCGGCCGAGCTGCTCGGCGAGATGGGGGTGAAGGAGGCCGAGCCGGAGCTGACGAAGCTCCTCGACCATCCCGACGACCGCGTGCGCGCCGCGGCCGCCGGAGCGCTCACCAAGCTTGGCTCCTCGGCAGCGGCGCGCGGCGTACGCGATGCGTTGCGCGATGCGCACGACATGGTGCGCGAGCACGCGGTGGAAGCGGTGCAGGGGCGCGGTGGAGCACACTCCGTGGGCTCGCTCATCCGCGCCATCAATCAGGACGACGACCACGGGGTGCAGATGGCGATGCTCACCGCGCTCGCGCGCATCGGCACGCCGGCCGCCGTCGAGAAGCTGGTGTCGATCGCGAACAGCGATGGCGGGCTCTTCAAGCGCACGCCGATCGCGCTGCGCGTCGCCGCAGTGCGTGCGCTCGGCGAAGTACAATCCCCGGTCGCGCTCGAAGCGCTGCAGTCACTCCTGCGCGCCGATCAGAAAGAAGTGCGAGGCGCGGCATCGTGGGTGATGATGGGGAAGAAGCGGCGGGACGGGGAGACGTGAGTCGTGGGTTATGGGTGCTGGGTCATGAGCGGTCGTGAGCACGCAGATCTCGGCAACTCAGAACGCACGGCCCACAACCCATGACCCACAACTCAGAACTCACATCTCTACCTCGCTGTGAAATCCGTCTTCCCATCCACCTTCCGGCACGCCTCCGCGATCAGCGTGGCGGCGCGGTCGAGGTCGACGAGGCTCACCATCTCGTTGGGCGAGTGCATGTAGCGGTTCGGGACCGAGACGAGCCCGGTCGCGACCCCCTGGCCCGCGATGTTGATCGCGTCGGCGTCCGTGCCCGTGACGCGGCCGGCGGCGTGGAGCGTGAACGGGATCTTCTGCTCCTCCGCCGTCTGCCGCAGCAGGCGGAACACGACGGGCGAGATGACCGCGCCGCGCGTGAGCACCGGGCCGCCGCCGAGCGAGTGCTCGCCGAGCTCCTTCTTCTCGAGCCCGGGGTGATCCGTCGAGAAGGTGACGTCCACCACGATCGCCATGCGCGCGCCGAGCGTGGTGGCGGAGATGAGTGCGCCGCCGCCGTGCCACGCGATCTCCTCCTGCGTCGTCGCCACGGCGACGACCCGCGCCTTCCCCGGGCGCGCGGCGTAGCGACGGAGCGCCTCGAGCACCGTGAAGGCGCCGATGCGATTGTCGATCGAGCGCGAGACGATTCGGTCGTTCGGAAAATCCATCGTCCGCGAATCGATGACGCCCGGATCGCCAACGCTCAGCTGTGCCTCCGCCTCGGCTTTCGACTTCGCGCCGATGTCGGCCCACAGCTCCGTGATCTTCGTCGCCTTCTCCCGCTCCTCGGGCTTGATCAGGTGGATGGGCTTCTTGCCGATCACGCCGTAAACGTCGCCGTGATGTCCGACGAAGCGGATGCGCTGTGCAATGAGCACCTGCGGATCCCACCCGCCGATACCGGCGATATAGACGAATCCGTCCTCATCGATGTGCGTGACGATGACGCCGATCTCGTCGATGTGGCCGGCGAGCATGATCGTCGGCGCGCCGTCGGGGTTCACCGTCGCCATGCTGTTGCCGGCGACATCGGCGCTCACCGTGGCAAAGGCGCGGGCCTCCTCTCGCCAGACGTTGGCGGGGGCCGACTCGAATCCCGAGGGCCCGGGTGTGTCGAGGAGGCGCTTCAGGAATGTGATGGACGAGGAACTGAGCATGGACACTCGATGGTGTGGTGATTGGAGCTACGTTGTCATCCCGACAGCGGGTTGTCATCCCGAGCGGGTTGACATCCCCAGCGGGTTGTCATCCCGAGCGGAGCGAGGGATCTCGCTGGCGAACCGAGATTCCTCGCGTTCGCTCGGAATGACGGGCTGTCCTCGAACGACGGCGTGTACCGGGTCCTGCAACTCTTGCAGCAATGCGTCAGCCGAGCGTCAATCGCGAGCACAATCTACCGCGAGTCGGTGACACTCGGCGCGCTCCGCCCCCGCTCGTAGACGGGCTTGCCGGCGAGGTACGTGGCGACGACCTGCGTGCTCATGATGTCCTCGGGCGCCACGGTCATGATGTCCTGGTCCAGCACCACGAAGTCCGCGTACTTCCCGGGCGTGAGCGAGCCCATGATCCGCTCCTGGAACGCCGCCTCGGCCGGCCAGATGGTCATCGACTTGAGCGCCTCCTCACGCGTCATGCGCTGCTCGGGGTACCAGCCGCCGGCCGGGTAGTTCTGCTCGTCCTGCCGGCTGATGGCCGAGTGAAACGTGCGCAGGGTGTTGATCGGTTCCACCGGCGCGTCGGTGCCGTTCGGGACGATGACTCCCGTGTTGAGGAGCGATCGCCACGCGTAGGCGCCGTAGAGCCGGCTGCTGCCCAGGCGCTTGCCGGCCCAGTACATGTCGCTCGTCGCGTGCGTCGCTTGCATCGACGGGATGACATCGAGCTCGGCGAAGCGCGGGATGTCGGCGTAGTTGAGGATCTGCGCGTGCTCGATGCGGAAGCGATGGTCGGCGACCGGCACTTCCTTGAGGGCGGCCTCGAATTGATCGAGCACGGTGCGGTTGCCGCGGTCGCCGATCGCGTGGACGCACACCTGGAAGCCGTGCTTCAGCGCCTCGATGGCGACCTCGCGGATGTGCGCGGGCGGTGTGACGAAGAGCCCCGAGTTGCCCGGGTCATCGCTGTACGGATCGAGCAGCGCCGCGCCGCGTGAGCCGAGGGCGCCGTCCATGTACATCTTGATGCTGCGGATCCAGAGATGCCCGTCGTAGAGCGCGCTCTGCGGTCCTTTGGCGAAGTAGTAGTCGAGATCCGCCTTGTTGTCGCGGATCATGATGTACGCGCGGAGCGGGAGCTGCCCCGCCTTGGCGAGCTCCTCGTACGTCTCGATTACGGCGCGCGGCTCGCCGGGATCGTCGACGCCGATGAGCCCCCACCGGTTCGCCTCCTTCGCGCCGGCGACGATGGCCTCTTTCGTCTCTTCGTGCGTGGGTGCCGGCACCACGCGCTCGATCAGCGCCTTCGCGTTGTCGACGAACACGCCCGACGGATCGCCGTTCGGCAGCCGCACGATGCGGCCGCCGGCGGGGTCCTTGGTCGCGGCGGTGACGTGCGCGAGCGCCATCGCCTTCGCGTTGGCGAGGAGCGCGTGCCCATCCACGCGCGAGAGGACGACGGGGTTGTTGGGCACCGCGCGCGAGAGCGCCTCGTGCGTCGGGAAGCGTGTGTCGCCCCAGTCGTTCTGGTCCCACCCGCGCCCGATGATCCACGCGCCCGCGGGCACCTGCTTCGCGCGCTCGACGACGCGCTGGACCACCTCGTCGTACGACGTCGTTCCGACGAGGTCGACTTCGCGCAACCCCGCGCCGAGCTCGAGGAGATGCGCGTGCGCATCGATGAACCCCGGATAGATGGTCGCGTGCGGGTACGCGACGATCTTCGTCGCCGGCCCCTTGAGCGCCATGGCTCCACGCTCGGAGCCGACGAAGACGATGTGCCCGCCACGCTCCGCGATCGCCTCGGCGACGGGACGCCCGTCGTCGACGGTGTAAATGCGATGCGCCGTGACGATCAGGTCGGCCGGCTGGGACTGTTGCGCGACGAGGCCGGCGGGGATGAGGAGCAGCGATGCGAGCAGCACGCTGGGCGGGTATCGGAGCATGTAACGGGGCGTTATGGGTTATGAGTGGTGGGTCGTGAGTGGTTGCGAGCGACCGGATCCGGGCCGCGCAGAGCACATCACCCAGAACCCATAACTCAGAACCCAGAACCCTCCCCTGTCGTTCTACACCCCCCCGCCCGCCGACGCAAGTCCCCGGGGGAGCCCCTTCCGGAGCCGTTCGAGCATCGCGAGCAGGACCTCGCGGTCCACGGGCTTCACCAGGTACTCGGTGACGCCCAGCGACACCCCCGCCGCGCGCTCGGAGACGATCGACATGACGATCGCCGGAATGTCGCGCAGGGCGGGATCGGCCTTGAGCTCACGCAGCACCTGCCAGCCATCCTTCTCCGGCATCATGACATCGAGGATGATGGCGAACGGTTGCAGGATGCGCGCGAGCTCGAGACCGCGCACGCCGTTCAACGCGCCGACCACGCGATAGCCCGCGGGCGTCAGCGAATCGCGCAGGAGCGCGATGACCTCGGGGTCGTCGTCGATCGAGAGCACGATCGGACGCGTCGACGAGCGCTCGTCCGGCACCTCTTCGACCGCGCGCGCCACCGCGTCCCGCCCGGGCTCGATGGGGAGCGTGATGACGAAGGTCGTCCCTTCGCCTGGTTCGCTCTCCACATCGATGCGCCCCCCCATCAAGTCGACCGTGCGGTGCGCCAGCGCGAGCCCGACACCCGTGCCGCCGTACCGACGCGTGGGACCGGAGTCGAGCTGCTGGAACATCTCGAAGATGCGACCCCGCTCCTCCTTTGCGATCCCGATCCCCGTGTCGTGCACGCGCGTGACGAAGTGATGGTCGTTCAACTCCGCGATCGCGATCTCGATCTCTCCCCGCCGCGGGGTGAACTTGATGGCGTTGGAGACGAGGCACGCCACCACCTGCTCGTACTTGAATCGATCGAGGTGTACCGGTGTGCGCATCTGATCGCGGACGATGAGATGCAGCTCCCGCTCGCGGGCGAGCGGGGCGAGCTCGCGAGTGACCTCGGCGACCACGCGTCCGGGGTCGAAGTCATCGAGTCGCGTCTCGAGCCGACCCGTCTCGAGCCGCGAGAGATCGAGCACGTCGCCGATGAGCTGCTGCAGGTCCTTCGCGCGCCGGACGATCGCGCGGACCGCGCGGTCCTGCTGCGGCGTGACGCCGCCGTACACGCCGTCGCGCAGAAGCCCGGCGTAGCCGAGCACGGCGTTGAGCGGCGTGCGCAGCTCGTGCGACATCGTGGTGAGAAAGCGCGCCTTCGCGCGGTCGGCCTCCTCGAGCTCCGCCGGTTGCCCGATCAACCACTGCTGCCCCTGTCGCCGCGCGAGGTAGAACGTGCGCGCGGTTCCACGGAAGGAGACGTGGAGCACCGTATCGCGGTCGCGATCGGAATCGGAGAGGGTGGCGAGGACATCCGCCGTTGCGGCGTCCACGTGCTCGCGCAGGGGATGGGCCCGCAGCCCATCGGGTGGCAATCCCAGCTCGCGCTCCAACACACCGTTGGAGTCCACCACGCACCCTGCGTCATCGAGCCGGAGCACCGGGAACGGGAGCATCTCGATCGGGAGCGCCGCTCCGCGGTGGGGCTCAGGGGAGTCTACTTCGTCTGCTGCTCGTGTCTTCATGATTCGTCATGCCGTCCGCGCGCTCGGTCCCGCTGCTGCCCTTCGACGCGCTGCCGGCGCTGCACTCTCCCATCGTGTTCGTGTGTGATAGTGCAAGTCGTACGCCCCTCGCATCCTGGCACGCGCGTTGCCCGAGTCCGTTCTACCGTTCGCCAGAGCGGTATTGCTTCAGATGTGAGGACGCAGATGGCCGATCGCGAGCACAAGCGGACGCGACAGGGAAAGTCGCATCGCATCGATCCCGAGCACGCCGCGCAGAACCTGAACCGGCAAGGTCCATCGCCGGGCGATCCGATTGACGAGGAAGTGATCCACAGCCGCAAGTCCGAGTGGGTCGAGTCGGACTCACCGGCGGCCGGCGATGAGGTGACGCCGGATGAGCTCAAGGCATTCGATCTCCTTGGCCGCCCCGGCGTGCGCGACGATGCGATCGAGGGCGCGAGCGAACCGGATGAGACCGCGGCGTCGCAGCGCGCGGCGTCGCCGTATGGGAGGACGCCGGGGGCCAAGCGGCGGAATCCGCCGCTCGAGGAGCTCTCCGACGAGATCGATATGTCGGGCGGGAGCGACGGCGGTAGCGGCGCCTCGGGCGGCGTGAGTGGCGGCGCCCGCGGGAACGCGGGGAGCGACGATCACGGCGCGGGCTCGGCGGGGCGGGGGAGCGATCAGGCGGCGCGCCGCGGACCCGCGGAATTCGATGCGGGGAGCTGCTTCGATTACGACGCGCCGGACGACACCGTGGGTGAAGACGACACGCCGTAGGGCACGTCGCGCACGTTCATCGAGTTGCCATCGTGTTTCCATCGCGTGCGGCGATCGGCGCGCGATGGTCGCATCTTGCGGAGGGTAGTGACCAGGAGCTATTGATGGGGCGTTGTCGATCCGCGACCCTTACGTCGGAGCCCTCGATGACCACCCCCGCCACCACCGTGGCACCGAAGCCGGTGTCCGTCTGGGAAGACTTCGTCGACATCTTCGTGTCGCCCGCGCAGGTGTTCGCTCGGCGCGAGAAGGCCGGCTTTGTCCTCCCGCTCGTCGTGCTCACGCTCGTGCTGGTCGCGCTCTCCTTCGGCACGAAGTCACTGCTGCAGCCAGCGATCGACGCCGAGTTCGCGCGGCAGACCGCGGCAGCAATGAAGGCGAATCCGCGGATCACCGCGGCGCAGATGGAGTCGTTCCGGAAGATGGGCGAGACCTTCGCGGTCGTGGGTGTGTTGATCTTCACGCCCATCCGCGTGATGCTCGCCGGTATCGTCCTGTGGGCCGTCGGGAAGTTCTTCGAGTCGAAGCAGACGGTGGGCGCCGCAATGGTCGTCGCGACTTACGCCTTCTTCCCGCTCATCGCGCAGCAGGTCGTGAGCGCGCTCATGGCCGCGGTCATGGATCCGGCTTCGATCACCGGAGCCGCGAGCGTGACGCTGAGTCTCGCGCACTTCCTGAATCCGGACACCACGTCCAAAATGCTCTTCGCGCTGGCCATGCGCGTGGATGTCTTCCT
>DASVCF010000134.1:0-11418 GCA_036381735.1 Gemmatimonadaceae bacterium | reverse complement strand
CATGTTACGGGGAAGATCTGCGGGCCGTGATCCTGCTAAGGTCGTTACGCGATCGGGGTCCGAATCCATAACCTCGAACCCCCAGTAATACGCGTAGCTCCCGTTGATATCGAGCCGCCCGTCAATCGTCGCGCGCTCGCCCGGGTACGCCCTCAGGACAACCGGTGCATTCGCAGTACCGGATAGCTTGCTGACGAAGTCGTGCGCAGAGTTCGAGTACACCCCGCCCAACATCCAGACGGTATCACCCGGCACCACCTTCCCCGGCTGATCCAGCGCCGTCTGCAAATCCCACGGCGACGCCTTGCTCCCATCCCCAACCGCGCTCCCGTTGGGCGAGACGTAATAGCCGACGCCCGTCGCCTGCCCCGGATCCGGCACCTGATTCAGCCCCGTGGGAGCATCGACCAGCGTACAGCCAACCACCGCAAAGCAAAAAGCAGCGATGAGCAAGCGGGCTTTCATCCTTACCCTCCTGCGTGTGTCCGTTTGGCGGCTCGACTGGCATGGCGCGCGTGCAGCTCGGCAGCGCTGTAGCCTCGTAGCTTTGCGTCACCGGCTTTCGCCGGTTTTGCCTTTGTCCCGGGCCCTCGCGGAGGGCTGAGCGTCTTACCGGGTAGTGAACATCTCGGGGAGCGACGACGGCCCGTTACCCGATGTCACGTGCGTATGCGTTACGCCCGCATATGCTCGGTAACAGGTGTTCCGATCGTCTATAATGAAACCTCCTTCACCCGCTTTAACCCGGCTGTCACGGGCAACCTACTTGCACTGCACAGTCGCCGCCGCACGTTCGCCCGCGCTTTTCCGCACCTACCACGCACCACTGCCAGCTACGTGCAACACTCTCGTGCGCTTGACGTGACAGCTACGCCAAGTGGGGACGTATTCAATACCATCGAGTACGCCCAGCCGTCTGCATCATCTGACCATCCCCCGCGCCTCCTCCTCATCGGCAACTTCCTCGGCGCCTCACCCGGCCGCCGAGCCGTGGGTGAAGATCTCGCCGAGCATCTGAGGAACGAGGGGTGGAGCGTGCTCCTCACCTCGCGCAAGCAGTCGCGCTACCTGCGGGTGCTCGACAGGCTGGTCACTGCGTGGCGCGAGCGACACCGGTACGATGTCGCGGAGGTCGATGTCTACAGCGGTTCGGCCTTTCGCTGGGCCGAGCTGATGTGCCGAGTGCTGCGCGCCGCTGGCAAGCCGTACGTGCTCACGCTGCACGGAGGAAATCTCCCGGCGCTGGCAAAACGCTCTCCGACGCGCGTCAAGCGTCTGCTCGCGGGTGCCGCCGTCGTCACGGCACCGTCGCGCTACGTGCTCGACGCGGTGCAGGACGCGCGGCCCGATCTGCGGCTCATCCACAATCCGATCGAGCCGGAGGCGTACACGTTCCGCGTGCGTCGGCGCCCCGCGCCGCGCATGATCTGGGTGCGCGCCTTCCACGAGATCTACAACCCGGGAATGGCGCCTCGTGTTCTCGCCCGTCTCACGGACGAGTTTCCGGCGAGCACGCTCACCATGCTGGGGCCGGACAAGGACGGCAGTCTCGAGCGCACGCGCGAGCGCGCCGCGAGTGAATGCGTGCTCGACCGGCTGACCATCGTCGGCGGTGTCCCGAGGTCGGAGGTGCCGACGCATCTCGATGTGGCCGACATCTTTCTGAACACCACCAACATCGACAACTCCCCCGTCAGCGTGCTCGAGGCCATGGCATCGGGGCTGTGCGTGGTCAGCACGAACGTCGGCGGAATGCCCTACCTGATCGAGCACGAGCGCGACGGGCTGCTCGTGCCGGCCGACGACGCCGATGCCATGGCGGCCGCGGTCCGTCGCATCCTCACCGAGCCCGGGCTCGCCGCGCGACTCTCGCGAAACGCGCGAGCGAAAGCCGAGCGCTTCACCTGGGACGTGATCCTTCCGCAATGGAAGGCGGTACTGCACGAAGTCGCGCGCCGGCACGCCGTGACCGCCAATGCGTGACGCGTTGCTGCAGCGGTATCACGCACTCCCCCCTGCCCTGCGCTCGGCGGCCGCGACGCTGCGCGGCGGCTACCTCAGAGCGTGGCGCTACAGCGCGGAGACCGAGCGGCTGCGCGATGAAGCGCTGGAGCGCGAGCAGTGGAGCGCCGAGCGGTGGCGGGCGTGGCAGGAGGAACGCCTCGCCTTCGTGCTGCACCGCGCGGCGACGCGCGTGCCCTATTACCGCGATCAGTGGAGCACCCGGCGCCAGCGCGGTGATCGCGCATCGTGGGAGTACATCGAGAACTGGCCGGTGCTGGAGAAGGAGCCGCTGCGCCAGCGTCCGCGCGCCTTCGTGGCCGACGACTGCAATCCCGCGCGCATGTTCCGCGAGCACACGAGCGGCACCACGGGCAAGTCGCTCGACCTCTGGCTGAGCCGCGAGACCGTGCGCGCGTGGTATGCGCTGTACGAAGCGCGGAGTCGTCACTGGTATGGCGTGTCGCGACGCGACCGATGGGCGATCATCGGCGGCCAGCTCGTGACGCCGGTCGCGCAGAGCGAGCCGCCGTTCTGGGTGTGGAACGGCGCACTGCGCCAGCTCTACATGTCGGCGTACCACATCTCGCCCCGCGTCGTGCGTGATTACGCGGAAGCGCTTCGCCGATATCGCGTGTCGTACGTGCTCGCGTATCCCTCCGCGCTCTCCGCCATCGCGCGCGAGCTGCTCGCGCAGGGGATCGATGCACCCGCGCTCACCGTCGCCATCATGAACGCCGAGCCGGTGCACGACCATCAGCGCGCCGTAATCGCCGAGGCGTTCGGGTGCCCCGTGCGCGAGAACTACGGCATGTCCGAGATCGTCGCGGCGGCCACCGAGTGCGAGCACGGGCATCTGCACCTCTGGCCCGAGATCGGATGGCTCGAAGTGATGGAGGACGGACGCGCCGCGGCGCCCGGCACAGCGGGAGACTTCATCGCCACCGGCCTGCTCAACGCGGACATGCCGCTCATCCGCTATCGTGTGGGCGACCGCGGCGCGCGTGACGCGGGCGCGGCGCCGTGCGCGTGCGGGCGGCATCTCCCGCGGCTCGCCTTCGTCGAGGGGCGAAGTGACGATGCGCTGTACACCGTGGATGGCCGCACCGTCGGACGCATGGATCCGGTGTTCAAGTCGCGGCTCCCGATCCGCGAAGCGCAGATCATCCAGGAGGCGCTGGACCGCATCCGCGTGCGTTATGTTCCCGCCGAAGAATTCAGCGCGAGCGACGGAGAGTCCATCGTGCGGCGCGTGCGCGACCGGCTGGGCACGGTGAACGTCGTGCTCGAGGAGGTGGACGCCATCCCCCGATCCGCGAACGGGAAGTTCCGCGCGGTCGTGTGCAACCTCTCGCCGGAGGAGCGTGCATGGGCTCGATCCCGCTAGCGCTCGGCCCGCACGCCGGAGTGGGCGAGGCGACCTCGGTGCTCGTGTCGCCGGATGAAGCGGGATCACGTCCGTTCGTCTCGATCGTCATCCCATGCCGCAACGAGCGCGGTCACATCGCGCCCTGCCTCGACTCCATTCTGGACACCGACTATCCCATCGACCGGCTCGAGATCCTCGTGGTGGATGGCGCCAGCGATGATGGCACGCGCGACATCCTCGACGAATACACGGTGCGCCATCCGTGCGTGCGCTGTCTCGACAATCCGCGGCGGATCACGCCCGTCGCGTTGAACATCGGGATCCAGGAGGCGCGGGGCGAGATCATCATGCGCATGGATGCGCACAGCCGGTATCCTCGCAACTACATCGGCGGGCTGGTCGGCTGGCTGGAGCGCTCCGGGGCGGACAACGTCGGCGGCGTGTGGCGCACGCTCCCCGCGAACGACGGAACGAAGGCACGCGCGATCGCGACGGCGCTCGCCCACCCGTTCGCGGTCGGGGCCGCGCACTATCGCCTGGGTGTCCGCGAGCCCCGGTGGGTAGACACCGTCCCGTTCGGCTGCTACCGCCGGAGTGTGTTCTCGCGCATCGGCCTCTTCGACGAGGAGCTCGTGCGCAACCAGGACGATGAGTTCAACCACCGGCTGCTCAAGCACGGCGGGCGAATTCTCCTCGTGCCGGACGTGAGCTGCGACTACTTCGCCCGCGAGTCGATCGCAAAGCTGGCGCGCATGTTCTACCAGTACGGCTACTTCAAGCCGCTGGTGGTGCGGAAGCTCGGCGGGATCTTCACCGTGCGGCAGCTCGTGCCGCCGCTCTTCGTCGCCGCATTGCTCGGCACGCTGCTCCTCGCGCCGGTGGTGCCGTGGCTGGGCGCCGCGTTCGTTGGCCTAGCCATCGTGTACGGCGCCGCCGTCGCCGCCTGCGCCCTCCGCGCCGCCGCCTCCGCCGGCTTCGACATCGCGCTCCCCTTCGCCGCCGCCTTCCCGGTGATCCACCTCAGCTACGGCGTCGGCTTCCTGCGCGGCATTCTCGACTTCGTCCTCCGACGCAAGCGCGGCGACCGGAACGCCGCGGCCATCCCCGTCACCAGGTAGCACGCTGGAGCGTGCGAGTGCGTTCGAGCGGGCCGCGCCAGCGGGCGCCCGCTCGTGCGCACCCGCCATTCACGGCCGTCTCTCCACCCCACCGTGCCCCTTGGGAACACAGATGTAAGTGGACTGTTACAGCGCCAGTACACCCCGCCAGTACGCTTTGGATACAATCCACTCCAAGCAACGTCCACACAACGACTTAGCAGCCCACCTCCGGCACCACCTCGCTGGCGCGCGCAATGCTATCCCCCGGCACGCCACCGCTCGACGATCACACGCCGTGACCAGCCATGGTGGCTACGCAAAATCGGATGGGGGTCCTGTGGCCGCACCTCTCGAAGTCAGCGTTCTGAACGACGGCATCACCACCGGTACCACGGGCGGCATCACCTACATTCCGCCCGGACCGTTCGCCCGGCGTCGCACCTTCCTCGCCTTCTCCCCGCCGTGCGTCGGTGAAGAGGAGATCGACGAAGTCGTGGACACGCTGCGCTCGGACTGGATCACCACCGGCCCCAAGACCCGGCAGTTCGCCTCCGACTTCGCCCGATACCTGCACGCCCCCGATGCCCTGCCGCTCAACTCGTGCACCGCGGGGCTGCATACGGCGCTCGTCACCCTCGGCATCGGGCCGGGCGATGAGGTGATCACGACGCCCATGACCTTCGCCGCGTCGGTGAACGTCATCGAGCACGTGGGCGCGCATCCGGTACTGGCCGACGTCGAGCCCGACACGCTGAACATCGATCCCGCCGCCGTGGAGCGCGCGATCACACCGCGCACCAAGGCCATCATCGCCGTCCATTACGCCGGCCACCCCGCGGAGCTGGATCCGCTGCGCGAGCTCGCCCACGCGCACAACCTGATGCTCATCGAGGACGCGGCGCACGCGCTCCCCGCCTCGTACCGCGGCCGACCGATCGGCTCCGGCGCCAACCCGGTCGCCTTCAGCTTCTACGCCACCAAGAACCTGACCACGGGCGAGGGCGGGATGCTCACCGGCGACCCCGCGTTCATCGAGCGCGCGCGGATCGTCGGTCTCCACGGGATGAGCCGCGACGCCTGGAAGCGCTACAGCAAGGGCGGGAGTTGGAAGTACGAGGTGCTGATGCCCGGCTTCAAGTACAACATGACGGACATCCAGGCCGCGCTCGGCATCTGGCAGCTCCGGAAGCTCGAGTATTTCCAGCAGCGGCGGCGCGAGATCGTGCGCGCCTATACGCTGGCGTTCGCCGGCATCTCGGCGCTCGAGGTCCCGCGCGCGCGGCTCCACGTGGAGCACGCCTGGCACCTGTACGTACTCCGCCTGCACCACGGCGCGCTGCGCATCGGCCGCGACCAGTTCATCGACGAGCTCACCGAGCGGAACATCGGCACCTCCGTCCACTTCATCCCGATTCATCTGCACCCGTACTACCGCGACAAGTACGGCTTCACGCCGCAGAGCTTCCCCGTGGCGTACGACAGCTACGAGCGTATGCTGAGCCTCCCGCTCAACCCGCGCATGGATGATCAGGACGTGGCCGACGTGATCGACGCGGTGCTCTCGGTGGTGCGCGCCCACCGGCGGTAAGGTGAGGCGGGCGAAGCGCGCCCTGGATCTCGTGGGGAGCGGCGTCGGGCTGGTCGTGCTCGCGCCGCTCTTCGTCGTCATTGCCGCGGCGGTGAAGCTGGATGGCGGGCCCGTGTTCTTCCGCCAGGAGCGCGTGGGCCGCCACGGGCGGCCGTTCCGGATGTGGAAGTTCCGGACGATGGTGCCGGACGCGGAGCGCGTGGGGCCGCAGATCACGGCGCGCGGCGACCGGCGCATCACGCGCGTGGGACGGTGGCTCCGCACGTCGAAGCTCGACGAGCTCCCGCAGCTCTTGAACGTCGCCGCCGGCGAGATGAGTCTCGTGGGGCCGCGCCCCGAGGTGGCGCGCTACGTGCGCCGCTATACCGCCGAGCAGCGACGCGTGCTCGACCTGGTGCCGGGGATCACCGATCCCGCATCCATCCAGTACCGCGACGAGGAGCGGCTGCTCGCGCAAGCCGCGGATCCCGAGCGCCTCTACATCGACCGGCTGCTCCCCGACAAGATCCGGTTGAACCTGGAGTATGCAGCGCGGGCGAGCGTCGCGCGCGACGTGATGCTCATCGCGCAGACGCTCGCCCGCATCGTCCTACCTCCGGCCGATGCTCCTGCCGCCACCCCTACTTCCGCGGATACCCGTAGCAGTACCCGCCGTACCGCTTCACCCGCCCGTCCGGATCGTTGAGCACCGCGCCCACCACGTGGGCGCCCGCCGTCGACAGGTTCCGCAGTGCCTCGGCCGCATCCGGCGGCGTCGTGCTCCCCGCGCGCACCACCAGCAGCACGCCGTCCACGTCCACGCCGAGGATCGCCGAGTCGGACACGGCGAGCACCGGCGCGCAGTCGAGGATGATCGCGTCGAACTGCCGCGCGAGATCGCTGAGCATCGCCCGCATGCGCGTGCTCCCCATCGGCTCGCCGGCCTCCGGTGGCAGCGCTCCGGCGGTCATCACGAACAGGCCGTCGGTCTCCGTCGCGCGGATGGCTTCCACGGGCGACACGCCCTGCAGGATCACCTCGCCCAGCCCCGGCGCGGTGGCGAGCTGGAAGATCCGCTGGAGCTTCGGGTTGTGCAGGTCGCAGTCGATGAGCAGTACGCGACGCCCCTGGTGCGCGAGGGAGATCGCGAGGTTCACGGCCACCGACGTCTTGCCGTCGCCCTCCAACGGGCTCGTGACGACGAGGGTGTGCAGCCGCTGGTCGTCGTAGCCGTAGAAGATGTTCGTCCGCAGCTGGCGATACGCTTCGCTGTTCGGTGAGCGCCGCTGCTGCGCGCTCGCCAGCGCCACCGATCGCCGCTTCTCGGTGTCGCGGCGCAGTCGCTCGGCCCGGCTCACCGGGAGCGGAATGCGAGGGCCGGCCGCGACCTCGAGCTGTGGGATGGTCGCCAGCACCGGGACGCCGAGCCGCAGCTCGAAGTCCTCGCGCCGCTTTACCGTGGTGTCGATCGTCTCCACGAGCACCGCGCCGCCGCCGCCCACCATCAGTCCGAGGAACACCGCGAACAGGATCACGCGGGTCCCCTGCGAGGGCACCGCGAACGCGTGCGACGCGAGGTCCAGGATCTCCACCTGCCCCACCTCGGCCGCCTCGGCAATGCGCGCGTGCTGGTACTCCTCCTGAAGCAGCGTCTTCTGCTGGCCGAGCGTCTGCACGTTCTGCGTGAGACGCGTCTCCTTGATCTCGGCGTCGGGGAGCTGCCGCAGTGCGTGCGCGTTCTCCTGCTCGAGCTGGGTGAGCGAGGCGATGCGCGCGTCGAGCAGCGCGATGTGCGCCTGCACGGCGCCGACCAGCCGCTGCTCGGTATCGGCAATGAGCGTGTCCACCCGCTGGACGTCGGGGTTGGACTTCGACTGCGCCGAGGGGCCGCTCGTCAGCTCGGCGCGCTGCGTCTGATAGCCGACGAGCTGATCGTACAGCCTGGAGACCGCGGGATCCTTCCCCATGCTCTCCGACGACGCGAGCATGCGGAACCCCTGCCGGCGCTTGTCCGGATCGCTCTGCTGCATGATGTGCAGCACATCCACGGAGAGCGCGCGCTCGTTGTCGAGCTGCTGCTCCTGCGACTGCAGATCGCGCAGGCCGGTCTGCCGGGCGTCGAACTTCTCCTGGGAGCTGTACGCCTGCTGCTGCGTGCGGAAGGTGCTGAGCGCGTTCTGCGCCTGCGCGAGCAGCGAATCGTAGCGCGCGAGCTGCTGCTCGATGAAGATCCGCCGCCGGCGCACCTGCTCCTGCGCCATGTGCGCGTTCACCGCCTGGTACGCCCGGGCCACGCGGTTCGCCACGTACATGGCCGTGGCGGGGCTCGCCGCCGCGTACGTGATGTCGATGAGCGTGGTGTTCTTGCGGGGCGACGCATCGAGGTTCATCAGGAGATAGTCGATGGCGCGGTCGCGCGAGAGCACGCGGACCGTGCCGCTCGCCGCCGAGGGACGGCGCGCCACCGCGAAGCGAATGCCGGCCGCGCTCGCGACGGCGCCGTAGGGGACGACCACGGCGGAGTCGCCGCCCATGATGAACCCGGCATCGGTGAAGGTGAGCGGCACCACCCCCGAGGCCGCGCTGTCGGTGATCTGTGCGCTCGACAGCAGCGAGATTGGGAAGCCGGCCGTCTGCACGCGCAGGCCGAGCGGCTCGCTGTCCACCACCTGCGCCGCGACCGCGCGACTCTTGAGTACCTCGATCTGCGAGAGGACGGACGTGCCGTACGTGGTCTGGTCCTGGTCGCGCCCCACGAGTCCGCTGGTGAGCTCCTCGCGTGCGTCGGCGAGCTGCACGGTAGCCCGCGCGCTGTACACCTGCGGCCGCGAGCGCACCACGTACCAGGCCAGCCCGCCCGCCGCGACCATGGCAACGATGACGAGCCAGGCATGGCGACGGAGTGTGCCGAGGAGTTGCGCGATGTCCACCGGGGCGCCATCGCGTCCAGATGCGGAGGCGACGCTCGCGTCCACGCTCGACCACCGATCGGCCAGGTTGGGCGAGGTGGGGAGCTGTCTGGGTGGAGTGAGATGCGTCATGAGTTGGGACTCCAGGGTGATTGCCCTTCGAACAGAACGTTGCGGCAGTACTGCAGCCAGCCGGCGCGCGACGGCAGCCGAGCCGCGACTCCGCCACCGGCGGACGCCGGCGGGAGACCGCGTGCGGCGCGGTGCTCCGGCAGCAGCTCGAGCAACTGCCATCGGCGCACACCGCCGTGGCCGCTCCAGCGCGGCTGGATGCCGGCCGACCACATGAGCCGGCGTACGGTAACCGATGGGCAGTTGACGCCCGACGGCATGAGGATCAGCGTGAAGTGCCGCGCGAGCCGCCGCAGCACGAGCTCGGGGAGCGGCGGACGGAGCGCCTGCAGCACATGCGATGGGATCTCCACACCCATGAGGTCGCGCGCCAGTCGGAACGTCCAGTAGCAGCAGGTGCTCGCGCGGCTCGCATCCGCCGCCGCGATGAATTCGCTCCAGTCCACGCTGAGCACGCGGCTGGCGGACTGCACATCACGGAACGCGTTCCACGCGCCCTTGCGGAAAAGGTGCCCCCACGCGAAGTGGATGCACGTGTGGAGGAGCATGTGCCGCGGCGCGGGCACCCACGCACCCGGCATCCCGCTCACCGGCACCGCCGCGTCGAGCACATCGGCGGCATCCAGGCGGAACGGCTGACCCGGCGGCAGCAGCGCGGTGTGCAGCTCGAGGCTCACCTCCATGCCGCGCGCATCGAGCAGCGCGGGAAGGTGGTGCAGATGATCGAAGTTCCCATCCTGGTCGCGATCGGGACGCCAGAGCCACCCCGTGGCGAGCAGCACGCGCAGTGCGTCGCGCGCCCGGTCGGCGGGCACGAGCAGGTCGATGTCGGTCATCGGACGCTCGGCGAACGAGCCGTAGACTCGCGTGGCCAGCGCGGCGCCCTTCAGCATCACGCCCTTGATGCCGGCGCGGTCGAGCGCCGCCACCGTCTCCGCGAGGCGCCGCTGGAGATACATCATCTTGAAGGTCGTGACCTTCGCGAGCCGCTGGAGCACCTCGGTGCCCGCGGGGAGCTCGCCGTTTCCGCAGAGCGCCTCGAGCCGCCGCACGATGGCCGGAGCCGCGTGCTCGCGCTGCGCGAGCTCCAGCAGCGCGCCCCAATCGAGATCACGCGCGAGCAGCTCGCGGATCGCCGGATCGTTCTCCGGTCCGCCGCCGCAGAGGAGGAGCAGTTGTGCCTCGGGTGCAAGCAGTGCGCGCAGCATGCGATCTCTCTCAGTAGTGGCTGAGCGACCCCTGCTGCCGCGCGTAGCGCAGGGCCCAGGCGAAGGCCGCGATGCCGATGGCCAGCAGCGCAACGGTGAAGAGCGTCAGCATCCCGACGTCGGATGCGACGGCGGTGAGCGGCACCCGGTCGAGGAGTACGCGGCGCAGTGCGCGCAGTCCGTACGTGAGCGGGATGAATGCCGAGAACGCCTTGAGCCACGACGGAATGACGTGCGTCGGGTAGTAGACGCCGCCGAGCAGCCCGGAGAGGATCAGCACGCCGCGCCCCAGCGGGCTCGCCGTGCGGAACGCGAGCACCGATGCCGCCGCGAGCAGCCCGAAGGGAATGTACGAGAGCACGATCAGCACGAGGATCAGCGCGGCCGCCGGAAGCTGCGTCACGCTGATCGCCGCGCCGAGCAGCGCGCCAGCCACCATCGTCAACAGCGCGCGCACGGCGGTGAAGAAGAACCCGTAGCCGGTCATGCCGGCGAGGAGCACCGGGAGCTTGGTGGGCGTGCCGAGCACCGCTTCGAGCGTCCCGTTGCCGATGGATGAGGCGATGGTGGTGGGGAGCGAGTTGATGGCGATCGGGAGGAACGAGAAGACGACGGTCCCGAGCAGCAGGAAGCCGAAGTACTGATGCCCCTCGTGCTTGATGGCGTTCGCCATCGTCCCCTGGAGCGCGTTGGCGACGAAGTAGATGGGCACGACCGCCGCGCTCACGCCCACCAGCGAGATGAGCATGTTCAGCCGGTAGCTGCTCGCGCTCAGCCAGCTCGCGCGCACCAGAGCGAAGGCGGCTCTCATCGCGGCTCCACTCCCGCGCCCCGCGCTCTGATCACTCGCTCGATCAAGTCCGCCAACGTCACCGTCGCGCGCTCGAATCGCGCGATGTCCATCCCGGCGCACTTGAGGTAGTCGAGGATCCGCTCCGCGCCGTCCAGCCCGCCGGGGATCGCGACCTGCACGCACGACCACCCCGCGTCCTCCGCCGGGAGCACGGTGAGCTCACCGATGCGTCCGCTGGCCGCCAACGATGCGAGCGCCGGATGCCGCGGACTTCTGGTCCAGATGCTGAAGAGCGGATCGCCGAAGCGGTCGCCGAGCTCCGTGGTCGTACCCAGCGCC
>DASVCF010000133.1:0-54431 GCA_036381735.1 Gemmatimonadaceae bacterium | reverse complement strand
CTGCCCTACACGTCGCGGGCCAAGAAAGTGCTGGAGCTGGCCATGAGCGAGGCCCGGGAGCTCAACCACTCCTACGTGGGCACCGAGCACCTCCTGCTCGGCCTCCTGCGCGAGGAGAAGGGGATCGCCGCCCAGGTGCTCGTCTGGGCCGGACTCACACTCGAGCGCACACGACAGGAAACCGTGCGGCTGCTTGGCGTCGCACCGGCCAAGGATCGCCTGTCGATCTCCGCTACGGCGGGGCGGATGACAATGAGCGCGAGCGCCGCCGATCCATCGGGCGCGGAGGCCGTCATCAAGCAAACCATCGTTGCCATTCGTCTTCTCAACCCCCGTGCGCATCGCGTGATGGCCATCGCGCACGAGGAGGCCACGCGCCGCCGCGATCGCGAGGTGGGACCCACCCACATTCTCCTCGGGCTGCTGCAAGGCGACGGACTCGCCGCACGCTTGCTCGCCGAGGCAGGACTCACCGTCGACGCTGTGCGCGCGGAGCTCGAGCGCAACGCGCCATAGCGGTTCACCAACGCTCGTTGCCGCGCGAGTAACGCACTCGCGTGCGCATCATCGCGTGCCATTCGTGACGGATGACCACCCTCGCAGGGGGAACGGAAATTGCCCCGCTCGGGCGCGACGTCCGCGGCCGTCCGCTTCCGAATCACGTGTTCCGCGGTTGACCTGACAACGCTGGAGGCGGGCTGCGGAAGCGGTTGGCGCCGCAGCACGCCATGAGTGCACAGATCAGTACCGTGCTCGTCCCAGTTCTCATTGTCGTCGGCTTGGCCCTGATCGTGCTTGGCACGATCGTGACGAGGCGCCGACGAACGCATTACGCACGAGGCACCGCACCGCCGCCGCTGATCTTTCCCGCGCGGCGGGAACAGGACGGTGCGCGAACGCCGATGCCGCGTCCGGCAATGCGGGCGCACGCATACGCGCCGCGCACGCCGACGAACGGCTCGGCGCATCCACTGGACTTCGCGCCGCCGCCCGCGACCGACGATGGAGTTGGCGCGACAGACGATGGAGCTGGACTGACGATGGTCACGAATCCGAACTACGTACCGAACGGCGAGACGGTGAAGCTGCAACGTCCACTCGACGCGGCGGTGCAGCTGCTCCCCGGGCGGCTGCAGATCATCGCCGGAGAGGATCGCGGGCAGGACATCCGGTTCATCCGGATGCCGGGCGAGATCCCGACCATCACCATCGGCCGCGACGCGGGGCCGCCGGGCCGGCACGTGCGACTGCGTGCGAGCACGGTGAGCCGCTTGCACGCGCGCATGCAGTTCGAGGATGGTCGATGGAGAATCACGAATCTGTCGCAGACGAATCCGCTCGTGCTGAATGGGGAAGCGCTTCCCTCCACGGCGGGGAGCCGCATCCTCGATGAGGGAGACCGCATCGAGCTGGGTGAGGTGGTGCTGCGCTTCCGGGAGCGCTGAGCGCGCGGGCGGGGCGTGACGATGGCCGGCGCGCGAAGCATCCCGGTCGTACCCGGGTTGGAGATCGAGTACGAGATGCTGCGCGAGCTGGGACGCGGAGGGATGGCCGTCGTCTACCTCGCGCGCGAGCGCGCCACCGGGCGCGAGGTGGCGATCAAGCTCGTCCGCGCGCAGTACGCCGAAGACGGTGAAGCGCTCGCGCGCTTCGCCCGCGAGGCGGCGTTGGTCGAGCAGCTGCACCATCCGCGCATCGTCCCCATCCACGGCGTTCGCCGGCTCGATGACGGCAGCGTCGCGCTCATCATGGAGCGCGTCCCCGGATCGACGCTCAAGGAACGACTCGGGCTCGATGGCCCGTTCTCTCCCGAACACGCCGAGCAGGTGCTGCGCGACATCGCGGACGCACTCGGCTACGCGCACGCGCGGGGGATCGTGCACCGCGATGTGAAGCCGGAGAACATCTTCATCGAGGACCAGACCGGGCGCGCGTTTCTCTCGGACTTCGGCATCGCGCGGCCGATCCAGGGCGGCGATTCGCTCACGCTCACCGGTGTCGCGATCGGCACGCCGACGTACATGAGCCCCGAGCAGATCGACGGGCCGATCATCGACGGGCGGAGCGATCTCTATAGTCTCGGACTCGTGGGGTGGGAGATGCTCGCCGGCCGTCGCCCGTGGGATGGCGAGAGCCTGTACAGCATCATCTATCACCAGAAGCACGATCCGCTTCCTCCGCTGGACACGTTCCGCTCGGACATCCCCGAGCGGCTGCTCGTCGCCATCGAAGGGTTGCTCGAGAAGAGTCCGGCCGCGCGCTGGTCGGGCGCGGAGGAGTTCATCGCGCAGCTCTCAGCGGCGCATCCGGCGCGGCGCCACGCGCAACCGCCCGCGTGGGCGGCCGCCGCGCCGCCGACGACCGAGACGATACAGTATCGACGTCCGCTGGCGCGCGAGGAGATCGAGGTGCTCCTCACACCGCCGCCCAAGCCGCGGCGGCGCGGCCTGCTCCTCGCGCTCGCCATCGGGCTTCCCGCATCGCTCGCTGCGGGCGCGGTACTGTTCTCCGGGCACAACATGCGCGATGTCAGCGACGGCGTCGCGATGGTGACCGACGCGGCGCGTGGCATCGCGATCCGCCAATTGCCGACGCCGTCGACGACCGGCGCGACCGGCGGCGAGATCGCGACGCCGGACAGCGCGCAGCGCACACCGAACACGACGGGATTGGATTCCTCCGCCGGCACGGGCTCGGCCGCCACCGCCGCTGCGCCGGGCGCGGACACACCGTCCGCGCAAGCAGGCACACCGTCCGCGCAATCGGGAGGCGGTGCCGCGAGCGACCGCGCGCACGTGATCCCCATCGACTCCGCAGCCAACGCGGCGCCACGCACGCGAGACGCACCGCGCGAGATGCAGCCGCCCGCCGCGACAACCGCCGAGTCGACCGGAGACACATCCACGCCGCCGATATCCGCCGAGAGCACCGGGAGCGCAGCGTCCGCGACCGACGCCTCCGCGCGCGGCACCATCGTCGCGGGTGGCGTGGACACCTGTCTGCTCACCGCCGGGGGACAGGCGTACTGCTGGGGCGGGAACGACCAGGGGCAGCTCGGCGACAGCAACGCCAGCCGCGCGCCGTCGCCGGTGAAAGTGGCGGGCGGCCTTCGCTTCGCCTCGATCTCGCCGGGGCTCTCGCACACCTGCGCCATCACGACGGACGGCACGAGCTACTGCTGGGGCGCGAACGACCGCGGCCAGCTCGGCAACGGTTCACGGGCGGCGAGTACATCGCCGGTGCGCGTCGCCGGGCAGCGACGGTTCACGATGCTCGGGACCGGCGTATCGCACAGCTGCGCGCTCACATCGAGCGGAACGATCTACTGCTGGGGTGCGGGCGGCGCGGGGCAGCTCGGCAACGGCGACGTGTCGGACTCGAGTGCGCCGGTCGAGGTCGCCAGCGCCGTCCGCTTCACGCAGCTCGCCGTCGGCTGGAATCACAGCTGCGCGCTCGACCAATCGGGCACGGCGTATTGCTGGGGGGAGAACACCTCCGGACAACTCGGCGACGGCACGGCCATCAACCGCAGCACGCCCACCCCGGTGAGCGGCGACCTGCGCTTCGTCGCGATCAGCGCGGGCGGCTCGCACAGCTGCGGGCTCACCGCGGACGGCGGTGCGTACTGCTGGGGGAGCAACCGCTTCGGGCAGCTGGGCATCGGCGGCACCTCCGACCGTGCGACGCCGACGCGTGTGTCGAGCACCGTGCGCTTCCGTGCGATCACCGCGGGCGGCGTACACACGTGCGCCATCACGACGAGCGGCGACGCCGAGTGCTGGGGGCGCAACAGCGATGGCCAGCTCGGCGATGGCACGACCACGGACCATGGGACACCCGTGCGCGTTGCCGGCGGTCACACCTTCACCACGATCAGCGCGACCGGCGCGCATACCTGCGGCACCACGAGCGACGGGGCGAGTTACTGCTGGGGGTACAACGTGGAGGGACAGATCGGCGATGGGACGCGAACACATCGCACGACGCCTGTATCCGTTTCGATGCCGAACGGATGACGGGCGCATCACCGCACGCGCCGCGATGAGGGCGGGCGCGATCGTCGTCCTCGCGCAGGCCATGACGCTGCTCGCGTGCAGCAGCGCGCTCGACGTGAATACCGCGCCCGTGGCGAACGTGAAGATCGAGCCGTCGTCGCTCACGTTGGGCCTCGGACTCGTCGCGCCGCTGCAGGCCACCGTGCAGGATGCGGCGGGCCAGGTGCTGCACGACCGTCAGCTCTTCTGGACGAGCAGCGATACGACGGTGGCCACGGTTTCCGGTGCCGGCGTCGTCACCGCGATCGCACTCGGGACGGCAGTCATCGCGGCGAGCACGGAGGGCGAATCGGGTACGGCGACCGTCACGGTCACGCCGCCCCCGGTCGCCACGGTCGCCGTGCTGCCGGCGAACGCGCAGACCACGGTCGGCGCCACGGTGCAGCTGCAGGCAGTGACGTACGACGCGCGGGGCAACGTGCTCACAGGGCGCACGATCACCTGGTCGAGCGGCGATCAACAGGTGGCGACGGTGGACGACAAGGGACGCGTGAAGGCGCTCGCCGCCGGCCACGTAACGATCTCCGCAACGAGCGAGGGACAGACGGGCTCGGCCGCGCTCGCCATCGTCGTTCCCGTGGATCGTGTGGACCTCCACCCGACGTTCGCGATCATCGCACCCGGCAGAACGACCCAGCTCACCGCCATCCCATACGATGCCGCGGGCAATCAACTCACGGGGCGGGACATCACCTGGGGGAGCAGTGACCAGTCCGTGGCGACGGTGAGCCCCACCGGTCTCGTGACCGGCCTGCGCGTGGGCGGCGCACAGATCAGCGCCACCGTCGAGGGGAAGAGCGCGACGGCGCGCATCCTGGTGAGCAGCCTGCTGGCAAACGTGCGAGGGACGCAGCCATGAGCGAGACGAGGGATGGACGCGTGCGACCCTTCACCATGGGCATGCTTGCGGTCGCTACACTCGGGTGCGCGCTTGCGTGTGCGGCTACCCTCGCGCGCGCGCAGCAGCTCGCGCTCAAGCGAGCGGTGCCGAGCGACAGCGGCGTCGTCTGTCCGCAGCTCCCGAAGCCGGTGATCCCCGCGTGGGCGCAGCGCGAGCAGGCGCGCCGGCTGATGGTGCTCGGCCACGAAGCCGCGATCACCGGCGACTACGCCGCGGCGCGCGATCGCTTCGAGCAGGCGGCGAAGCTCGACCCCACGGACGAGAACATCGCCTACGAGCTGGCGCGCGCATACGAGAGCACCAGGGACACCGCGGCTGCGGCCACCGAGTACTGCCGCTACCTCTCGCTCGCGCCCACCTCGGAGGAAGCGGGCGAGGTACGCGCCCACATGGCGACGCTCACTGCGGGCCGCGATCCGAAGGTCCCTGCACCAGCGGTCGCGCGCTTCCGCACCGGGGTCGAGGCGTTCGATCAGCAACAGTGGAGTGCGGCCGAGCAGGCGTTCAGCGCGGCCGCCGCGCTCGCGCCGTCGTGGGCCGATCCCGTCTACAATCGCGCCCTCGTGCACGTGGCGGCGGGCGACGCCCGTCACGCGGTCGATGACTTCGAGCGCTACCTGCAGATCGCACCGAACGCCGACGACCACAGCGCAGTGGCCGCACGCGTCGCCGACCTGCGCCGGGGGCTGCTCGTGCCCAGGGTGGCGCTCGTCAGCGGCATCGTGCCGGGCGCCGGCCAGTTCTACACGCATCGCCCCGTGCTCGGCGCCATCGTGCTCGGCGCGGCGGCGGGCGCACTGTACTGGGGGATGCAGTCGCAGCACGTCACGGTGACGCGCACGGCCAAGGATCCGAATGGCATCCCCTACACGTACACGTTGCAAGGCACGCGACGCACGCACTTCACCGCCGGCGTCGCCGCCGCTTCGGCCATCACGCTGCTCGGCGCGCTCGAGGCGTACGTCTACGCCAAGCGCGATGCGGCGCCGTCGAGCATGAACGCCGCACGGCGCGGTGAGCGCCCGACCGTCAGCCCATTCGCGGCGTTCCCCGCGGTCTCGCCCGGCGGAATGGCCATGGCGTTCACCGTCCAGCTCCCGCTGCGATTGCGCTGAGCCGCCGGGGGAGCTTCCAGGGTGGCACGCGGGTATGTTAGGAGGACCGTGATGCGAATCACACCCTGAGTTCCCTCATCCTGTAGCAGTCTCCGCACGATGCGCCGTCATCTCACTGTGCTCGCCACCGCCGCGACGCTCGCGGCTCCCTGCGCGCTGCTCGCGCAGGACTCCACGTCCCTGCCCCGCGTGTCCACGGACACGGCGCAGCTGCTCCCCACAGATCCACACGTGATCATCGGGACGCTGCCGAACGGGCTCCGCTACTACATTCGCGAGAACCACAAGCCCGAGCACCGCGCCGAGCTGCGGCTCGCCGTGAACGCGGGCTCGGTGCTCGAGGACGACGACCAGCGCGGCCTCGCGCACTTCGTGGAGCACATGGCGTTCAACGGCACCACGCACTTCGCGAAGCAGGCGATGGTGAACTACCTCGAATCGATCGGCATGCGCTTCGGCGCGGACGTGAACGCGTCGACCGGCTTCGACGAGACGGTGTTCACGATCACGGTGCCCACCGACAGCACGCGGATCGTCGACAAGAGCATGCAGATCCTCGAGGACTGGGCGCACGGTCTCACCTTCGACACGACCGAGATCAACAAGGAGCGCGGCGTCGTCATCGAGGAGTGGCGCCTCGGCCAGGGCGCGGGCTCGCGAATGCGTGACAAGCAGTTCCCGGTCATCTTCCAGGACTCGCGCTACGCGGTGCGGCTGCCAATCGGAGAGAAGTCGACGCTCGAGACGTTCACGCGCGACCGGATCACGCGCTTCTATCACGACTGGTATCGCCCCGATCTGATGGCCGTCGTCGCGGTGGGCGACTTCGATGCGCGCGCGATGGAGACGCTCATCCGGCAGCACTTCGCGCACCTCACGAATCCGTCGCCGGAGCGGGCCCGCACGATGTACCCGGTGCCCGATCGCGATTCCACGCGCTACGCCATCGCGACCGATCCCGAGGCGACGAGCTCGAGCGTCGGCGTCTACTACATGCAGCCGCCGGCGCGTGACACCACGGTGGGCGCGTACCGGCGCGGGATGATCGAGAACCTGTACAACAGCATGTTGAACGAGCGGCTGGACGAGCTGGCGCAGCAGCCGAACCCGCCGTTCATCGGCGCCTCATCGTCCGAGGGGCAGCTCATCCGCTCGAAGGATGCGTACGTCCTGGGCGCCGCCGTGAAAGATGGCGGGATCCGGCACGGGCTCGACGCGATCCTCACCGAGGCCGAGCGCGTGAAGCGCTACGGCTTCACCGCGTCCGAGCTCGAGCGGCAGAAGACGGAGATGCTGCGCGGCATGGAGCAGGCGTACGCCGAGCGCGACAAGACCAACTCGGCGGCCTACGCCGGCGAGTACGTGGACAGCTACCTGGACGGCGAGCCGAGCCCCGGCATCGCGTACGAGTACGCGTTGACGAAGGCGCTGCTCCCAGGTATCACACTCGCGGAGGTGAATGCGCTGGCCACGCACTGGCTCAGCGATCCGAATCGTGTGGTGCTGGTGAACGCGCCGCAGAAGGCGGGCGTGACGGTGCCGACCGCGCAGGAGCTGGCCGCCGTGTTCGACAGCGTGCGCGCGAAGACGATCACGCCGTACAAGGACGCGCTGGCCGATGCGCCGCTCATCGCGCACGAGCCGGCGCCGGGCCACGTCGTCTCGACGAAGACGATCGACAGCATCGGCGTCACGGAGTGGACGCTCTCGAACGGCGTGCGCGTCATCCTCAAGCCGACCGACTTCAAGGCGGACCAGATTCTGGTGGGCGCGTACAGCCCTGGCGGCACGTCGCTCGCCTCGAACGCCGATTACATCGCGGCGACGACAGCGGCGGGGGTCGTGCGCATGGGCGGCGTCGGCGGATTCGACTTCATCCAGTTGCAGAAGGCGCTCGCCGGGAAGGTCGTGGGGCTGACCCCGTACATCAGCGATCTCACGGAGGGCATGTCGGGGAGCGCGTCGCCGACGGATGCGCAGACGCTCTTCCAGCTCATCTATCTGTACTTCACCGCACCGCGCGAGGACAGCTCGGCGTTCCGCGCCTTCCAGGCACGCGTGAAGGAGTCGCTGGCCAATCGCGACGCCAGCCCGCTCGCCGCGTTCGAGGACACCGTCGAAGTGACGATGGCGCAGCACAACTTCCGCGCGCGGCCGTTGTCGAGCAAGCTGTTCGACGAGATGAACCTCGACAAATCGCTGGCGTTCTACCGCGATCGCTTCGCGGACGCCAGCGACTTCACCTTCATCTTCGTCGGCAACTTCACTCCGGCGCAGCTCAGGCCGCTGGTCGAGCGCTACCTCGGCGGTCTTCCGTCGACGCATCGCCAGGAGCACTGGCGCGACGAAGGGATCCGGGCTCCGAAGGGCGTGATCCGCAAGGTGGTGCGCAAGGGGCTCGAGCCGAAGAGCGAAACCGAGCTCGTCTTCACCGGCCCGTTCCACTTCACGCGCGCGAACGTGCACGCGCTCAACGCGATGGCGGACGTGCTCGAGATCAAGTTGCGCGAGTCGCTGCGCGAAGCGATGGGTGGGACCTACGACGTGACCGTGCAGGCGACCGCTTCGCGCGATCCGAGGCAGGACTATGAGGTGCGCATCGACTTCGGCTCGGCTCCAGAGCGCGTGGCCGAGCTCACGAAGGCCGTCTTCCAGCAGATCGACAGCCTCGCGACGCTCCCCGACACGGACTCGGACCTGCGCAAGGTGCGGGAGACCGAGATCCGCGAGCGCGAGACGAACATGAAGCAGAACGGCTACTGGCTCTCGGCGCTCGAGACGTACGACCGGTACGGGTGGGATCCGCGCGCGATCGGCAGCGCCGATCTCATCCAGCGCACGAACGCCGCGATGGTCCGCGACGCGGCGAAGCAGTACCTGAATCGGAAGAACTACGTGCAGGTATCGCTGTACCCGGAGGGCGGGAAGGCGGGGTCATCGAGGCGGTGATGTCATCTCGAGCGTAAGCGATGTCATCCCGAGCGTGAGCGAGGGATCTCGGCCCTGGCATCCGAACGGCGATTCACCACAGAGACACGGAGGACACAGAGAACAGCTCTCTCTGCAGTTCTCCGCCGTTCTCCGTGTCTCTGTGCCTCTGTGGTGGATGTTCATGCCTCAGCGCGAGATCCCTCGCTGCGCTCGGGATGACAGAGCTGCACTCGGGATGAGAGGGCTACGCCCGGATGACCGTGCCGCTCAGATGATGTGCCGCTCCCGTGCACCGAACAGGCGCGCGAGCACCCACCACACGACGAGCACCGGCAGCACGATGAACACCATCACCTTGAAGATCGCGATGCCGATCGAGAACATGGCGCCCAGCACACCGAAGACGATCGCGAGCAGTGCGCCAGTGGCCATGAGCACGAGCAGGATCGGCAGGCCGATCACCGCGAGCACGATGAGCACCGGGAGCGCGACCACGGCGAGGATGGCGAGCACGGGAAGCCCGACGATCCCGAGCACGATCGCGAGCGGGATGAGCACGACGAGGGCGACCAGGCTTCCGATGATGAACTTGGCGAGCGCGAGCATGGGGCAATCTCCGTGGCGTGAACCTCACATTTCAGTACGCCGACGGTCGCGTCATGTTTCACCGGGCGCGAGGAGATCGGCGTAGGCGAACCGCTCGTCGCGGAGCACGACCTCTCCCATGTCGTGCCGCACCGGCGCGGCGAGCAGCGGCCCGTCGTACACGAAGGTGTGGAACTCGCCGTTCTCGCCGCACGGGTCGGCGCTCGGCGGGAGGTCGCGCAGCAGTGCCGCATCGAACTCGCGGCCGGCGAACGTCTGTGAGATGGCCTGCGTGTCGACGCAGGTGAGGACGGCCTTGTAGCCGAGGTCGAGGAACGAGCGGGCGAGAGCGCTCGTGTCCTTCCCCCAGAGCGGGAAGAGCCCCCGCAGCCGGCGCCGCGCGAGCATCGTCTCGCGGTAGCGGCGTACGTCTTCCAGAAAGATGTCGCCGTGCACCACCGATGTCGCCTCGGGCCACCGCGCCGCCGCCTCAGTGAGCGCGGCGTCCATGCGCGCCTCGTATTCGGCGTTCGAGCACACCTGGGGGATGCGTACCTCGAGGAGCGGGAAGCCGAGCGCGGCGGTCTGCGCGCGCAGCAACGCGCGACGCACGCCGTGGATGCTGATCCGCTCGTACCCTTCCGTGACGGTGGTGAGCAGCGCGGCAACTCGGTAGTCGCCGGCGTGCACGATCTCGTGGAGCGCGAGCGTGCTGTCCTTGCCGCCGCTCCAGGCGACGATCACCGGTGTCGTCATCTCATGTGTACACGTTGAAGTCAGATGCGAGTTCGGCGCGGCGAGCGCGGCTCGGCGGACGCTGCGGACATCGCGAGCTGCCGCTCGAGACTCCGCAAATCGTCGGGGTGGTCCACGTCAGGCGGCAGGGGCAGGTCGAGCCGCACGCTCGCCACGCGCGAGGGATCGCGCGCGATCACGTCGCGCGCACCGCGATCGCCGCGCACCGCACGGAGCTCGTCGAAGAGCGACGCGTCGAAGAGCACGGGGTTGCCGCGTGTGCCGCGATACAGAGGCACGACGATCGGCTTCCCGCTGCCACGATGCGCGTCGATGAGCTGATCGATGACGTCGGGCTCCACGGATGGCTGGTCGCCGAGGACGATGACGGCTGCGCGTATGGACTCGGCGAGCGCAGCGATCCCCGCGTGCAGCGAAGTGCTCAGCCCTTCGGCGGCACGGGCATTGGCGACGACTCGCACCGGGAGACCGGCGAGCGCATCGCGGGCCTCCATCGCATCGCCGCCGGCGACGACGACCACCTCGTCCACGCGCGATGCGAGCACGTGCTCGACGGTCCACCGCACGAGCGGACGTCCCGCGATCGGCGCCAGCATCTTCCGCGATCCGAAGCGGTGCGATGTACCCGCCGCGAGCACGACCGCCGCGATCACGCGACTCTCGATCATACGTGACGCCTGATCACGCGCGCGACTCTCGATCACGCTACTCCAGCGCGCCGCGGCTCTTGGCGGGATCGTACTGCGGGAAGCGGTACGCCATGTCACGCGTGAGCATCCCACCGTGCCCGAGCTCGGCCAGCGCCGCGTTCGTGATGCGCTCGCCCGCGAGCACGCGCGGCAGCACGAGATCGAACACCGTCGCCTTGGAGAACAGCCCGCACGTCGGCATGCCGAGGATGGACACATCGCGCACGTGCGCCATCCAGAAGAGACTTCCCGGGTGCGCGGGGACGCCGAATCGATCGAGTCCGATCCCGAGCCGGCCGAGCGCGACGAAGGCGGGATCGAGCGGATCCATCGCCTTCGCGCCCGCGATCATGATGACCTGCGCGCCGTTCCGCACGAGCGATTCTATGCCGTCGGCAATGGCGCCCGCTGAGGGTGGCACGAAGCTGGGCTCGAGCAGGCGCGACCCGAACCAGGTGATCTTACGCCCCAGCGCATCGCGGAAGCGCGCCATCGCCTTCTCGCCGAGCGACTCCTTCACCACCGCCCCGACGGTCATCGGCACGAAAGGGCGCACGCGCATGACGCCGTCGCCGCCATCGCGCGCGGCGCGTTCGGCCTCGCGCACGCACCGCTCGGCGAGCACGAAGGGCGTGATCTTCGCGCGCGCCACGATCTCGCCAGGCTCGGCGATCAGCCCGTCGTACAGCGTGTAGATGCACGCGCCGTCCACGGAGTTCACACGTCGCAGCTGGTCGACGTGGATGTCGAGGATGCCGCGGCGCGTGGCGACGAGGGGACGGCTCCCCGCGGAGAACGCGCCCACCTCCACGCCGTCACCGGCCGCGGCGTTCGCGATGCGGAGTCCCGCGTCGTCCTCGTACAGCTCGCCGGGCTCGGGCTCGACGAGGTGCAGCTCGCTCCATGGCAGCGCCATGAGCGCATCCACGTTGGACGGTCCGATGATCGCGCCCTTCTCCAATGCGATCGCACCCTGCGCATCGCGCGCTTCGTGCGCGAGCACCATCCCCGTGAGCGACGCCGGCGCTTGATGCACGGAGCCGTTCGACTCCCGCCGAACCAGATGCGCCTTCATGTCGCGCTCCTCTCGCGCAGCGATGCGCCGGGCCGTTGCGCGCGCACCGCCACCGCCTGCGCGACGATGGCGAGCGCGATCTCGGCCGCCGTCTGCGCGCCGATGTCCAACCCGACCGGAACGTGCACGCGCGAGAGCGTCCCGGCGTCGAACCCCTCGTCCTTCAGAAAGTCGAGAACCGCCTGCCCGCGCCGCCGATTCCCGAGCAGTCCGATGTACGCCGGCGCCTGGCGCAGCACCACGCGCAGCACCGGGAGCTCGAACTTGTAATCGTGCGCCACGAGCACCACGAACGTGGATGCGTTGTAGGTGAGCTGCTCGGCGATGTCGCTCAGCAGGCCGATGCGAATCTCGTCCGCCTCGGGGAAGCGCTCGCGCGTCGCGTAGCGCTCGCGGCCGTCCGCGATGACCGTCTTCCAGCCGAGCGCCTTGGCGATGGTGACGAGCGGCATGGCGACGTGCCCGGCGCCGAAAATGATGAGCGTGGTCGCCGGCCCGTGGAGCTCGAAGAAGTACTGCTCCGCGCCACCGGCCGGGAGGGCGATCGTGCGGGAAGTGCTGTGCTGCATGACGTCGAGCGCCTGCGCCGTGGCCTCGCCGTCGAGCACGGCATCGCCCAGCGTGCCGACCGTCGATCCGTCCTCACGCACCACCAACCGCGCGCTCGCTCCGGAGAGTGGAACAACGGCCACCGAGTGGCGCCCCACTTCCGATTCGGCGCGGATGGCCTCGTAGGCGCGCACCACCGGATCGTCGTCGTGCTCCAGCGACACGGGCTCGATGAGCACCTCGACCGTGCCGCCGCAGGTGAGTCCGAGGTCCCACGCATCTTCATCGCCGAGCGACATCGTGAGCAGCTTCGGCTCGCCGCCGCGCAGCACCTGCTCCGATTCGGCGATGACGCGTGCGTCCACGCAGCCGCCGATCGTCACGGAGCCGAGGATGCGCCCGCCGTCGCCCACCCACATCTTGGCGCCTTCCTTCTTGGGCGTCGTCCCCTTGGTGGCGACGAGCGTCGCCATGGCCGCGCGTTTCTCGCGCGTGCGAAGCTGCTCGAGCTGCTCGAACGTTTCCTGGAGATCGGGGGGCTTCGTCGTCATAGCGAGAGATGATGCACGAGCGCTTCCAGGCTCGCGAGGTTGTGCGCGGGGGCGAAGACGTCCACATGCGGAAGCGCCGCCTGCATCCCGCGCGTGAGCGGCTGGTACGCCGGGCTGCCGAGGAGCGGATTGAGCCAGATCACGCGGCCGGCGCGCTTGGCGATCATCTCGAGCGCGGCCCCCAGCTGCTCAGGGTCGCCCGTGTCCCACCCGTCGCTCAGAATGATCACGATGGTGCGGCGGTCCACGAGGCGCATCCACTCGTCCGTGAACGCGGCGAGGCTCTCACCGATGCGTGTGCCACCCGACCAGCCGCGCAGCGTGCGCGACAGCTCGTCGAGCGCATCGTGGTAGCGGCGCTGCTCGAGCTGACCGGTGATGCGATCCAGCCGCGTGCTGAAGACGAACGTCTCGACGCGCGCGAAGCTGTGCTGCAGCGCGTAGAGGAATTGCAGCAGGAAGCGACTGTAGAGGTCCATCGACCCCGACACATCGCAGATGGCGACGAGCTTCGTCTTGCGGAGCTTGCGCTCCTGATAGGCGAGCTCGGCCGCATCACCGCCGGTGCCGAGCAGCGCGCGCATGGTGGCGCGCAGATGGACGCGCGAGCCGCGTCGCGCGCGCCTCCAGCGCCGGCTCGGCCGCGCGGCGAGCCGGCGCGCCATGCTGGCGGCGACGCGCGTGATCTCGCGCAGCGCATCGTCGCCGAAGGTGCGGAAGTCCTGCGTGGCGCGCGCATGGTCATCGCTCGGCGCGAGGAGCTGCGCGGGCTCGCTCGCGTCGTCCGCGGCGCGCATCCAGCGATCGAGCGAGACCGGCACGCGCTCGCGATGCGGCGGGGCGAGGTCGGGGAGCGCCACGCGCGGCGTGGGCGGCCGGCGCGCGGTCGGCGCACCCGCAGTGGCCGCTGATGTCCAGAACGCTTCGAACAGCTCGTCGAAGACGACGTAGTCCTCCGCACGCGAGGTGAGCACGCTGCGCAGCGCGAGGTACACCTCGTCGCGATCGCCGAGCTCCACCCGCGCCAGCGCTTCGGCCGCGACGATGGCCTCGGCGGGCGTGGCGGGCACGCCGTGCTCGCGCAGCGCCCGGCAGAACCGCACGAGGTGCGACAGCAGGTCGCTCGCCGTCTGTGGCGCCGGCGCCCGGATCGTATGAGTGTCGCTCGCCATCATCCCACCGGCGCCAACATCGCGGCGAGCTGTCCGGCGTCGATCCGCTCGCCCACCGTGCGCAGATCGGCTTCGTCCTTGAGCACGCACCCGAGCGTCTCGCGCACGATCTCATCGTCGAGGTGCGATGCGTGCAGCGCCGCGAGCGCCGCCGCCCAGTCCAGCGTCTCCGCCACCCCCGGCACCTTCGCGAGCCGCATGCGCCGGAGCGACTGCATGAACGCCGTGAGCTCCGACGCCAGCCGCTCGTTCACGTCCGGCACCTTGGTGCGCACGATCCGCAGCTCCTTCTCGAGCGACGGATAGTCGATCCACAGGTAGAGACACCGCCGGCGGAGCGCCTCCGAGAGCTCACGCGCCCGGTTGGAGGTGAGCACCACGGCCGGACGCCGAGTGGCACTAATGGTGCCGAGCTCCGGGATGGTGACCTGGAAGTCGGAGAGGACCTCGAGCAGGAACGCCTCGAACTCCTCATCGCTCCGGTCTACTTCATCAATGAGTAAGACGGGCGGCGTCCCCTCGTGGGCAATCGCCTGCAACAGCGGGCGCTTGAGCAGAAAGGGCTCGCTGAAGATCGACGATTCCTTCTCCTCGACGGAGCGCGACGAGTGCTCCTCGAGCTTGATGCGGAGGAGCTGCTTGGGGTAGTTCCACTCGTAGAGCGCGGTG
This sequence comes from Gemmatimonadaceae bacterium, assembly GCA_036381735.1. Taxonomy (GTDB): domain Bacteria; phylum Gemmatimonadota; class Gemmatimonadetes; order Gemmatimonadales; family Gemmatimonadaceae; genus DASSNR01. The sequence continues at coordinate 39,383 of DASVCF010000133.1, read as the reverse complement.
GTCGCGTCGAGCCCCTCGTAGCACTGCAGACGGATGAGCTCCGTGTCGAGCGCGCGCGCGAGCACCTTGGCGATGTCAGTCTTCCCGACGCCCGGGTGCCCTTCGACGAGGAGCGGCTTCTCGAGCGTCATGGCGAGATACACGGCGGTCGCGATGCCACGGTCCGTCACGTAGCACTCGTGCTCCATCAGCTCCTGAATCCTGCGGATCTCTGGCCGCACCGCGATCGCTCCCCGAGGATGCCGTCTCGAACAATACCGCGAGGGCCGAGGGCGGGACAAGCGACGAGTCGCGGCCGCCGCACGCGTGTACTGGTCGCCTGCGTGCTCGTCGTCTGCGCGAGCATGCGTGCCGCTGCTCAGGCGCCCGATTCCGATGCCGCGCGGGCCGCACATGCGCTCTCCGATGCCCGCAAGGCGCAGCGCAGCTTCGAGGCGATGCATCGCCATCTGCTCCCCGTGGTCTACGGCGGTCTGCCGGAGTGCGACGTCACGATCGGCCGCTTCTGCTACTGGGACGACAACCGCGATCCTCCGCTCCCCTCCGAGCCGCCGCGCATCGCCCGCGAGCGCGACCACCTGCTCGCCGCGCTCGCCGACGCCGCCGAGCGCGCGCCCGCCGATGAGTGGATTGCCGGACAGCGTGTGCGCTATCTGATCGAGGCCGCGCGGCCGCGCGATGCGGTGGATGTCGCCCGCGCGTGCGGCGGCACGATTGCCTGGTGCGCGGCGCTCCGCGGTCTGGCCCGTCACGCGGATGGCGACGACGTCGGCGCCAATGCCGCGTTCGATACCGCACTCGCGGCCATGCCCGAGGACGAACGCTGCCGTTGGACCGACCTCTCTCAATGGCTCGATGGCGACGTCGCGAAGCGCTACCACAAGCTCGGCTGCGCGGTACGTGATTCGGTGAACGACCGGATCTGGTGGCTCGCGCAGCCGCTCGCCATCCGCGCGGGGCGCGATGTGCGCGCCGAATTCCTCTCGCGACAGACGTTGATCCGCGTCCTCGAACACGCGGCGCTCCCCGAAGGGATGCCGTGGGGGAACGACATGGAGGCGCTGCTCGTGCGCTACGATCGGCCGACATCCTGGGCGCAGGAGGACGACGGTACGCTGCGCATTGCCGATCCCACGAGCACGCCGCTCATCGGCCACGAGCCCACGCCGAGCTTCGACGTCATGCCCTCGCAGCACGCGCTCGATGATCCGACCGCCGCGCACGACGACGACTGGTCGCTCACCGCGCACCAGGCGCTCATGCGCTACGCGCCCGTGTATGCGGACACGATCGCGCCGCTCACGCACCAGCTCGCGCGGTTCCGGCGAGGCGACTCCATGCTCGTCGTCGCCGCGTACGATGTCGGCGCCGACACCGTATGGACGCGACACGTGCTGCACGCCGGCCTCGTACTCGCCTCGTCGCCGACGGCTGTCGATGGCGCACGCCTCGCGCCGCGGGCGACCACGCGCGGCACGTTCGCTGTGCTCGTCCCCGACCACGCCGCGCTCATGAGCCTCGAAGTCTTCGCGCCCGACACGCGCCGCGCCGAGCGCGCGCGCTACGGGGTCGCGTCGCTCGGCGACTCGACGATTCTCTCCGACATCCTCCTCGTCGCCTCGCGCACGCCGGTGCACCCATCGCTCGACGACGTCCTCCCCGCCGCGCTCGGCGGTGCATCGGCCCCCGTGGGCGACACGCTCGGCCTCTACTGGGAGTGCTACGCGCGCGCGACGCCCGCCGACCCGCTCACCGTCCGCCTGCGCGTCGTCCCCGCGAAGCACGGTTGGCTGCACGGCGTCGCCCATGCGATGCGCCTCGCCTCGACGCCCACGCCGATCGCGCTCGAGTGGACCGACGTCGGAGCTCCCGACGGCGCCGTGGGACGCGCGATCCGCCTCGGCCTTCGCGATCTCCCGCCAGGGCACTACGCGGTCGAGATCAGTGTGGAAGGACATGCACTCCAGCGCGCGACTACTTCGCGCGAGATCAGCATCATGGACCACCAGCAACGCAAGTAACCGAGGAGCGGAGGAGCGGCACGCAATCCATTAGATTGTGCCCAGCCGGCCGCTGATGGTGCCGTCGCTGGCGTGTCGGTCGCTCGACGACTCCTCCTCCGAACCCTCCGCATGCTCCTTCCGCTTCTGGCCCTGTTGCAGGCGAGTACCGTCGCTCCCGTCATTCGCAGTCCTGACGTCTACAACGGTCGTGCGCGCCAGCTCGATGTCCACATTCCGCAGGTCGCCGCCGACATCACCATCGATGGCAACCTCGACGAAGCCCCCTGGCGCAATGCCGCCGTGCTCACCGGCTTCTCGACGTATCAGCCCGTGGATGGGCGCCCCGCGCCCGATTCCACCGCGGTGCTCGTCTGGTATTCATCGACGGCGATCTACTTCGGCATCCGCGCCTTCGAGCCGCATGGGGGCGTCGTCGCCACGCTCGCCGATCGCGACCACATCGATGCGAACGACAACGTGCAGATCATCCTCGACACGTTCGATGATCACCGCCAGGCGTACACCTTCAGCGTGAACCCGCTCGGCGTGCAGGCGGACGGGACGAAGAGCGAAGGGAACGGCTTTACCCCCGGCGGCGGCTTCGGCGGCGATGATCAGAGCCCCGACTTCATCTGGCAGTCGAAGGGGCACGTCACCAACACGGGCTACGAGGTCGAAATCCGCATCCCCTTCAAGAGCCTCCGCTTTCCCAGCGCGCACGTGCAGGACTGGGCGATCAACATCGTGCGCAAGGTGCAGCACTCCGGGTATCAGGAGACGTGGACGCCCGCGCTCAAGGGGAGCGCTTCGTTCCTCGGGCAGTCGGGCACGCTCGTCGGGCTCACCGGGCTGCAGCGCGGCCTCGTGCTGCGCGTGAATCCCGAGCTGACGACGAGCATCAACGGCGACCCCACCGCCACCGGGTGGGGCTACTCCGCCAACCCGCAGATCGGCGGCAACGTGACGTGGGGCGTGACGAGCAACCTCACGCTCAACGGCACGGTGAAGCCGGACTTCTCGCAGGTGGAGGCCGATGCCGGACAGATCGCCGCCGACCCGCGCTTCGCGCTCTACTTCGATGAGAAGCGTCCGTTCTTCGTCGATGGGATCGAGCAGTTCAACGTCCCCAACCGGCTCATCTACACGCGTCGCATCGTGCAGCCACTGGGCGCCGTGAAGCTCACCGGCAAGGTGGGTCGCACCAACGTGGCCGTGCTCTCGGCGGTGGACGAGACGCCGCCGCTCGCGGCGACGTCGGATCATCCGATCGTCAACATCGTACGCCTCACGCACGATCTGAGCGGGCAGTCGTCGGCCGGGCTCGTGTACACGGGCCGCGTGGTGGGGAGCGATTACAACCGCGTGTTCGGCGCCGACACGCGCATCGTCTTCGGAAAGCTGTACTACGCGCAGGTGCAGGCTGTCGCGAGCGTGACGCACGACAGCGCGGGCACCATCGGCGCGCCGCTCTGGACGGCGGTGGTCGATCGCACGGGACGCTACTTCGGCTTCCACTACTCGCTCACGGGGATCGGCCAGAACTTCGTCGCCGCTGATGGCTTCATCCCCCGCACCGGGTACGTGAATCCGGTGATCATGAATCGCGTCACGCTGTTCGGCGCGCCAGGGTCGATCCTGGAGACGTGGACCGCGCGCTCCTCGCTGGAAGGCACGTGGAACTACGACGACTTCTTCGCCGCGCGGAGCGTGCTGGAGGACAAGGCATCCATCCGCAACGAGTTCAGCTTCCGCGGCGGATGGGCCGTCAACGTGACGCCCGTGCTCTCGAGCTTCGCGTTCGATCAGGATGCGTACTCCAGCTACGCGGTGCAGTCGTCGGGCTTCGCGGGGACGGACACCATTCCGTTCACCGTGCCCTCCCGGATCACGACGTACGGCGTGAGCGCGCAGATCTCGACGCCGCAGTACCAGACCGTCTCTGCGTCGCTCTCGACCGGCGTCTCGCGCGACGTGGACTTCTTCGAGACGACGCCCGTGCGGCGCGTGGACCTGAACGCCAGCGTCGATTGGCGCCCCACGACGAAGGTGCGCGTGAGCGGATCGTACGCGAGCAGCGAGATGCACCAGTGGGACGATGGCCGTCGAGTGGCGCGCGAGCAGATCCCACGGCTCAAGGTGGAGTACCAGCTCTCGCGCCCGATCTTCATCCGCTTCGTGGGACAGTACGACGCGCAGACGCACGAGGCGCTGCGGGACCCGCGCACGGGACAGCCGATCCTCCTGCTCGGCGACTCGGGGTACGTGCAATCGACGGCCACGACGAGCAACAACTTCCGCGTCGACTGGCTCTTCTCGTACCGCCCGCTCCCGGGCACGGTGTTCTTCTTCGGCTACGGCAACAGCCTCACGGAGCGGCAGCCGCTCGCGTTCCGCGATCTGCGGCGCGTGGACGACGGCTTCTTCCTGAAGCTGAGCTACCTCTTCCGCATGTGAGGCAACGCGAATCCGGCGCGCACACGCGCCGGATTCGCTGCACCCCTGGCCACACGGCGCCCGCGTCCGTACCCTTCAGGTATGACGCCCTGGGTTCTCCGCATCATCGTCGCGAACGTGCTGATGTACCTCGTGATGTACGGCCACGTACTGCCGCCACAGGTCATCAACGCGCTCGTCCTCGTGCCGGTGAACGTCCCCGTCGAGCCGTGGACGCCCGTAACGTACATGTTTCTGCACGGGGGGCTCTGGCACATCTTCCTCAACATGCTGGTCCTGTACTTCTTCGGGCCACGGGTCGAGGCGCGCATCGGCGGTGGGCATTTTCTCGCGCTCTACTTCCTCAGCGGACTCGGCGGCGCCGCGCTCTCCTTCGTCCAGCCTGCCGTGCCGGTTATCGGCGCATCGGCGGCCGTGTTCGGCGTGCTGTTGGTGTACGCACGGTACTGGCCGCACGACCGCGTCTACATCTGGGGCGTTCTACCAATCGAAGCTCGTTGGCTCGCCATCGGCATGGCGGTCATGGAGCTCAGCTTCGGCCTGCTCGGAATCGAGCCAGGTGTCGCGCACTTCGCGCACATCGGCGGCTTTGCCGCGGCCTTCATCTATCTGAAGTGGATGGAGCACAGCTCCCCCGCCCGCCGCTTCAAGCAGCGCGCGACCGGGAACGGCGAGGTGATGAGGCGACACTCCGAACAGGAGGCGCTGCGCCGGTGGTCGAGCATCCGGCGCGAAGGACTGCACGAGATCAACCGTATGGAAGTCGACCGCCTGCTGGAGAAGGTCGCCCGTGAAGGCCCGCAGAGCCTGACCCCCGACGAACGCGCCGCTCTCGACCGATTCAGCATGCGGTGATACGATAGTGTCATTCTAAGCACTGTCATCCCGAGCGCAGCATTGTCATCCCGAGCGCAGTGTGTCATCCCGAGCGGAGCGAGGGATCTCGACCCCTCCGCCCTCCATCCGAACAGCAGTTCACCACAGAGACACGGAGGGCACAGAGAACAGCGATAGAGGAGCTCTCTGTAGTTCTCCGTGTCTCTGTGCCTCTGTGGTGGATGTTCATGCCCCAGCCCGAGATCCCTCGCTTCGCTCGGGATGACAACACTCACGAGATTCCTCGCTGCGCTCGGGATGACGAGCGCTGCGCTCGGAACAACACGCTGGCAGTGACAAGCCCGCAGTAACAACCAGTCCCGCCGTCCTCCCTCTCCCCTCGCCCACCGCCGGCTCGGCGGTTCACAACATGTCCTCTCTCGCCCCATCGCGTGGGATCGCGGACGTGCTGCATCGGCTCGGCGCGCGCTCGCGCCATCCCGCCCTCACTCGCGCGAGCGCCGCGGCGCTGCTACTCGTCGCATCGGCCGGCACCGCGCTCGCACAGGCCACATCGCTTCACGCACTCACGCCCGAGCAGGCGGTCGAGATGCGCCGCATCTCGAACCCGGTGTTCTCCCCGGACGGCGCGCGCATCGCCTTCGTGGTCACCGAGCCGCCCGGCGACTCGACCACGCTGCACCACATCTGGATCGTGGACGCCGCGCGCGGCGAGCCGCGCCAGCTCACCTGGTCCGCGCACTCCGAGGATTCGCCACGCTGGTCGCCGGATGGACACACGCTCGCCTTCCTCTCCGATCGCGATCAGGGACGCCAGCTCTACACACTTCCGATGGATGAAGGCGGCGAGGGCCGGCCGCTCACGAAGGGACGGAGCGCCGTGCGTGCCTTCGACTGGTCGCACGATGGGCAGCGCATCGCCTTCCTGGCCGCGGACGAGAAGACGGACGCCGAGCGCAAACGCGAGCGTGAGCGCGACGACGCACGCGTGGCCGACCGCGACGATCGGAATTCGCGGCTCCGCATCGTCGACGTGGCCACGGGCGTGCAGCGCGCGCTGACGCCGCCCGATGTCGACATCACCGCCGTCGAGTGGCTCCCCGACGATCGACACCTCCTCGTGCTGGGGACCGACCAGCCGGCGTCCGATGATTGGAAGGACAAGCTGTACGTCGTGGATGCGAGCGACGGGACCCTGCGCGTCGTCCTCGAGCCGCACGGTCCACTCGGCGGCATGCAGCTCGCCCCCGACGGCCACGCGGTCGCGTTCACGGGTGCACGCGTGGATGGCCCGACCCCGCACGATCTCTTCGTGCTCCCACTGCATGCCGATGGGACGGCGGCCGGCGCCGCGCGCAATCTCACCGCATCACTCGATCGCGACGTGGGCGACTTCGCGTGGACGTCCGATGGCCGCCTCATCGCGTCCGTGCGCGAGGGGTTCCACCACGTGCTGTACGCCATCGACGAGCGACATGGCGCGCAGCTCCTCCGCGGCGCGGAGCCCAATCCGTCGAACATCGCGGTGTCGGGGAACGGGACGATCGCGTTCACCGGAGAGACGGCGACATCACCGACCGAGCTGTACGTGCTCGCGCGCGACGGCGCGGCGCGGAAGGCCACGGCGCTGAACGCCGCGTGGAACGACGTCGCGCTCGTGACCCCCGAACCGATCCACTACCGCAGCTTCGACGGCGTGGAGATCGAAGGTGCGCTGCTCCGCCCGAAGAGCGCCGGTGCGGCACGTCTCCCGCTCATCGTGCTCGTGCACGGCGGGCCCGCGGGCGCATGGTCCGATGCCATCGAGGCGTGGGGACAGCTCCTCGCCGAGCGCGGCTTCGCCGTCTTCTATCCGAACATCCGGGGCTCGGTGGGCTACGGTCAGCGATTCCTCGAGATGAATCGCGCGGACTGGGGCGGGAAAGACTTCAAGGACGTCATGGCCGGTGTGGACACGCTCATCAAGCGCGGTGTGGCCGACCCCGACCGGCTCGGCATCGGCGGCTGGTCGTACGGCGGCTACATGTCCGAATGGGCCATCACGCAGACCAACCGGTTCAAGGCCGCCGTCACCGGTGCGGGGATGGCGAACCTGATCTCCGAGTTCGGTACCGAGCGCGGCCCCGCATACGACCGGTGGTACTTCAAGCTGCCGTACGAGAACGCGAAGGAGTTTCTCGAGAGCTCGCCGTTCATGTACCTGAAGAACGCGCACACGCCGACGCTCATCCTGCAGGGACTCGACGACACGACCGACCCACCGGGGCAGAGCCGAGAGCTGTACCGCGGCCTCAAGTTCTACGGCGTGACGGCGGAGCTCGTCGAGTATCCGCGCGAGGAGCACGGCTTCCGCGAGCGGAAGCATCTCGTCGACCGCCTGCACCGCATCGTGGATTGGTTCGATCGCTACGTGGGGACGACGGGCACGGTCGGCACGCGCTCGCAGTCCTCGCCGTAAGACGCGGCCCGACGCGGCACTGTCACCCCGAGCGCAGCATTGTCATCCCGAGCGAAGCATTGTCATCCCGAGCGAAGCGAGGGATCTCGCGCGGGGGCATGAACATCCACCACCGAGGCACAGAGACACGGAGAACTACAGAGAGCGCTTCTATCGCTGTTCTCTGTGCCCTCCGTATCTCTGTGGTGAACTGCTGTTCGGGTATACGAGCCGAGATCCCTCGCTCCGCTCGGGATGACAATGGCTCGGGATGACAATGGCTCGGAATGACAATGGCTCGGCACGACGACGACTCGGCACGACGACGACCCCGAGCGACAACCGCTATCTATTCGTCCCCACGGCCGGGGCGTGCGCGCCGGCCGGCAGGTGCGCGCGCAGGTAGCGCGTCAACAGCTCGAACAGGTGGCGTGAGGTGTTCCGTCCCTCGCAGATGCAGTGCGAGCGGTTCGGGTAGTCCATCATCGAGAACGGCTTGTTCGCGGCCACCAGCGCGTTGATGAGCGCCTCCGAGTTCTGGTAGTGCACGTTGTCATCACCCGAACCGTGCACCAGCAGCAGGTCGCCCTTGAGCCCCGTCACGTACGTGATGGGCGACGCTCGGCGGTACGCTTCGGGATCCTCCTGCGGGAGCCCCATGTACCGCTCCTCGTAGATCGTGTCGTAGTAACGCTGGTCGGTGACCGGCGCGACGGCCATCCCCATGCGGTACACGTCGGGTGAGCGGAAGAGCAGGCTCAGCGTGCTCGACCCGCCACCGCTCCACCCCCACACGCCAACGCGCGACGAATCCACGAACGGGTACTCCTCGAGGATCGCGCGCGCCGCGGCGGTCTGATCCTCGACGGCGATCGAGCCTATGTTCTTGTAGATCGCCTTGCGCCACGCGCGCCCCTTGGGCGCGGGCGTCCCGCGATTGTCCACGCTCGCGACGATGTACCCCTCCTGCGTGAGCATCAGGTGCCAGAGGTACGTGGCGCCGTCCCACTGATCGAGCACCGTCTGCGCGGCGGGCTCGCCGTACACGTTGAACAGAATCGGATAGTGCTTCGCGGGATCGAAGCCGGGGGGCTTCATCATCCACGCATCGAACGTCACCCCGTTGCTCCCGCGCACCTTCAGGAACTGGGCGGGCCCACGATCGAGCGCGGCGATCGTCGCCTTGAGCCGCGCGTTGCTCACGAGCGTACGCACCACGCGATGGCTCGGCAAACTCACCAGCTCGGTGACGGGCGGCGTACCGAAGGAGGAGTACGTGTGAATCGCCCAGCTCGCCCCCGGCGAGATGTCGTACAGGTTCGTGCCCGAGTCGGCGGCGGGCGTCACGCGCTCGGCGCGCGTGCTGCCATCGATGCGCGTGCGGAAGAGATAGAGCTGCGTCGCGTTGTCCGGCGACGCCGTGAAGTAGATCCACCCGCCCTTCTGGTCCACGCCCTCGATGAGCGGTGCGCCGAACGCGGCGTCCGGATTCTGCAGATCGTACGCGCCCTTCGTCACGAGCCGCACCGACGAGCCGTCGCGCGAGACGACGTAGAGGTGCCGCCACCCGTCGCGCTCGCTCACCCAGGTGAAGTCCTTCCCGCCGTCGAGCCAGCGGAGATCGTCCACCACATCCAGCCACGCGCTGTCGCGCTCCGCGAGCACCGTGTGCACGTGCCCAGTGCGGACATCGCCGAGCATCACGGCGTTGCGATTCTGCAGACGATCGAGGTGCTGCAGGACGACCTCGTTCGAGTTGTCCGCCCAATCCATTCGCGCGATGTAGTTGTTGCGCGGATCGCCGGGGACCTCGAGCCAGGTAGTGGGTCCGCCCGTCGCGCTCACGATTCCGATGCGGCCCGCGGAGTTCGTCGTGCCGGCCTTCGGGTACTGCACGGGCTTCACGAACGAGTAGAGTGAATCGGTGTCGTCGATGAGATCGAAGGAGCGCACGCCCGCGGCGTTGAGCTGCCAGTAGGCGATGCGCTTGCCATCGGGGCTCCAGCGGAATCCGTTGCGGAGGTTGAACTCCTCCTCGTACACCCAGTCGAACGTGCCGTTGATGATCGTCGGCGAGCCATCGTGCGTGAGCTGCGTGATGCGCCCGTTGGCGAGGTTCTCCACGTACAGGTTGTGCTCGCGGACGTAGGCGACGCGATCGCCCTGCGGCGCGAAGGTGGCGAACATGAGCGTGGACGGCTTGGCCTCGCGTCCGCCGAGCTGGCGCAGCGCCCAGCTGTGCAGATCGAGCACCCAGTAGTCGCCGCGCGTGTTCTGCCGCCACACGCGTCGGGAGTTCGTGAAGATGAGCAGCTTCGACCGATCGGGCGACCACTCATAGTTCTCGATGTCGAGCGGCTCCGAGCCGCTGGCGGGGACGAGCCGCTCGGCGGAGACCAGAACGTCGCGCCGCCCGCTGGCCGCGTCGTATCGCACCACGTCGGTCCCGCCGCTCAGCGAGCGCGACGGCTCCAGCGTGGTGTACGCGGAGTCGCCGAGCCAGCTCGCGGGGCCGAACTGGTCGCCGATGAAGTCGGGCGACGCGAAGATGCGATCGATGGTGACGAGGGAGGAGTCGCGCTGCTGCGCATGCGCGGGAAGTCCGACCGCCGCGGCGAGGATGGCGACGATGACGAGATGACGACGGCTCACGGCGTGCTCGATGCGTAGAGGGTCATGACGGCGAACGATGCTGCTCCAAGCGACGGGCTGCTGCGTCAAGCTATGGGCGGCCGGGAGCCACGGCAACTTGACCGCGCATCCGGACGCACCCATGTTGAGCGGTACGTGGTCGCGTCGAGTCGCACCGCCGTCACCGGAGCGCACGATGGCATTCACGTTCGAGCAGACGGTTCGCGTGCAGGCGCCTGTGGATCGGGTGTGGCACTATCTCATCGACCCGCGGCAGGTGGTGCAGTGCCTGCCGGGCGCCGAGCTCACGGGTGTGGAGGACGAACGCACCTTCCTCGGGCGGGTGAAGGTGAAGGTCGGCCCCGTCACGACATCGTACGCGGGGCGCGCGCACCTCGTCGAAGTGAACGACGCGGAGCACGTGGTGCGCATGAGCGCCGAGGGGAAGGAGACGGCGGGCACCGGCGCCGCGAAGATGACGATGACGAGCCGCGTGCGCGCGCTCCCCGAGGGCGGGTGTGAGGTGCACGTGAACGCGGAGCTCGACCTCGCGGGGAAGATCGTGCAGTTCGGGCGCGGGATGATCGAGAACGTGAACGCGCAGCTGTTCAAGCAGTTCTCTGCGTGCATGCGCTCGCGGCTCGAGGTGCCGGAGGAGATCGTCCCCACCGTGCCGGCTCCTCCCCCGGCCGCCGCCGATGCGACGCGCGTCGCGTCGCCCGCGCCGCTGGGCGCGTCGTCGCCCGCGCCCTCCTCGCCGAGCGCTTCAGGCACGCAATCCGCGCCGGCCGCACCGTCGAGCGTGGCTCCGGTGCGGATCCTTCCTCTTCTCTTGCGCGCGATCTGGGAATCGATCGCGAAGCTCTTCCGCCCGGGAACGTCATCGTCGCGCTAGGCGCGTGACCATCCGCGGAACGGGTCGTCTGATTAACGACCCTTCATTAAAGAATCTTCATCGAGAGGGGTCTGCATCGCGCGGCTGTCCAGCGCACGACGAACTCTTTCATTGGAGCCCCGCATGTCTCGCACGTCTCTCGTCGCTCGTGGTGCGGCCACCGCCGCGGCCATGGCGCTCGCGTTTGTCGCCGGCACCTCGCCGCTCGCCGCGCAGACCGGAACCATCAATGCCACCGCGACGGTGCTGCAGCCGATCACGATCACCGGGTCGAACGACCTGCAGTTCGGCAACGTCTTCCCCGGCGTGAACAAGACCGTCGACTACACCGACGCCACCAACGCCGGCCAGTTCACGGTCAGCGGTGATGGCGGCGCGCAGGTGGCCGTCAGCTTCGACCTGCCCACCGATCTCAACGGTCCGTCCGGCAGCACGCTCCCGATCGACACGTGGACCGGCTACTACAACACCACCAACTCCACGTCCTCGGGCGGCAGCACCTTCACGCCGTCATCGTCGGCGGTCGACACGAACCTCAGCGGCTCGACCGGCAGCGCTGGCTCGCTGTACGTCTTCCTCGGCGCGACCGTGAAGCCGGCCACCAACCAGACGCAGGGCAGCTACAGCAACACCGTCACGATGACGGTGGCGTACACGGGGTCGTAAGGAGCTCCAGCAGTGCGTAGGATGCGCAGGATCATCACCTCTCGGACGCTGCGTGCGGCCCTGCTCCCACTCGTGTTCGTACTGTGCGGAGCAGGGTCGGCGCGCGCCAAGGCACCGATGCTCACGGTTGCCCGCGTGCAGGATCTCACCTTCGGCAACGTCTTTCCGGGGGTGCCGATCACCGTTCCGCTCACCGATGCGCAGGCGGGGCAGTACACGCTGGTCAACGGCACCGGGCGATCGATCACGGCGCAGCTCGTCTTCGTGCTCCCGCCGACGCTCACGTCCGGCGGCGGTGCCACCATGCCGCTCAGCTTCGGTCCGACGGCCGCCGGCTTCTCGGCAACCGGGTCGCTCGGCAGCATCGTGCCGTTCGATCCCAGCGTCCCCTTCACGGTGACGGTCGCCGCCAAGACGACGGCCCGCGTCTTCCTCGGCGGCACGCTGCAGCCGAACGGTGGCCAGACGGCGGGCAGCTACACAGCCACCATCTCGCTCACGGCGAACTAGACACCATGACGCTGCGTCGCGTGCTGTCGATCGTTTCGGTGCTCGTCCCGACGGCGCTCTCCGCCCAGGGCGTGCTCGTCGCGCCCACGGGGATCTTCATCGATCCTCGCACGCACGGCGGCTCCGTGGAGCTGTACAATCCCGGGAGCGAGCAAGTGGAAGTCTCGATCTCCACGGCGTTCGGCTATCCGGTGTCCGATTCGCTGGGGCGCGTCACGCTGCACCTGGAGAACGCCCCCGACTCCACTGCACCGTCGGCGGCGTCGTGGATCGATGCCTTCCCGCGCCGGTTGGTCGTGCCCGCGCACGAGCGGCGGACGGTGCGGCTGCTCGCGCGTCCTCCCATGCATCTGCCGGACGGCGAGTACTGGGCGCGACTCATCGTGGATGCGAAGGGCCGTCGGATCGCGCTCCAGACTCCGGACGACAGCGCGGGGTTGCACATCGGGCTCACGCTGGACGTGCGCACCATCGTCGCCGTGTTCTACCGCGCGGGGCGCGTGCACACCGGCGTGACCATGGCCGACACCCGTGCGCGCCTCGCGCGCGACTCGGTGGATGTGTGCGCCCGCTTCACACGCGGAGGGAACGCGGCGTTCCTCGGGGCGCTGCATCTCACGCTCGCGCGCAACGCGGGCGCACGAGCGATGACGCTCTCCGTGCCGCTCGCCGTGTACGGCACGCTGTCGCCGTGCGTCGCAATGGCGGCGGCCGCGCTCGCGCCCGGCCGCTATGTGGTGCGCCTGCTCGTGGACACGGACCGCGGCGACCTCCAGCGCTCGGCGCTCCTCCCCATCGCCGCGCTCCGCGACTCGGTGATGTTCACCGTGCCCGCGCCGCGGTAACGCACGACTGGTTCATGCGCGATCGCACGGGGTGGGAGTGGATTCTCGCGGCGGCTCTCCTGCTCGGCGCATCGCGTGCAGCGCGCGCGCAGGACGCGCCGGCAGATCACATTCCGCCGGGCGGCGACGCGAGCGCCGCGATCAGTGGCGATTCCGTACCCGGCACGGATGCGATGGCCATCGTGGTCGAGCTCCGCATCGGCCGGCTCGTATCGCGCACCGTGCAGGCGCTGCGCGCGGGCGACGACATTCTGCTCCCGGTCGGTGAGCTCCTCGATCTCGCGGAGATCGCGCATCACAGCACGCCGGACGGGCGACTGCAGGCCGAGCCCGCTCAGCACGCGGCGCCGCTGATCATCGATGCCGCGCGCGACTCGATGTGCGCCGGATCGCGATGTGTGGCGGTCGATCGCTCGCGTCGCCTCCAGCTCGGCGGCGAGCTGTACGTCGCGTCCGCGCCGCTCGGCGATCTGCTCGGCGTGCACTTCGCCGTCGACTGGCAGGAGCTCGTCGTCACCCTGCTCGACCCGGACCAGCTCCCCGTGGCACGGCGCGTCGCGCGCGACGAGGCACGGCAGCGGTTCGCCGAGCGACGCGACGCACGCGCACTGACGCGCGACTTCACACTGGATGCCGCGCGGCCGGCGATCGATGGCCTGGTGCTCGATTACGATCTCTCCGCGCAAGGGAGCGACGTGCTGCACACCGGCCGCTACGCGCTGTCGCTCGGCGCCGATCTCCTTGGCGGCTCGCTCGAGGGCTCGCTGTCGAGCATGGGCGCGCTGGGCACGGGGCGCACGCGCGGCACGCTCTCGTGGACCGGCGTGTGGAGCAGTGCATCCCTCGTGCGGCAGCTCCGGCTCGGCGATGCGCTCGCGACCGGTCCGAGCCCGCGGCCGATGCGCGGCATCGCGCTTGGAAACGCACCGTATCTGCGCCTCACCGATTTCGGCACCGCGGATTTCACCGGGGCCGTCGAACCCGGGTGGCTCGTGGAAGCGTACCGCGGCGGCGAGCTGATCGCGTTCGACTCGACGAACGCCGCGGGCGGCTTCGGGCTGCAGATCCCCGTCGAGTACGGTGACAACGCGGTGGATCTCGTCGCCTACGGCCCGTACGGCGAGATGCGCACGTTCGATCGCGTGTATCGCATCCCGGGCGAGCTCATCCCCGCGCGCCACTTCGAGTACGGCGCATCGGTCGGCGCGTGCACCGCATTCGCCTGTCGCGCGACGGGGAATCTCGATCTGCGCTACGGCCTCTCGTCGCGCTGGACCGTGCGCGGCGGCGTGGAGCAGTTCTGGCGCGACACGCTCGCCGATCTCGTGCAGCCGTACGCATCGATCTCCGGCGCACTCACGAACGCATGGAACGTGGAGCTGAGCGCCATGGCGCGCGCCGACGCGCAGGCCACCGTGCGATACGAGCCCTCGCTCGGCGTCCGCCTCACGGCGCAGTACGCGCGCTACGCGACCGACGTCGTCACGCCGATCCTCTCGCCCGCGGGCTGGCGCTCGAGCTGGAGCGCGACCGCGCTCGTGCGCCCGCTCGGCGTCCGGAGCGCATTCTACCTGGATGCGCGCGCACAGCAGATCGAGACGACGACCGGGTCCATGGTGCGCGCGCAGCTCGGCACGTCGGTGCAGCGCGGCGGAGTGCGCGTGATGCCATACGTCCGCGCGGAGCGCAACGTCTCGCTAGACGGCTCGGCGCAGACTCGACCCTATGTTGGGGTGAGTGCGTTCGTCCTACCGCTCGAGCGACTCGGTCCGATGTTCGGTCAGCTCTGGTGGCGCGGCACCATCGAAGCCGCGAGCGCCACGCGGCTCGCGAGCCTGTCCACCGCGGTCTCCGGCCCGCTCGGGAACGCCGTGCGCGCCGAATTCGGTGCCGTGTGGATGCGCGGGATGCCGGGTCCGTCGTTCACGCTCACCTTCAGCGCCGATCGCGGCAAGCTGCGCTCGTACACGACACTGTCCGCGCAACAGGGAACGACGCCCGGCGTCACGCAGGCGATCGAAGTCTCGCTGCTCGTGGACCGGGCGACGCACGACGTCATGCTCGTCCCCGGCCCCTCGCTGCAGCGCGCGGGGATCGCGGGGCGAGTCTTCCTCGACGCGAACGGGAACGGGAAGTGGGACCCGGACGAGACCGCGCTCAGCGACGTTCATCTCCGCGTCGGCCCGCAGACGGTCGTCACGGATTCGAGCGGCACGTTCCGCGTGTGGGACGTGGTGCCGTTCGAGCCGGTGCGCGTGACCGTCGATTCGATGAGCCTCGCGTCGCCGCTCTGGGCGCCGCTGTTCGACGACCTGAACGTCGTGCCGAGTCCGAATCGCTTTCAGGTGATGGACATCCCGATCGAGCCGGGCGCCGAGATCGATGGACGCGTGCTCCAGCAGAGCGGCTCGGCGGTGACGGCGCTCCCCGGTGTTCGCGTCGCGCTCACGAATCGGCAGACGGGGCGCGTGTACACCGCCACGACCTTCTCCGACGGCACGTACGTCGTGCTCGGCGCGGCCCCTGGACGGTACGAGGTCGCGGTGGACTCCCGCGACCTCGTCGAGTTGCACAGCACGGCGGGCACCGTGAGCGTGGATGTGCCCGCCGATGTGAACGGAGCGCGTGTCGGTGCCAACGCGCTCACCGTTCGCGCGGTGCTAGCCGCGCGCTGACCGCGCCCGCTCCACGGCGCGGACGAGGGCGCGTCGAGTGTACACCCGCGCGAGCTGCGCCTTGTACGCCGCGGAGCCCTGTAGATCGTCGCGCGTCTCGATGCTGTCGCTCGCGTGCTGTGCGCCAGCGGCGAGCGTCGCGGCATCCGCGCTCTTCCCGGTGAGCGCCTGCTCGACACCGGTCAGCCGTGCCACCGTCGGCCCCATGCCCGTGATCGCCACGCGCGCGCGCTCGATCGTGCCGCCATCGAGCGTGAGCACCGCCGCCACGCCCACGAGCGCGAAGCGCGACGCGGGGTGTGGGTACTTCACGTAGGCGCTCCCCGTCCCCGCCGGCGGGATCGGGATGCGGATCTGCGTGAGCACTTCGTGCGGCTCGAGCGCGCTCGTCAGCAGCCCCACGAAGAAATCGTGCGCGGGGATGGTGCGCGAGCCGTTCGGGCCGACGGCCGTGAGCTGCGCCTCGAGCGCGAGCATGACGGCGGGGAGATCGGCGGCGGGGTCGGCGTGCGCGAGACTTCCGCCGATCGTCCCCATGTTCCGCACCTGCACATCGCCGATCTGCGATGCGGCCTCGGGGATGATCGGGAGCTTCTTCTTCAACAGGTCGGAGCTCTCGAGCATCCAGTGCGTGGTCGTCGCGCCGATGACGATCGCGCCGTCCACTTCGCGAACGCCGGCGAGCCCGGGGATCTTGCGCACATCGATGAGGTGCGCGGGCTGGGCGAAGCGGAGCTTGAGGAGCGGGATGAGCGAGTGGCCGCCGGCGAGGAGCTTCGCGTCGTCTTCGTAGCGCGCGAGGAGGGCGATCGCTTCATCGATGCTGCCGGCCACGTGATACTCGAATGGTGCGGGATACATGTCAGGCCCTCCCCTGCTGTGCGGTGTGAACCGCTTCCCAGATCCTGGATGGCGTGAGTGGCATGTCGAGGTGCGTGATGCCGAACGGTGAGAGCGCATCGATCACGGCGTTCGCGACAGCGGGCGTGGAGGCGATCGTCCCCGCTTCGCCAGCGCCCTTCACGCCGAGCGGATTGATGGGCGACGGCGTGACGGTGCGGTCGGTCTCGAACATCGGGAGCATGTCGGCCTTGGGCACGCCGTAGCCCATGAGCGAACCCGTGAGCAGCTGCGCGTTCTCGTCGTACTGCGCGCCCTCCCACAGCGCCTGCGCGGTGCCCTGCGCGATTCCGCCGTGCAGCTGCCCGTCCACGATCATCGGGTTGATGACGTTGCCGACGTCATCCACCGCGACGTAGCGCTTCAGTGTCACATGGCCGGTGTCGATGTCGACTTCGACGACGGCGACGTGCGCGCCGAACGGGTACGTGAAGTTCGACGGATCGTAGAAGCTCGTTTCCTCGAGGCCCGGCTCCACGCCGGCGGGCATACTGTGCGCGAGGTACGCAGCGAGGCTGATCTCGGCGAAGCTCTTCGCGCGGTCGGGCGAGCCCTTCACGAAGAACTTCCCGTCAGAGAAGTCCATGTCTTCGGGCGCCGCCTCGAGCAGGTGCGCGGCGATCTTCTTCCCCTTCTCGGCGATCTTCTGGATGCTCATGTGGATCGCCGTGCCGCCCACCGCGCCGCTCCGGCTGCCGTACGTCCCCATGCCGAACGGGACACGCCCCGTGTCGCCGTGCACGACCTCGATGTCATCCATCGAGATGCCGAGCTCGCTCGCCGCGAGCTGCGAGAATGTCGTCTCGTGTCCCTGGCCGTGGCTGTGCGAGCCGGTGAAGATCGTGACCTTCCCGGTGGGATGTACGCGCACCGTCGCGCTCTCCCACAGTCCGGCCTGCGCCCCGAGCGAGCCCACCACCTGCGAGGGCGCGAGCCCGCACGCCTCGATGTAGCACGAGAGACCGATGCCGAGATACTTGCCGTGCGTGCGCGCTTCGGCCTGCTCGGCCCGGAAGCGCTCGTACCCCACCATCTCGAGCGCGCGGTCGAGCGCGGGCGCGTAGTTGCCGCTGTCGTACGCGAGCGCCACCGGCGTCTGATACGGGAACTGGTCCTTCGCGATGAAGTTCCGACGCCTCAGCTCGGCGGGATCGATGCCCAGCTGCTTCGCCGCGATGTCCATCGTGCGCTCGAGCAGATAGCACGCTTCGGGACGACCCGCGCCGCGATATGCATCCACCGGCGTCGTGTTCGTGAGCACGGCGTCCACTTCGGCGTAGATCGTGGGGAACGTGTACTGCCCGTTGAGGAGCGTGCCGTACAGGTAGGTCGGGATGGCCGGCGCGAAGAGCGAGAGGTGCGCGCCGAGGTTCGCGACCGTGTGCACGCGGAGACCGAGCACGCGGCCGTTCTCGTCGAACGCCATCTCCACCTCGGTGGAGTGATCGCGGCCGTGCGCATCGGTCATGAAGCTCTCGCGGCGCTCCGCGGTCCACTTCACCGGGCGGCCGAGCTGCTTGGACGCCCACGAGACGACGCACTCTTCGGGATACACAGGGATCTTCGAGCCGAAGCCGCCGCCCACGTCCGGCGCGATGATGCGGAACTTGTTCTCGGGGAGCCCCAGCACGAACGCGCCCATGATGAGCCGGTGCACGTGCGGATTCTGCGACGTGAGGTAGAGCGTGAGCTCGTCGGTGGCGCGGTTGTAGCTCGCGAGCGCCGAGCGCGGCTCGATGGCGTTGGGGATGAGCCGCTGGTTCACGAGGTGCTGCTTCACGACGGTGTGCGCGCCGCGGATGGCCACGTCCGTCTTCTCCTTGTCGCCGATGCTCCAGTGGAAGCTCCGGTTGCGCTCCGCCTGTTCGTGCACGTGCGGCGCGTTGTCGGCGAGCGCCTCGGTGGCGCTCGCGACGGCGGGGAGCTCCTCGTAATCGACCTGCACGAGCTCGGCCGCGTCCTTCGCGATGTAGGGCGAGTCCGCGATCACGACCGCGACCGCTTCGCCTACATAGCGCACCTTATCGGTGGCGATCGGGCGGCGATCGGTGAGAACGATCCCGGGGAGCAGCCAACCGGCGGGGATGGGATTCACGCCGCCGTCGGCGAGATCCTTTCCCGTGTAGACGGCGCGGACACCGCGCATCGCGCGCGCCGCGTCCGAGTTGATGCCGCGCACGAGCGCGTGCGCGTACGGGCTCCGAACGAACGCGGCGTAGGTGGTGCCGGGGAGGGTGACGTCGTCCGTGTACATCCCCTTCCCCGTGATGAAGCGCGGATCCTCGCGGCGACGGATGCTCTCACCGAACGGCGAGGACGATGGAACGGAGGTCGTGGCCATGGTCCCCTCCTCAGTCGCCCGCGACAGGCGTGGCCGGCCGGTCGCCGCCGATCGGCGTGGTTGGATGTCCCGCGGCGGCCACCGTCGCCATCGCATCGGCCATGCGCTTGGAGCGCGCGGCGGCCATCGTGTTCGCGGCGTGACGCACGGCCTTCACGATGTTGTGGTAGCCCGTGCACCGGCACAGGTTGCCCTCGAGGCCGGCGCGGATCTCCGCATCACTCGGGTCCGGGTTGCGCTCGAGCAGCCCGCACGCGGCCATGATCATCCCCGGCGTGCAGAAGCCGCACTGCAGCCCGTGCTCCTGCCAGAACGCCTCCTGCACCGGGTGCAGCGCTCCGTCGTGCGCGAGCCCTTCCACCGTGACCACCTCGTCGCCGTCCGCCTGCACGGCGAACATGGTGCATGACTTCACGGTGGCGCCGTTCACCATCACGGTACATGCGCCGCACTGGCTCGTGTCGCATCCCACGTGCGTTCCGGTGAGGCCGAGGACGTCGCGCAGATAGTGGACGAGGAGCGTCCGGGGCTCCACGTCGTCCGCGTGCGTCTGTCCGTTGACCGTCAGGGTGATGTGTGTCATGCGCGCTCCTCCAGAGTCGAGACCTGGGATGACCACAAAACGACGAAGCCGCGACGCAAGGCGGCGCGGCTGACGAGAGCGTCAGTTGACGTTGGAACGTGGAGGCTATGCGTAACGCGCCGAGGCGCGGAGAGCAGCATGCGACCCATCCACGGAGCGGGTGTGAACTGGTAGCATGCGGAGGGGGGACGAGCGTGTCAAGCGATCGACGCGGCGGCGGCCGCTTTCAATCGACGGTCCGACGCGAGCGATCAGACGTGATCGGCTTCGGTCTCCGTCCAGGCACCGACGGTCGGCGCGCCGCACGGCGGCCGCACCGTCCCCATCTCCCACCCGAACAGGAACTGACACGCGGGGCCGCACACCGCGCCCTGACACGGCCCCATCCCGATGCGCGTGTACAGCTTCGCCTGCCGCACGGTCCACGATGGGTCGAGTCGGTTGCGTCGCACATCCTCGCACCGGCACACGATGGTATCGGGCTCGACGAGCCCGCGCAGCTCGTCGCGCGGCTCGAAGGCGTGCGCGAGGCGCTCGGAGAAGCGGCGCCAGTCATCGCGTGCACGCTGCAGCGGCCCCGAACCGGCCGCCGCCTCGTGTCCGCTCGCCGCGAGTCCGGCGATCTCCCCCTCGGTCAGTGCGGCCAGCTCGCCGCCGATCCCTGTGGGTTCGCCCGCGCAATACACGTTCGCGATGTTGGTGCGCTGGAGCCGGTCCCCCACCACGACGCCGTTCTCCACGGTACAGCCGAGCACGCGAGGGAACTCGGTGTTGGGCACGAGCCCGAAGCTGCAGCAGAGAAGATCGCACGCCTCCCGCCACCGGCGGCGCCCATCGGTGAGCGTCACGTGCTCGACGCGCCCTTCACCCGATGCGCGCGCCACCCAGGTGCCGATCCGGTACGACGTGCCGACGAACGCCGCACGGTAGCGCATCGCATCGACGAGCTTCGACGGGTGCGCCCAGAGCGTCGCGCCGAAGCCGACGACGCGGCGGCGCGGCGCCTGCTCGGCGACCGCGACGAGCGTCGCCCCCGCGCGCGCCATCGCTGCCGCGACGGGGAGCACGAGCGGTCCCGAGCCCGCGATCACGACACGCCGCCCGCGCACATCGGCCCCGCCCTTGAGCAGCGCCTGCGCACCGCCCACGCCCATCACGTTCGGCAGCGTCCACCCCGGATACGGGAGGAAGCGCTCGCGCGCGCCGGTGGCGAGCACGATGCTCCGCGCACGGACGGTGAACGAGTGGCCGTGCTGCACGATGGCGAGCTCGTGCTGGGGCGCGTCATCCACTCGGCCCGGCGCATCGGCGTGCATCGTCCCATCGACGACCGTGGCTCCGCCGAGCCATCGCGCGCCGGATCGCTCGCACCGCGCAATCCACTGGCGCGCGAGCGGCGGGAGATGATCACGATCCAGGTGGCGCCAGATCTGTCCGCCGGGCGCCAATCCTTGATCGATGACGAACACACGCGCGCCCGATTCGGCGGCGCGCGTCGCGGCGGCGATCCCCGCGGGGCCGCCGCCGACGACCGCGACATCGCACGTGAGCGTGCGGCTCGCGCTCGCGCCGTTCATTGCGACCGGATCACCGCTCATGGTCGTGCCCATCGGCGCTGGTCTCGACGATCATCCCCGCCGTACACGGCACGAGACACGATCGCTGATGCGGCAGGCCGTTCACCGTCACGCGGCACTCGAAGCAGATCCCCATCCCGCAAATCGGCGCGCGCGGCTCGCCGCTCACCGAGGTGCGGAAGGCGCGATGCCCCGCGTCGAAGAGCGCGACGGCCAGCGGCGCGCCTTCGCGCACGAACAGTCGCTCGCCGTCCACCACGATCTCCACTCGGCGCGTCATGCGCTCACGATCTCCAGTCGGCGCGTCATGTGCTCATCCCTCCTCGCCGGCGCACAGCGCGGGCATGAGCCGCCCCGGCGCGAACGGCGCGGGATCCACGGCCGGCTCGCGCCCTACCATCATGGCGGTGAGCAGCTCGGCGGTGCCGAGCGCCATCGTGATCCCGAGCCCTTCGTGCCCCGCCGCGACCCACACGTTCTCGAGAGGCTCCCACCGTCCGATGAGCGGCAGCTTGTCGGACGTCGCGGGGCGGAAGCCGGTCCACGCACGCACGATGTTGCACCGCTCGAGCGCCGGCACGAACTCGATCGCCCGCCGGAGCATCGACGCGAGCAGTTGGCGGTTGATGCTCGCATCGCGCCCCACGAGCTCGCGCGACGAGCCGATGAGCATCTGCCCCGTGGCGCGCGGCTGCACGTTGAACGCGACCGAGGCGCCGCTCATCGTGTGCGCGCTGTGCAGATAGCCGAGCTCGACGAGCTGGCAGTTGCACAACCCCGGGTAGCGATCCGTGATCACGAGGTGCCCTTTGCGCGGCACGATCGGCAGCCCGGGGATGAGGCGCGGCGCATCGACGCCCGCCGCATTCACGACGGCGCCGGCCGAGACGACTTCGACGTTCCCATTCGCGTCGCGCAGTCGCACCGTGCCCGCACCGATCTCCTCGGCCGCGCACCGTTCGTGCACTTCGGCGCCGAGGGCCTGCGCGCACCGCACGAAGTGACGCGCCGCGTTCGGCGGATAGAGCACACTGTCATCGGGAACGTGCAGCGCGCCGGCGAGCCCGGGGCGCAGATTCGGCTCCATCTCGGCGAGCGTCTTCGCATCGACGACGCTCGCCTCCACCCCGTGCCGCGCGTACAGCGCACGCTTCTCCTCGGCGCCGCGCAGCTCCTCGTCGGTCGCGGCGAGCCAGAGCGTGCCGCGCCGCTCGTCCTCGCAATCGGCGGGCAGCTCGCTCGCCATCTCCGCCCACAGGCGGCGCGAGTACGCGGTGAGCGCGAGCTGCGACTCGGTGTCGTCCATGACGACGATGTGCCCCATCGCCGCACTCGAGCTGCCGCACCCGGGAAAGCCCGCGTCGACGACGAGCACGCGCAGCCCCGCACGCGCCAGCGCGAGCGCGCACGCCGCACCGACGACGCCCGCGCCCACGACCACGACATCCGGATGCGCCGACCGGGTCACCGTGCTGGGATGCCGAGCCGGAAGGGGTCGGCCTTGTCGAAGACGAGTGTCGCCCGCGAGGTGATGTACGCGCGTCCCTGAATGTTCGGAACGAGCGTCCCCTCGCACTCCTCCAGCCACCCCGTGAACAGACTCCCCGTGATGCTCTCCTGTCGCCACTGTTCGCCGGCGCCAAGCTCGCCGCGCGCGTGAAGCGTCGCCATCTTCGCGGACGTCCCCGTGCCGCAGGGCGAGCGATCGTATGCCGCGCCCGGGCAGAGCACGAAGTTCCGGCTGTCCGCATCGCTCCGGTGCGGCGCGCCGAACAGCTCGACGTGATCGACGGGCGCGCCGTCGGCGCCGGTGATCCCTTGCGCGGCGAGCGCTTCGCGGATGTCGGTCGTGACGCGCGTCAGCTCGCGCACGTTGGCGAGCTCGAGCTCGGCGCCGGGGAGCTCCGTGAGAAAGAACCAGTTCCCGCCGTACGACACATCGCCCCGCACGCGGCCGATCCCCGGCACCTCGACCTCGACATCCGCGAGGTAGCGGTACGCGGGCACGTTGCGCACGGTCACCAATCCCTCCGCGGTGAGATCCGCGCTGACGGTCCCCGCCGGCGTGTCGATGCACACGGTGCCGGGCGCGATGCGGCCGAGGAAATCGAGCGTGCGCACGACACCGATGAGACCGTGTCCGCACATGCCCAGGTAGCCGACGTCGTTGAAGAAGATGACGCCGGCGAGCGAGCCGGGCGTGACCGGCGACGTGAGTAGCGCGCCGACGATCGCGTCGTGGCCGCGCGGCTCGCACACGACCGCGCGCCGGACGGCATCGTACTGCCGGCGCAACACGTCACGCCGCTCGGCCATCGTCGCGCCCAACGGCTCGGGCCATCCGGAAATCACCACACGCGTCGGCTCGCCTTCCGTGTGCGAGTCGACGATCTCCATTGGCGCGAGCTCGTAGGGTGCGTCGGTCATGTCGCGTTCCTCGGCGTGGGGCGTGCGGCCGCTGCTATGAAGGTTGGGTCTGCAGCTGCTCGCGGATGAGCGCGAGCGTGTTGTCGAGCTCCGCGCCACACAGCGCGAGCCGCGGTGGACGAACGGTCGCGCTCCCCTTCCCGACCTCCTGCTGCGCGAGCTTGATGTACTGCACGAACTTGGGCTTCGTGTCGAGGCGCAGGAGCGGCAGGAACCACTGGTACAGCGCGCGCGCCGCGTCGGCGCGTCCCGCCACGGCGAGGTCGAACAGGCGAATCGATGCTTCCGGGAGCGCATTCACCAGACCGGCGATCCACCCGACCGCGCCGGCCGCGATCCCTTCGACGATGCAATCATCCAGTCCCACGAAGATCGACAGGCGGTTGCCGACGAGCGCGCGAATGGCCGTGACGCGCCGCACGTCGCCGCTCGACTCCTTCACCGCGTGCAGGTTCTTGAAGCGCGTGAGCTCCTGGACCTGCTCCGGCTTGAAGTCGGTGCCGTAGGCGATCGGGTTGTTGTACAGCATGCACGAGAGCGACGTCGCCGAGAGCACCGCTTCGACGTGCGCTTCCGTCTCGCGCCAGTCGCCCTGGTACACGTAGGGCGGCAGCACCATCAGGCCGTCGCACCCCACCCGCTCTGCCTCCTTGGCGAGGGCCACCGCTTCACTCGTGCTCAGCGCCGAGATCCCCGCGATGACCGGAACGCGCGAGCCCGCGGCGGCGCAGCAGGTCTGCAGCACCTTCACCTTCTCGTCGAACGTGAGCGTGGCGGCCTCGCCGAGCGAGCCGAGCGCGACGATGCCGCGCGACCCGCTGTCGATGAGCCAACCCACGTGCTCGCAGAGGAATTCGTGATCGACGGAAAGATCGTCGTGGAAGGGAGTGGTGATCGCCGGAAAGACGCCGTACCAGTCCTGTTGGCGCATGCTCGTGGTGGTGGGAGGGAGAGAGTGAGGGGATGTTGAGGATTACGGATTGATCTGAACGGTCTTCGTCTCGGTGTAGAACTCGCGCGCCGCGGGTCCCTGCTCGCGACTGCCGGAGCTCGATCCCTTCACGCCGCCGAACGGCGCGTGTGGATCGACGCCCGTCGTGTCCGCGTTCACGCGCACGAGTCCGGCCTCGATGCGGTTGATGTAGCGGAGCGCGGTGCGCAGATCGCGCGTGAAGAGCGATGCGCTCAGGCCGTACGGCGTCCGGTTGGCGAGCGCGATCGCGTGCTCGAGATCGTCGGCCACCAGCGTTCCGAGCACGGGCCCGAAGAGCTCGCGCTGCGCCAGCGGCGCATCGGCGTCCTCGAAGCGAACGACGAGCGGCGCGAAGTAGAACCCGCGCGTGAAGCGATCGTCGTTCGGCAGCTCGCCGCCGAAGAGGCGCGCCGGCTTCGCCTCATCGATGGCCTTCTGGATGCGCGCGCGCGACTGCTCGGTGATGAGCGGTCCCACCGCGGCCTTCGGGTCATCCACCGGTCCGAGCGGCAGCGACTCCACCTGCTTGCGGAGCCGGGCGAGGAAATCCTGCTCCACTTCCTTCGCGACGACCGCGCGGCTCGTGGCCGTGCACTTCTGCCCCGCGTAGCGCATCGCGCCCGCGGCCGTGAGCGCGGCCGCGACATCGAGGTCGGCGTCGCGCGCGACGATCACCACGTTCTTCCCGCCCATCTCGGTCTGGTACGGGATGTTCCGCTCGGCGGCGATCCCCGCGACGATGCGCCCCACCGCGGACGAGCCGGTGAAGCTCACGCCGCGCACCGCCTCGCTGCGCAGCAGCGCGGTGCCGACGGTCGCTCCGGTACCGGGCACGACGTTGAACACTCCGGCGGGGAGCTCCGCGGCCGCCGCGGTCTCGGCGAGCAGCGTCGCCATATGCGACGACGACTCCGAGGGCTTCAACACGACGGTGTTCCCGAACGCGAGCGCGGGCGCCGCCTTCCACAGTGGAATGGCGAGCGGGAAGTTCCACGGCGTGATGAGCCCGACGACGCCGAGCGGATCGCGCACCGTGAACTGCAGCGCGCCCGCCACCTGCGCGGGGATCACCTCGCCGATCTCGCGCACCGCTTCGCCCGCGTAGTAGCGGAGGATGACGACGCACCGCGACACCTCGCCGCGCGCTTCCCCGATCGGCTTCCCCACCTCGCGCGCCATCGCGTTCGCGAGCTCGTCGGCGCGCGCCGCGATGACGCCCGCCCATTTGTGCAGATGCTCCGCCCGCGCGGGTCCCGAGAGCGTGCGCCACGCCGGGAGCGCGGCCTGCGCGGCGTCCACCGCGGCGTGCACGTCCTCGGCCGTGCCCTCGGGCACGCGCGCGATGACGTCGCTCGCGTCGGATGGATTCACGGCGGGGATCCAGCGATCGGAGACCGAGGGGCGGAAGGTGCCCTGTACGAAGCTGCGAAGAAGAGGAGGAGCGGACATCGGTGTGAGGCGGAGGTGAGCGGGGGTGCGGGCTGGAACGTTCAGCCGGCGACGAACCTCGGTGTGCGGGGATGTGGCGTGCGGGCCGTCGGTACCACCGGCGGCCGCGCACGCGCGTGGTCGTGTGTCGTCATGCGTGCGTCATGCGTGCGTCCGCGCCGCCCGCGAGCTGTGCGCGTCCTCGCCGCGCTCGCCGCGGAGGAAGCGGGCGAGCGATCGGCCGGCGCCGAGGATGTGCGCTTCGAGGAGCGCGCACGCGCGCTCGACGTTGCGCCGGCGCGCGGCGGTGACGATGGCGCGATGTTCCTCGCGCGCGCGCGACTCGCCGTGCGTGAGCGCGAGCTGCATGCGCGCGTAGCGATTGGTGTGGTGGTGCAGGTTCTCGATGACGCCCATGGTCATGGGGCGGTTCGCGGCCGCGTAGAGCGTCGAGTGCAGCTGCCAGTTGAGGTCGCCCCAGGCAGCGACGTCGCGCGCGTTGAAGGCGGCCTCGTACTCATCGAGGATCTCGGCCGCGCGCAGGAAGTCTTCGTCCGTGAGGCGCGGGATGGCGCGGCGGAGGAGATCCGTCTCGAGCGTGGCGCGGATGTCGAAGAGCTCCTCGATCTCGGTGACGGAGAAGCTGGAGACGACGGCGCCGCGGTGGGGGCTGAAGGTGACGAGCCCTTCGGCCTCGAGCTGGCGGAGCGCTTCGCGGACGGGGATGCGGCTGACGCCGAGCTCGGCGGCGAGGGCATCCTGGCGGAGCTGTTGGCCTTCGGGGTAGACGCCACTGAGGATGCGATCGCGGATGGCCTCGACGGTGGCGGCGGCGAGGGTTTGGCGGGCGACGGGCGGTCGGAGAGATGGCCGGGAGCGGTCGGCGTTCGGGGCGACGCGTGCGGATCGCTGGGGGGATTTGGGCATGGCCATATTGGATAAAATATCCGGCGAGGGTGGTAGGAGGCAAGCCGTGGACACCGCACTGCCGCGTCGCCGCACCGAGCCCGGGACGCACACGATGGCCGGACCGGGGGACGGGGACGCGGATACAATATCCTGCGTACCGCTCCGCACAAGAGCTTCGACGCACGCGTCCCTGCGCGACGCCAGTCCCGCACACTACTCAACCGACCGTTGCAAGTGCGCGACCACGCGCGCCGAGGGGCGCCGCTGGCCGCACGCCGCCTCGCGCCCCCGCCCGCGCCGCGCTCTTGACAGCCCCCGGTAGCGCCCGTAGCATGTCGCCCACCGCAGCTTTGGATACAATATCCGCACCCCTCGGCCGCGCCCGCAGTGGCCACTGCACGTGACGCGATGCGTGCCGTCACCCGGTCGCCCCACCCGCACCACCCCCCCAATCCCCCGTCGCTCCGAGCCGTCCTGACCCTTTCTCAGAAGGAGCTCCTATGAGTCCACGCCTACGTCGGCTGCTGGCGGCTGTCACCATGCTGGGAGTCCCCGCGTGCGCCTGGGCACAGTCCGCCGTGATCACGGGAACCGTGCGCAGTACCACCAACGTCCCCATCGCCAGCGCCCGCGTCTCCATCGACGAGCTCGGCATCGCCAGCGAGACGGACAGCGCCGGCGCCTACCGCCTGACCGTCCCCGCCGATCAGGCGAATGGCCAGACCGCCATGCTCCGCGTCATGCGCCTGGGCTATCAACCCACCTCCCAGCGCATCACCCTCGCCCCCGGCGACCATCAGCTCGATCTCGCCCTCAAGGATGCCCCACTCCAGCTCCAGGGCGTGGTCGTCACCGCACTCGGCGTCCAGAGCAAACAACGCAGCCTCCCCTACGTCGCGCAGACGGTGAGTGGAAAGGACATCGCGAAAGCACCCGTCCCCGACGTCATCGACGCGCTCGCGGGCAAGTCGGCCGGCGTCAACATCACCAGCTCCGGCGGTCGCCCCGGCGCCGGCTCCCGCATCGTGCTGCGCGGCGAATCCTCGTTCCTCGGCAACAGCCAGCCGCTGTTCGTCATCGACGGCGTTCCCGTGAGCAACGATGTCGACCACAGCCAGGGGTCGTTCAATCTGAACAACGGCGAGATGACGAACCGCGGGGTGGACATCGATCCGAACAGCATCGAGAGCATATCCGTCCTGCGCGGCGCGGCGGCCACGGCGCTCTACGGCTCACGCGCGGCCAACGGCGCGATCATCATCACCACCAAGCGCGGCACCGGGCGCACGTCGTTCAGCCTCTCGTCGCACATCTCGAACGACACCCCGATCTTCGGCCAGTACCAGGACACCTACCTCGGCGGCCAGAACGGCTACTTCAGCAACGGGCTGCCGCTCGACCGTGGCGGCTACGTGCAGCCCGGCTATCCCGGCACCAACCCGGTGACGCTGCTCAGCTGGGGGCCGAACAAGAACAATGTAGACCCGGCGGTCCTCCAGGCGCTCGGCGTCAGCGCCATCCCGACGTACGACCCGCGCCGCGACTACTACCAGACCGGTCACACGCTGGACAACTCGCTCAACCTCTCCGGACAGATCCCCACCGGGTCGTACTTCCTGGGCGTGTCGAATACGCATCAGACGGGGATCCAGCCGAGCAGTCTGTTCAACAGGACGAGCGTCACGGGCAACTTCACGACGACCCTCGGGTCACACCTGACGTCGACGACGAACGTGATGTACACGCTCGACGGGAACAACTACCTCGACGACGGCTACTACGGCCCGCAGCGCTGGCTGTCCATCGCCCCGATCTCCTACGACAGCAAGTCGCCGTTCTTCTCCGACGGGTTTCCGAAGTCCAGCGGGGCCGATGCCTTCTGGCTCACCAACAATCAGGGGTACACGAGCAACGTGAACCGGCTGATCGCCGGCCAGCAGCTCCGCCTCTCGCTGCCCCATTCCCTCACGCTCTCCGACCGGATCGGCCTGGATGGCTACACCGACCAGCGGACCTACCACACCAATCTGCAGTGGTGGCGCACGTCCCCCTCGGGGAGCATGTGGGACCAGAAGGTGGTCCGGCAGAACATCAACAACGACCTCATCCTCAACCTGAACGAGATCACGCTGCGCCCCGGCCTCACGCTGTCCGGCCTCCTCGGCAACAACATCCAGACAGCGCAGTTCCGGTCGAACTACATCAGCGGCAACGACATCAACATCCCGGGGCTGTACAACATCGCCAACTTCAACCGCATCACGGCCAGCGATCAGCTGACGCAGCAGCGGCTCATCGGCCTGTACGGCCAGGCCTCCTTCGCGTACGACAACTACCTCTACCTGCAGCTGTCGGCGCGGAACGACTGGAGCTCGACGCTCCCCAAGAACGCGAACTCCTACTTCTACCCGTCTGTGGGCGGGGGCTTCGTGTTCACCGACGCGTTGGGCTGGAAGAACAACATTCTCAATTACGGGAAGCTGCGTGCGTCGTGGGCCCGTGTGGGGAACGCCGCACCGCCGTACGAGCTCACCACGACGTTCCGCCAGGCGGGCTACACGGATTATCCGAATAGCGTGGACCCGGTCCGCTTCAACGTTCCGTTCGGGGGCGTCAACGGCTACGTCCTGAGCACCAGCCTCGGCAACCCGACGCTGAAGCCCGAGCTCACCACCGAGAAGGAAATCGGGTTGGACCTCGGCTTCTTCCAGAATCGCGCGACCGCCGAGGTGACGGCGTACGACAAGGTGACGCGCGACCAGATCTTCTCCGTGCCGTCGTCGGCGGCCACGGGCTACACCAGCATCCTCCGGAACGCCGGCGACCTGCGCAATCGCGGCATCGAGATCTCACTCGGCGGGACGGCGATCCAGACGACGAACTTCACGTGGGACCTGCACGCGAACTGGTCGAAGAACCACTCCGATGTGCTCTCCCTCGCACCGGGCGTCGAGGATATCTATCTCGCCGGCTACAGCTACCCGCAGATCCGCATCATGAAGGATCAGGGGTACGGCGTGATCTGGGGCTTCGACTACCAGCGGAATGCGCAGGGCCAGGTGCTGGTGGACAGCACGGGGATGCCGATGCCGAGTCGCACGCTGTCCGCGCTGGGGAACATCCAGCCCAAGTGGCTCGGCAACATCCAGTCGTCGTTCACCTATCGCGGCGTCACGCTCTCCGGTCTCGTCGACATCCGGCACGGCGGCCAGATCCTCAACGATGAGCTCTGGTACACCGTGCCGGCCGGCACGGCGAAGGTCACGGAGAACCGGAACGACATGTATGTCTTCCCGGGTGTGAGCGCCGCGACCGGACAGCCGAACACGACGCCTGTGCTGCGCGATCGCAAATACTGGACGGCGTGGGCAACGTCGGTGCAGGTCAACGACATCGAGGACGGCAGCTACGTGAAGCTCCGCGAGATCACGCTCTCGTACGCGCTGCCGACCCGCGTCATCGCGCCGCTGCGCATCTCGTCGCTGTCGCTCTACGTCACCGGACACAATGTGTACATCGACACGCCGTTTTCCGGCGGCGATCCCGAGGGCAACACGGTCGGGCCCGACAATGCCGGTGGTGCCGCGTTCCACTTCTTCAACACGCCGACGACCCGGAGCTACGTCTTCGGGCTGCGCGCGAACTTCTAAGAGGAGTCCACGATGAGACTCTCGCTCCTGGCCCGATGCGCCGTCATCAGCGCGATCGTGAGCGCGGCCGGCGCCTGCCAGAACTTTCTAGACGTCAACACGAACCCCAATTCGCCGGAGCACGTCACCGAGAACCTGATGCTCCCGTCGCTGACGGGGATCTTCAGCTCCGGCGTGATCGGGAGCTGGCCGTCGTCGCTCAGCGCCGAGTGGATGCAGCAGATCGCGTACAACGGCACCCGCGCCAACATGCGCATCGAGCTGTACGAGATCTTCCCGTCGGAGGCGGACCGCCTGTGGAACGTCTCCTACGATCAGGTCATGAACAACGCCCGGATCCTCTCCCAGCAGGCGACGGCCGACAGTGACTACGCCTACGCGGGGATCGCCGAGGTCATCTGGGCGTGGGATCTGTCGATCGTCACCGACATGTGGGGGCCGGTGCCCTACTCACAGGCGTGGGATCCCACCAATCCCTACCCGGCGTACGACACGCAGCAGCAGGTGTACGACGGCGTCTTCAAGATTCTCAACCAGGGGATCAGCGATCTCGGCAAGGCCAGCGCCCGCGTTCCCGGGTCCGATGATCTGCTGTACCATGGCGACCTGACGAAGTGGACCAAGCTGGCGTACACGCTCGAGGCGCAGTTGAACCTGACGCTCTCCACTGCGCCCGGCGAGAACACGCAGCAGCGCGCGCAGGCCGCGCTCGATGCGGTGCAGCAGGGGTTCGCCAGCAACGCCGATGACGCCGACTTCCAGTACTTCGACGCGGCGGGTCAGCGCAATCCGTGGAACCAGTCGCTGGTCGATCCGCGCATCCAGATGTCGAAGCATTACGTGGACCTGCTGCAGTCGCTGAACGATCCGCGCCTCGCGAAGCAGGCATCGCTCACGCGGGCGGACAGCGTGTATAGAGGTGAGCCCAACGGCGGTGCGGCGGTGGATACAGCGACCATCTCCTCCATCAATCCGCTCTACGGTGGTCCAGCCGCCACGCTGACATGGATGAGCTACGCGGACGCGAAGCTCGTCGAGGCTGAAGCGCTCTTGATCGCGCAGGGCCCGGCGGCAGCGGATTCCGCTTATCGTCAGGGCGTCCAGGCCAACATGCAGAAGCTCGGCGTGGCCGACTCGGCCACTCAGGCGTATCTCGCCAGCCTGCCGTCGCTGGCGTCGTCGGCGAACCCGCTGAGCGACATCATGACGCAGAAGTACATCGTCAACTTCCTGAACTACCAGGTGTGGGACGACTGGCGCCGCACAGGCTACCCGAACCTGACGCCCGTACCCGGCGCGCTGCTCCCCAGCATTCCGGTGCGCTTCATGACGCCGGGCGGCGAGCTGTCGTCGAACGCCGACAACGTGTCCGCGACCGGGATCGACCCGGGCCTCAATGGGATGACCACGCGCGTGTGGTGGGACCCGAACTAGCCCGCTCTGCACGGCGGCCGCACAGGTGGCGGCCGCCGTGTTCGTTCTTTGACCGCATCTGCTGCCGCACACCGGACGATGCGCATCGAGCAGACCACAGATCGCACACAGATCGAGGAGAACCTGAGATGAGAACCGCACGATGGGCGGCTTGCACGTTCCTGCTGTCCGCCACCGCCCTGCTCCCCGCCCCCGCCCGCGCGCAGGGCACCACCGCGGACTACGCCCGCGCCGAAGCCTTCCGCGCCAAGTCCAACGGGCTCGTCATCGACGCCGCCGACGAGCCCACCTGGCTCGCGCACGGCGACCGTTTCTGGTATCGCAAAACCGTGACCGGCGGACATGCCTTCGTGCTCGTGGATGCCACCACGCTGCAGAAGGGCCCCGCCTTCGATCACGCGCGCCTCGCCGCGGCGCTCACCTCCGCGATGGGCAAATCCATCACCGCCACCACGCTCCCCTTCGCCCGCTTCACCTTCGCCGACAGCGGCCACGCGATCGAGTTCACGGAGGGCAGCAGCCCCCGCGCGCCGCAGCCCGACACGGGACGCGTGCTCTGGCACTGCACCGTCACCGACTACGTCTGCCAGCCGACGCACCCGCGCCCCGACGCGCGCCGCGGGATGCGGCCGCGATTCACCTTCGGTGGCGGCCTCTTCGGGTCGCCGCGCCCGGAGCTCAACGAGCCGCACGTCTCGCCCGACGGCACGTGGGAGGCGCTCATCCGCAATTACAACGTGTACGTGCGCCCGACGGCGGGCGGCGACGGGTTCATGCTGAGTCTGGATGGCTCCGAGGGCGACGCCTACGACCCGACGTCCATCACCTGGTCGCCGGACTCGCGGCACCTCGCGGCGTACCGCGTGCTCCCCGGCTACAAGCGCGAGGTGCACTACGTCGAGTCGTCGCCGGAAGATCAGCTGCAGCCCAAGTACTCGACCATGCTCTACAACAAGCCCGGCGACGTGCTGGACAAGGACCAGCCGGTGCTCTTCGATG
Organism: Gemmatimonadaceae bacterium; assembly: GCA_036381735.1. GTDB lineage: Bacteria > Gemmatimonadota > Gemmatimonadetes > Gemmatimonadales > Gemmatimonadaceae > DASSNR01. The sequence continues at coordinate 6,209 of DASVCF010000133.1, read as the reverse complement.
TGGCGACGCACAAGCAGACGATCATCGACGACTCGCTCTTCCCGAACGCGTACGACGTGACCGCGCTCGAGTGGCGCACGGATGGCCGCGCGTTCACCTTCGAGTACAACCAGCGCGGCCATCAGGTGTATCGCGTCATCGAAGTCGATGCGAACACCGGGAAGGCGCGCGCGGTGATCGACGAAGAGATGCCCACCTTCTTCGAGTACTCGGGGAAGAAGTTCCGCTTTGGACTTGCCGATGGGAAGGAGATCATCTGGATGTCGGAGCGCGACGGGTGGAACCACCTCTACCTGTACGACGGCATCACGGGGAAGGTGAAGAACCAGATCACCAAGGGCGACTGGGTGGTGCGCGGCGTGGACTGGGTGGACACGACGAAGCGGCAGATCTGGTTCCACGCGAGCGGGATGAACGCGCACGAGGATCCCTACTTCGTGCAGTACTACCGCATCGACTTCGACGGCACGCATCTCACGCCACTCACCGATGCGGACGGGATGCACTCGGTGGAGTTCTCCCCCGATCATCAGTACTACGTCGATGAGTGGTCGCGCGTCGATCTGCCGCCGATCATGGAGCTCCGCCGCGCCAGCGACCAGAGGGTGGTCATGCGCCTCGAGCAGGCCGACGACTCGGCGCTGCTCGCCACCGGATGGAAGCCGCCCATGGTGTTCGTCGCCAAGGGGCGCGATGGGAAGACGGACATCTGGGGCGTCATCATCCGTCCGACGAACTTCAACCCGCACAAGAAGTACCCGGTCATCGAAAACATCTACGCGGGCCCGCAGGGCTCCTTCGTCCCCAAGACGTTCAGCCCGCAGACGGACATGCAGTCGCTGGCCGAGCTCGGCTTCGTCGTGGTGCAGATCGATGGGATGGGGACGTCGAACCGCTCGAAGGCGTTCCACGACGTCATCTGGAAGAACATCAAGGACGCCGGCTTCCCCGATCGCATCCTCTGGCACAAGGCGGCGGCGAAGAAGTACCCGTGGTACGACATCAGCAACGTCGGGATCTACGGCACGTCCGCGGGTGGACAGAACGCGCTCGGCGCGCTGCTCTTCCATCCGGAGTTCTACAAGGTGGCCGTCGCGTCCGCCGGGTGCTACGACAACCGCATGGACAAGATCTGGTGGAACGAGCAGTGGATGGGGTGGCCCATCGGCCCACAGTACGCTGCGTCGTCCGACGTGGACAATGCGTACCGCCTGCAGGGGAAGTTGCTGCTCACGGTCGGCGAGATGGACCACAACGTCGATCCCTCGTCTACCTTCCAGGTGGTGAACGCGCTCATCAAGGCGCACAAGACGTTCGGCCTGCTCGTGGTACCCGGCGCGGACCACGGGTTCGGCGGCGAGTATGGCGTGCGCAAGCGGTGGGACTTCTTCGTGCACAACCTGCTCCACGTCGAGCCGCCGGATCGCAACGCTCCGTCGTTCGCGGCCAGCGCGGCCAACGGCGATCGCTAATCTCTTTCACGACATCAGCACACGTGTCTCGACTTCACCAACTGCTCGCACTGCCACCGCTCGCCGCGCTCCTCTGCAGCGCGGCGGCGGCGCAGTCCGATCTTCCACCCGCGCCCGGCGCGCGCGTCGTCACCATCTCGCAACCCGCCGAGCGCGGCAACGAGCCAAGCATCGCGGTCGATCCTCGACACCCCAACCGGGTGGTCGCCGTCTTCCAGGGGAACGCGAAGGCCGCCTACTCCACGGACTCGGCGCGCACCTTCACGCGCGCCGAGGGCACCGCGCCGAGCGATTGGCGCGTGGCGGGCGATGTCACCACGACGTTCGATACGCGAGGGAACGCGTACCTGTGCTACCTGGCCTTCGATCGTCTGGGGACGCCGTACTACTGGGCGCACGGCGCGGGGCGCAACGGAATCTTCGTGCGGCGCTCCACCGACGGCGGTAAGACGTGGGAGCCGAACGCCGTCGCCGTGAAGGCGTGGCCCACCGGCCACGAGCCGAACATGCAGTACGAGGACATGCCGCGTATCTTCGCCGACAACGCGCCGAAGAGTCCGTACGCGGGGAACCTGTACGTCGGCTGGATCGAGTGGCAGCTCGACAAGTCGATCATGCTCTTCGCGCGCTCCACCGACGCGGGGCGCACGTGGTCGACGCCGATCCGCATCAGCACGCACGCCGGCTTGCCGCGCGATGACAACGGCTCGCTCGTCGGCTTCATCGGCACCGTGGCGCCGGATGGGACGATCTACGCCGTGTGGAGCGATGGCGGCACGATCGCCTTCACCACTTCGCGCGACGGCGGGCGCACCTTCGCGCCCTCGCGCTCGATCATCGAGACGGGCCCGCCGTACTTCGGGAACGTCACCGGCGTCGCGCGCGTGATGGGCTTTCCGCAGGTCGGAATCGACCCGCACAACGGAACGGTCTACGTCTCGTGGAGCGACTACCGGAACGGCGACGTGGATGTCTTCGTCGCCTCGTCGCGCGATCACGGGACGAGCTGGTCGTCGCCGGTGCGCGTGAACAGCGATGCCATGCACGACGGTCTCGATCAATTCTTCCAGTGGATGGCCGTCGACCCGATCACCGGCGACGTGTACCTCCAGTTCTACGACCGGCGCGACGATCCCGCGAACCGCGAGACGCGCATGACGCTCGCGCGCTCGACGGACGGCGCCAGGACCTTCACGAACTACGCGTGGACCACCACGCCCTTCAGCGGCCAAACGGCGTTCCTCGGCGACTACACCTGGCTCACCGCCTACGATCATCGCGTGTACGGCATCTGGACCGAGACCGCCCCGCTGAGCGACACGACTCACACGACGCAGGGCCGCCCGCCGCGCGGCGGGACGGTGGTAAGGGTCGGGACAGCGGACTTCAGCGGGATCCCATGAGCGGCTATGCCATAAGCGGCGGACTCCGTGACGAAAAGCGCCCCCCGGTATCACGATACCGGGGGGCGCTTTTCGTCAGGATGCCGCGGCCCACAGGGTTACGGATGGGATCCGTGTGGCTGATCGTAGTGCATCTGCAAGTTCCCGACGTTGATCGCCTGGAGCGGGACGTTCAGCGCGACCGTGGAGCTCCCCGGCTCATAGATCGTCAGCTCGACCATGTCGTTCGTGCCCGGCTCTCCGTGATCCTGGAAGTTGAACTCGATCTTCGAGTTCTTCACGCCGTCAAGCGTACCGAACGCGGTGCCGACGAACGTGTCGATCGGTGACGCCGGAGGCGGCGCATCGTTCTGCTGATTCGAGCAGCTCGCGCTGGTGATCGGCTTCGTCAGGTGCCACTGGTGACCCTGCCAGTTGATCTCGAGGTTGTTCGAGAGCAGGATGTCGCAGTGCAGCGTCAGGCCCAGGGTGACCGTCTCCCCATCGGCGCCCGCCGCCTTCACGCCGCCGCCCGTCAGACGACCCTGGAGCGGAGTAGTCGTGAACTCCGTGGTCACCGTCCGGACATCGTAGTCATCGTCAGGCGAGCCCGTTGCGACCGTCTTCTCGAGCTTGACGACCAGACCGGCGGCGGGCTGGTCGATCGTGAGGGTCGCCAGCGTGTCGGGGTTGTTGGGGAAGACCTCCGTCTCGGCGCCGAAGGTTGCGCCGCCATCGGTCGAGATCGCGTAGCGGTAGCCCTCGTTCGCCTGGAGCGAGGCCAGGCCGATTTCCCTCACCATCGACCCAGCCGGCTCAACGCCGTTGAAGTTCAGGAGGAGCGTACCCGGCCCGCCGTCGCCCACCTCATCACCGTCGGCCGGGAACGAGCAGGTGGTCTTAGTTCCGGGGTGGCAGAGGCCGAGACCACGCTCGGATGCGTCGAGGGGCAGATTGCCACCCTTGACGGTGACGTGGTGGAGCACGTCGCCGCTCGACGCAACGATGGAGCCGTGACCATCGAGCGAGATCGTCTCGGTCGCGCCCAGGTCCACGGGGCCGGCCTGCCCCGGGATGAGGATGTCCGCGAAATCCCAGAGCGTGCTCGTGGTGAGCATGGGGGTGACGCTCGACGATGCGGCGCGATTCAGCGAGGGGGACAACGATGAGGACGTCAGCGGTGACGTGGTTGCATCAGTGCAGCCCGCCAGCGCGGCGGCGAGCAGTAGCGCGGTGCAGCCCGTCGTGAGCTGCTTGCGCGACACGAACATTAGGACCTCTGGTCCATGACCGGTACGATGTGGAAACAAGTAGGTGAACACCGCGCGGAAAGCACCGTTTGTTCCCGACTTCCAGCGCGAATCCGCGACCGCGGAGAGTGGCCGGAAGTGTCTATGTAACAATGCCTTATGTGATACGATCACTTTTCCTCCGGGACGCCTGTCACCGCCCGGTTGTTGAGCGCCTGCCACAGTGGTGTGCGGAGCCGTCGCAGAACGGTGATACGGGCTCCGGGCATCGGGCTACGCGCCGCACCGATGGCCTTCCCATTGACATTCTATGGGAACGGCCGTAGGCTCCCCCAAGACATTCTAGGGGACAATCCGCATGCCGACACCCGAGACGCTCGAGCTCCTACAGGGCACCCTCGACGTCCTCATCCTCAAGACGCTCTCCTGGGGGCCCGCGCACGGCTACCACATCGCGCGCTGGCTGCAGCACGTCACCGAGGACGCGCTCCGCGTGGAGGAAGGCTCGCTCTACCCCGCCCTGCACCGGCTCGAGAAGCGCGGGTTCGTCGAAGCGAGCTGGGGGCTCTCCGAGAACAACCGCCGTGCGAAGTTCTACAAGCTCACCACGCGCGGCCGAGCGCAGCTGCGCCACGAGACGAGCTCGTGGTCCGCATTCGCCGCCGCGGTCGCCAAGGTGCTCACCAGCACCGAGCGCCCCGAGTGGGCGTGAGCCCGTGCGTGCCCCCGAGCCCGAGTCGCACCCCATGCGCGAGTCCAATCCCCTCTGGCACCGCTACCTCCGCTTCTGGCGCAGCGATCCGCGCGCCGATCTGGATGACGAGCTCGCCTTCCACGTCCAGGCGCGCATCGACGAGTACGTCGCCGCCGGAATGACTCCCGAGCAGGCGCGCGCCGAGGCCGAGCATCGGCTCGGCGATCTCGCGCGCGTCCGAACGGAGTGCCTGAAGATCGACCACGAATTCGCCCGGAGGCGATCGATGTCCGACATCCTGCGCGGTGTAATCACCGATCTCCGCGTCGCCCTGCGCCAGCTCCGCCGCGAGCGCGCGATCACCGCCGCGGCGGTGCTCTGCCTCATCCTCGGCATCGGCGCCAACACCGCCATCTTCTCGGTGGTCGACGCCGTACTCTTCCGCCCGCTCCCCTTCCGCGACGCCAATCAATTGGTGATGGTGGGCGAGGGGCTGCCGATGATCGGTGGCCAGAACTTCGGCACGATCTCCACGCCCGACTATCTGGACTTCAAGACGCTCGACGGGTCGGTGTTCACATCGTCGGCGGTGTTCGAGAGCGAATCGGCCGCGCTCACGGGAGGCGACGCACCGGAGCGCGTCTCCGGTCTCAGCACCTCGGCGTCGCTCTTCCGCGTGCTCGGCGTCCGCCCCGCGCTCGGCCGCGACTTCGGCCCCGATGCGGACGCCGTCGGCTCGCCCGATGTGGTGATCATTTCGGACGCGCTCTGGCGCCGTCGCTTCGGCGGCGACCGCACGATCATCGGCCGCGCGATCACGCTCGATGGAAAGCCGATGACGGTGATCGGCGTGTTGCCGCCGAGCTTCACCTTCCCGCTCCCCGGTCTGCACATCGACCCGGCCGACTTCTTCGTGCCGCTGCGCATGACGCCGGCCGTCCTGCACGACCGCGGCAACCGGTACGACGGCAACTTCATCGCTCGGCTTGCGCCCGGCGTCCCGTTGCGCCGCGCGCGCGCGGCGGTGAGCGGGATCGCCTCGCGCATGGCGACGCTGCACCCCGATGTCTACCCCAGCGACTTCCGCGTGGTGGCGGACGCGGTGCCGCTCCACGAGCGACTCGTGTCGAACGTACGCCGCTCGCTCCTCATCCTGCTCGGCGCCGTGGGGTTCGTGCTGCTCATCGCGTGCATCAACGTCTCCGGGCTGCTGCTCGCGCGCGCCGCGGCACGCGGGCGCGAGATCGCGGTGCGCACGGCACTCGGCGCCTCGCGCGCTCGCCTCGTGCAACAGTTCCTGGCCGAGAGCGCCGTGATGGTCGCCCTCGGCGCCGCGGGCGGATTGCTCGTGGCGCACTGGGGCGCGCACGCGCTCGCCGCGCTCGCGCCCGAGGGGCTGCTCGCCGGCTAT
>DASVCF010000132.1:0-4846 GCA_036381735.1 Gemmatimonadaceae bacterium | reverse complement strand
TCGCGTGAGGGCGTGAGCAAGAGACTCGCGAGCCGGTCGGTGACGATCCGGTTGATCTCCTCCGGCATCGTCCAGTCTCGGCTCCTGAGTCCCGCCTCCACGTGCGCCACCTTGAGCCCGAGCTTCACCGCGACGATGGCCGCCGCCATGGTCGAGTTCACGTCACCGTACACCACCACCCAGTCCGGCCGCTCGTTCTGCAGCACGGGCTCGATGCGCTCCATGATCCGCGCCGTCTGCACCGCGTGCGAGCCCGAGCCCACTTCGAGGTTGATGTCCGGCTTGGGGATCCCGAGCTCGCGGAAGAACGCGCCGCTCATCGCGTCGTCGTAGTGCTGCCCGGTGTGCACCACCACCTGCTCGAGCCCGGCGGCCACCGCCGCGCGATGCACGGGCGCCAGCTTCGGAAAGTTCGGTCGAGCACCAACGACGTGAAGGAGTTTCATTGCCTTGTCATCCCGAGCGTAGCGAGGGATCTCGCTGTCATCGTCATTCCGAGCGCGCTGTCATCCCGAGCGCAGCGAGGAATCTCGGGCTGGCGAGGAGATCCCTCGCTCCGCTCGGGATGACATCCGCTACCGCTCGGGATGACACCACGCCGGGATTCCTCGGTGGCTGCACTTTTTCGGAATGACATCGCAATCACCCTATTGGCTATTTGCCTGAGCGGCGAATCCGCACACGCGACTCCTCGACAATCCAGAGAGACTGCGCCACTGCTTCGCGCTCCAGTACCGGAATTGTGCGCGCCACGAGCCGTAGGACGTGCTCCTTGTCCGGCTGTGCAGGGCGAAACACGATGATTCCCGGATACTCGACCGGCGGATACGACCGGAGATCCGCGAAGTATGGTGCGCCTGTGCAATCAAGCTGGTAGCGCCACGACGCGCTCCTGGGCCAACTCGGACGCGTAGGCGAGCGCGGCCTGGATAGCTTCAGCGCTCAGGCCGGGGTACGAGCGCAGGAGCTCGTCACGCGAGACGCCGGCCGCCAGATTGGCCAGCACGACCGCCACGAGGATCCGCGTACCGCGAATGCACGCCTTCCCATGGCAGATCGCGGGATCTACTGAGATGTAATCTTGCCAACGCATTGATCTGCTCCCGTCCGCGACGGTCGTTGTCCGCCGAATATTACACCTACCCATGCCGTCTCGCCGCGCCCACCGTCACTCCCAGCGCAGCGGAAATCATTCCGAGCGCGCTGTCATCCCGAGCGCAGTCCCTGTCATTCCGAGCGCAGCGAGGAATCCCCCGCCCCCACCGCCGCGTGCCCTTCCGTCGCGTACCACGCCAGCGTCTCCGCCAACCCCTCGGCCGCCGTGTGCGTGGGCTCGTACCCCAACAGCCGCCGCGCCTTCGAGATGTCCGCCTGCGAGTGCCGCACATCTCCCGCGCGGAAGTCGCCGTACACCGGCTCTCTCCCCGCCACATCGCCGCGATACGCCGAGAGCCCGTCGCGAATGAGACGGTACAACTCGTTCAACGTCGTGCGGTCGCCGTACGCCACGTTGTACACTTGGTCCGTGGCCGCCTCATCCTCCACCGTCGCGGCGAGGATGTTCGCCTGGATCACGTTGTCTATATAGCAGAAATCGCGGCTCGTCTCCCCGTCGCCGTTGATGCGGCACCGCTGCCCCGTGAGCAGCTCGCCCACCCACCGTGGAATCACCGCCGCGTACGCGCCGTTCGGGTCCTGCCGGCGGCCGAACACGTTGAAGTAGCGCAGCCCGATCGTGCGATAACCGTACACCCGAGCGAAGATTTCCGCGTACAGCTCGTTCACGAGCTTCGTGAGCCCGTAGGGCGAAAGCGGCTTCCCGATCTTGTCTTCCACCTTCGGCAGCCCGGGATGATCGCCGTACGTCGCGCTCGACGCCGCGTACACGAAGCGATGCACCCCCGCATCGCGCGCGGCCACGAGCATGTGCAGGAACCCATCGATGTTCGCCTGGTTGCTGCTGATGGGATCCTCGATCGACCGCGGTACGCTCCCGAGCGCCGCCTGGTGCAGCACGAGCTCCACCCCCGCGCACGCCTCGCGGCACGTGTCGAGATCGCGGATGTCGCCTTCGATGAAACGGAAGCGCGACCACGCGGCATCGCCCACGCGCTCGCGCACGTCATCCAGGTTGCGCCGGTGCCCCGTCGCGAAGTTGTCGAGCCCCACCACTCGCTGCCCCAGCCCGAGCAGATGCTCCACGAGGTTCGACCCGATGAATCCGGCCGCTCCCGTGACGAGCCAGCTCCTGGGCTGCGAGCGGAGGCCCTGCTGAACCTGCTCGTAGCGTGTCATTGCCCTGTTCGGAATATGTCGAGCGGCACGGAGGTAGGAAGGATCGTGCCGTGAAGACTGTCGTCCCGACCCCCTGTCATCCCGAGCGCCTGTCATCCCGAGCGCCTGTCATCGCGAGCGCCTGTCATCCCGAGCGCAGCGAGGGATCTCGGACAGCACTATCATTCCAAGCGCCAACGAGGAATCTCGGCATGGCGATGTGATCCCTCGCTCACGCTCGGGATGACAACCATGCGAGGGATCCCTCGCTACGCTCGGGATGACAAGGTCACGCGACTCGCACCCGGAACCCCGCCTGCGCCAACCTCACCAACGCTCTCGTCCTTTCGCGCTGCTGCTTGGCGAACAGGGGATCCGGCGTCAGGATCTCATCCAGTCGCACGACGCCGTGCGGGTCCATGCGCCGGCGGACCTCCTCGATCACCGAGGGCGGCACGCGCGCGGGGTGGTCGCCGCAGTGCACCACGTACAGCACGCCGAGCGTGCTGCGCATCGGGCGGGGCGACGCGCCGGGCTGGAAACCCGCGAAGATGTACCGCGGGAAGAGCGGGCTGAACCCGCTCCGCTGCTTCACCCTCGGCAGCAGCGTCGCGTACCCCTGCTTGCGCAGGTTGATCTCCACCCACGCCTCCGCGCGTGGCTTCGTGTACAACAACTGCCAGTGCAACTCGCTGCAATTCGACATCAGATGTGCCGCGCGCCCGGGGCGCATCCAGGTGGGACAAAAGCTACCGCGCGATTTGCGCGGTCACGCGCAAACCGGAGGGCAGATGAGTTTCGGGTGGGAGATGATGAAAGTCGTGCAATTTGCGGGATGACGAGCGGAAGTGCGAGTTGTCAACATCGCCGCTTCCGTCCCGCTCGTCAACCCTCGCCCCATCCGGCCTTCCCAGCCGCGCCCGCGGCACACTGCCGTGACCTTCTGCGCGGCTCGATCGTCTTTTGCCGCGTAGGTGCGCCGGGGAAGCTTAACACTTGCTCATGAACAAGGATTCAGCGAGATTCCCCGTCCTTCCGGCACGACCCGCCTGCCGAACCGCAACACCCGCCGTACCGTAGGACTCGCCGCACCGCAGCACCCGCCGGCAATGCCGCCGGCGCCTTACCGTTGAGCTGCCGTCAGTGTCCGCTCGTCCATTTCGTAATCGCTACCTGCTGCTCGCCGACGCGCTGCTGCTCGCGTTGGTGGTCCCCCTCGCCTACGTGTTGCGCTTCACGGGGCTCGACTGGGGGCGCGAGCAGCTCTGGACGGCGTGCTGCTTCATCGCGGTCGCGGTCCCCGTCAAGCTCATCATCTTCTACGCGTCCGGGCTCTACCAGCGGCTGTGGCGCCACGCCAGCACGCCCGAGCTCGAGGCCATCGCGATCGGCGCCGCCGGCGCTGGCGTGGCGAGCATGCTGCTCGGCGCGCTCGCGCTTCCATGGATCGGGCTCGTCGCGCAGCGCGTGCCGCTCTCGGTGCTCGCGATGGACGTGCTCCTCACCCTCGTCGTCGCCGCCGCGCCGCGCCTCGCACTCCGTGTGGCACACGTGCGCGGCGCCCGCCGCAACCGGCTGGCGGACGAGCGGCGCGTGCTCATCGCCGGCGCGGGTGCAGCGGGGCAGATGATCGCCAAGGAGCTGCTCACCAACGCGCAGCTCGGCCTCATCCCCGTGGGGTTCGTGGACGACAACCCCTCGAAGCATCGCCAACGCCTGCTCAACCTCCGCGTGTTCGGCGCGCTCTCGGAGATCCCGCACATCGTGCAGCGCGAGGAGATCGCCGAGGTGATCATCGCGATGCCGAGCGCCACGGGCGCCGTGATTCGCCAGGTGGTGCAGGCCGCGCGCGAAGCGGGGGTGCAGACGCGCACCGTCCCCGGGCTGTTCGAGATCATCGCCGGCCAGGTGGGCGTCTCGGCGCTGCGCGAGGTGCGCATCGAGGACCTGCTGCGCCGGGAGCCCGTCCGCACCGATCTCGACAGCGTGCGCGAGATCGTGCACGGGCATACGGTGATGGTGACGGGCGCCGGCGGCTCCATCGGGAGCGAGCTGTGCCGCCAGCTCGCGGAGCTCGCGCCGGGTCGGCTCGTGCTCCTGGGGCACGGCGAGAACTCGATCTTCGAGATCCTGGGCGAGCTCAAGCGCACGCACTCGTGGCTGCGCCTCACGCCGGTGATCGCCGACGTGCGCGACCTCGAGCGCATGCGCGCGGTGTGCGCGAAGTACCGCCCGCACGCGATCTTCCACGCGGCCGCGCACAAGCACGTGCCCTTGATGGAGGAGAACATCGCCGAGGCGGTGACGAACAACGTGCTCGGCACGCGCAACGTGGTGACCGCGGCCGCCGAGTGCCGCGTGCCGCACTTCGTGCTCATCTCCACCGACAAGGCGGTGCGCCCGACGAGCGTGATGGGCGCGACGAAGCGGATCGCCGAGCACGTCGTGCACGAGTGCGCCGTGCAGCGGAAGAGCGGCTACGTGTCGGTACGGTTCGGGAACGTGCTCGGCAGCCGTGGCAGCGTCGTGCCGACGTTCATGCGGCAGATCGCCGACGGCGGGCCGGTGACGA